>NZ_CP128260.1:1392272-1712045 GCF_030344995.1 Pseudomonas fluorescens
CGGTGCCGGGGATGCGCACGAAGTCGAGCTTCACGCGTTCTGGCGGATTCATCCGCGCCCACAGCGCCTTGACCAGCAGCTCATCGGACATTTCGACGATGGAGCAGACCACGGTGGTCGGCAGTTCGCAGTCGATGGCTTCGCGGATCACCGAGCTGTAAACCTGCGCGGTGGTCAACGCGTCGATACGGAAGCTGGTGACCATCAGAAACACATGCGACGGGTCAGCAGCCTTACCCAGCTTGCGAACCTTGCGGCGCAGGTGCGGGTAGACGATGTAGAGAAAAATCATGCCGCGCACAAAGTGCGTGGCACCCATCGAGTAGCGCCAGATACCCACGGCGCCAATCAGGAAAATGAAGTCCTTCGACTCGGAGTCGAACGTGGACGTGGGCAGCATCAGGGCCAGGCCCATCAGCAGGCTCAGAAACAAAAGCCAGCCGGCGGATTGCAGAAAAAAATGTTTGAGCTTGGACATGACCGTCATCCGAAGGTGATGGGGGCTTCAAGCCGCCGCCGATTCACGGCGTGCGGCTTGAAACTCGGGGCTTGCTGCTGCGTTACCAGCAGATGCCTTCGGTGCGGGTGCCGGCATCGGTGGCCTTGGCCATGAAGCCGACCAGGTCGATGACCTGCTTGCCGTGCGGGGCCTGTTGGGCCAGCGCGCGGAACTTCTCGTCGCGGTTGCCGAGGATGATCACGTCGGAGTTGTCGATCACCGAATCGAAGTCCGCGTTGAGCAGGGACGACACGTGCGGGATCTTCGACTCGATGTAGTCCTTGTTCGCGCCGTGGACACGGGCGTACTGGACGTTGCTGTCGTAGATGCTCAGGTCGTAACCCTTGCCGATCAGCATCTCGGCCAGTTCCACCAGCGGGCTTTCGCGCAGGTCGTCGGTGCCGGCCTTGAAGCTCAGGCCGAGCAGGGCGACTTTGCGTTTGTCGTGGCTTTCAACGATGTCGAACGCGTTCTGCACTTGCGATTCGTTGCTGCGCATCAGCGAGTTGAGCAGCGGCGCTTCGACGTCCAGGGAACCGGCGCGGTAGGTCAGGGCGCGCACGTCTTTGGGCAGGCACGAACCGCCGAACGCGAAGCCCGGACGCATGTAGTACTGGGACAGGTTGAGGGTCTTGTCCTGGCAGACGACCTCCATCACTTCGCGGCCATCGACGCCCACCGCTTTGGCGATGTTGCCGATCTCGTTGGCGAAGGTCACTTTGGTGGCGTGCCAGACGTTGCAGGTGTACTTGATCATCTCGGCGACGGCGATGTCCTTGCGGATGATCGGTGCGTCGAGTTCTTCGTACAGCGATTGCAGAACGTCGCCCGACGCCTTGTCGAACTCGCCGATGACGGTCATCGGTGGCAGGTCGTAGTCGGCGATCGCGGTGGATTCACGCAGGAACTCAGGGTTCACGGCGACACCGAAATCAACACCGGCTTTCTTGCCGGAGCAGTCTTCGAGGATCGGGATGACAACGTTTGCCACGGTGCCCGGCAGAACGGTGCTGCGCACGACGATGGTGTGACGGGTGGTTTTTTCACGCAGGACAAAACCGATCTCGCGGCATACCGCTTCGATGTAGTTCAGTTCCAGGTCGCCGTTCTTCTTGCTTGGCGTGCCGACGCAGATCATCGACAGGTCGGTGTCGCGAATCGCCTCGGCGAAGTTGGTCGTGCCGCGCAGACGACCGGTCTGGATACCTTGTGCCAGCAACTCGCCCAGGCCCGGTTCGACAATGGGAGATTTGCCAGCGTTGATCATGTCGATCTTGTCTTTGGCAACATCGACGCCAACCACGTCATGGCCCCGTGCAGACAGGCAACCGGCACAGACTGCACCGACGTAACCCAAACCAAATATGCTGATGCGCATCGCAATTACCTCTGTATATATCAGGCCCTTAGAAGGCCGGAGTTAATGGTGTTCAGCGGTCTTAGTGCACTCGAAAGTGTGACTTGCAGGCGTCACAATGCCGTGTGCAGGCATACTTAAGTTCCGAGTGTCTAAATAAGTGCACTCAAGATGTGCGCAACCAGGCCTTGTTGTTATGACGTGCCCCGTTATGCAGCTGATCCTCTGGTCAGAGGGCTCTTGTGCAATCGTATTGCGCGCTCGATGTCAGGCGGAGGGCCTGTAGATCGGGCGGTTGGGTGCTCTGGCGAGCACGTTTATAAGGGCGCGGCCTTGGCCTTGTAGGGGATATTAATGGTGCGTATCTCCTGTCCTTCGCTAGTTGTCCAGAGTTGTTTATCCATTGGGGCAAGTTGCTGTGACAACTTGGTTACATGGGTTAGTTCTCTGCGTAAGTTATCTCGTACAAACTCGGCGAGAATCGTTACCGGTGGTATGAGCTATGCATTTGGACATAGTTCCTGTCCGCTCATCGCGAAATCTGAAATTTTTTGAAATATTGAGAAAGATGGCACTGCTCTCATATTGATAGCACTTTCGATTTCGCCCTTTGTTAATAGGGAGATAATCGCCTTAGATGGTTTTGTGCCACTATCGTGAAAAAATTTAGGTGCCACTACTGAAAAAAATGACAACTGTCGAGTGAAACTAAAGATAGAAAAGAGGGTGATGTTTTTATGGCGCCAATGAAATGGCGTAAACAGGTGGGGGATTTTTGACGTCGTGCGAGCTGCACGACTCTCTCTATAAAGAGTCGTGCAGAAGTGCATGCTTTATTCCGGTGCGTGGTCGCGCA
Organism: Pseudomonas fluorescens; assembly: GCF_030344995.1. Classification (GTDB taxonomy): domain Bacteria; phylum Pseudomonadota; class Gammaproteobacteria; order Pseudomonadales; family Pseudomonadaceae; genus Aquipseudomonas; species Aquipseudomonas fluorescens_BF. Next base: position 1,394,985 of record NZ_CP128260.1, read on the forward strand.
GGAACACCAGATTGTCCGGTTTCGATTGCTCGGCGCTGTAGCGATAACCCTGTACGTCGAACTGCTTGAGGGCCGCCGGGTCGTTGATGCGTTCCTGGATCACGAAGCGGCTCATCAGACCCCGGGCTTTCTTGGCGTAGAAGCTGATGATCTTGTACTGACCGTTTTTCAGGTCCTTGAACTCGGTGTTGATGATCCGCGCGTTCAGGGCCGTGCGTTTGACCGCCGAGAAGTATTCGTTGGACGCCAGGTTCAGCAGCACGTCGTCGCCCTGGTCGGCCAGCGCTTCGTTCAGCCATTCGCTGATGCGCGTGCCCCAGAAGGCGTACAAGTCCTTGCCTCGGGCATTGGCCAGTTTGGTGCCCATTTCCAGGCGATACGGCTGCATCAGGTCGAGCGGACGCAGCAGGCCGTAAAGGCCGGAGAGCATGCGCAGGTGCTGTTGCGCGTAATCGAAATCGGCTTCGCTGAAGCTCTGGGCGTCGAGTCCGGTGTAGACGTCGCCCTTGAAGGCCAGCAGTGCCTGTTTGGCGTTTTCCGGGGTGAACGCCGGTGTCCAGCTGCCGAAACGCGCGGCGTTCAGGCCGCCGATCTTGTCGGACACGTGCATCAGTTCGCTGATCTGTGCCGGGCTCAGCTCGCGCAGTTGCTGAATCAGTTCCTGGGAGTGGTCGAGGTATTGCGGCTGGGTGAAGCGCTGGGTCGCCGGCGGTGTTTCGTAATCGAGGGTCTTGGCGGGGGAAATCACCATCAGCATGAAGTCGTCTCCTTTAATCGTGGGGGCGATTCTAGGGGGTTGGGGCGGATGACTCCAGCTATCGCATCCATAGGTGATCGGCGGTGATCATTCCTGCGTTGATCTTGAATCCGGTGAAGATCGGCTCCCTCTCCCTCCGGGCGGTCCGACGTTTCGGGAGGGCTGGGGTGAGGGCAGCGTCCGTGAGCCCTGCACATCAGCTATAGTGCGGCGCGGGTTTTGTTATGGAGACACCCTTTGCGCATTGTTCTTTTTTTCACCGCGTGGCTGTTGAGCGTCGGTGCCGTTGCGGCGCCGGGCGATATCGCGACGCTGGATCGCAGCACCTGGCCGGAAAAACTCGACAATCCGACTCTGTTCGACGTCGCCTCACGGGCAGAAATCCTGATGTTCGCCCGAGGCCTGCTCGGCACCGAAGCGCTGGACGAAGCGGCGCTGGCCCAGCGCCTGGGGCTGCGCACGGTCAATCTGGATGCGATCAACAGCCTGCGCGCGCGCCTGTGGCAGCGCCTGCTCGCCAACTACAATTTTGCCCAGCAAAGCTGCGATCAGGACGCCTCGTTCTGCTTCCTCGTTGAAGACCTGCCGACCCTGCGCGAGCAGGCCGCCAAATTCGTGGTCAGCGACGAAAGCTATTACACCAAGTGGGCCGAGCCGAGCCGGATCTTCCACCTGCAATACCTCGATGAGCTGATGCGCAAGGCTGCGCTGTCACCGCAGACCAGCAGCGAACTCGATCATTTCGGCGACTACGAGCGCAACGGCGACGACATGCACGATCGCCTGTTTCTGCTGAGTTTCGACAGCGCCGCCAACCTGCAACCGGACAACACCGACTGGCTCGCCGAGTACCTGCGCAAGTCGAACCTGAGCGGCACCTTCTTCATGTTGGGCAAGGATGTTCAGGCGCGGCTGGCCGACCGTTCCGTCAGCAGCCTGCAAGCGACGTTTTCGCAGCAGTGCGTCGGCGTGCAGGGCTGGGAATTCCGCTCTCACAGCCACTGGCAGGACTGGCAGGATTCGGTGCGGCGCAGTGCCGATCTGGTCCGCAACAAGCTGCCGGAAAACTACGTGCCGCTGTTCCGCCCGCCTGAAGGGCAACGTCGAAGTGATGCTCGTGGTTTCTTCAACAGTCAGGGCCTGCAAGTGGCGCTGTGGGACATCGATGCCCAGGATGGCGCCGGCAAGCTCAAGGGCAATCCGAGCGCGCAGCGGGTGCTGACCCTGATGCTGCTGTGGCGGCACGGGGTGATCAATTTCAACATGAAGCAGGATGCGGTGAAGACCGCGTTGCCGTGGCTGATCACGCAAACCGCGCAAAGCGGCATCGGCTGGGAAGACTGTCAGGACGCGTTTCGCTGAAAAACGGCAAGAGCCCGGAAACATTGGGCTTGGGGTGAATTTTTTGCAAAATTCGATGCAGGCGGACTTCCGACTCTAACGGGGGCAGGGCAGTCCGCCAAGGGCTTTTCGTCACTTTGCAAAATAAACTTCAAAAAAGCGTCAAAGTGCTTTTTTCTGTCACGGGTTTTGGAGTATTACGAAGTCAGACCGCCGAAACCTGCAACACAGGTGGCGTCTTCCAAGACCCATTTTGTGTGCAGTTCACCTGCTATCCCGACAAAAGCTGTGCAGGTGGATTCGGCAGTCACTTCGAGGCGCAGCACCGCCGAGGTATTGCGTCGAATGGCTCCCACAAAGGTGACCGAGTATGGATGATCACGGACGTAGCCCTTCCTCCAACCAGCCAATCCTTTATGTACTCGATACCAACGTACTGATTCACGATCCGAACGCCCTGCTGAATTTCGAAGAACACCACGTCGCGATCCCGATGACCGTGCTTGAAGAGCTGGACAAGCTCAAGAGCGGGCATCACAGCGTGGCCGCCGAATGCCGTCAGGCGATCCGGCTGATCGACAAGACCCTGGGCGATGCTTCACCCGATGATGTTGAACAGGGCGTGCCGATCCAGCGCGGCAAGGGCGGCCCGAAGGGCTTGCTGTCGATTCTGATGAGCAAGCAGGCCGAATCGAACCTGATTCTGCCCGAGCATCTGAACGACAACAAAATCATCAACCAGCTGATCGACCTGCACACCCGCGACCCGAAAAAACCGGTGGTGCTGGTCACCAAAGACATCAACATGCGCCTCAAGGCGCGCGCCTGCGGGATCGACGCCGAGGACTACAGCACCGACCAGTTGGTCGACGACGTGTCCCTGCTGCCCAACGGCTATCACAACATGACCGGCTCCTTCTGGGACCGCGTGAGCAAGGTCGAAACCCGCCAGGATCACGGCCGCACCTGGCATCAGGTGCAATTGATCGACAACCTGCCTGCCGTGCACATCAACGAGTTCATCATCGATGAGCAAGGCTTCGTCGGCTGGATCAAAGAGATCATGGAGGACAAGCTGCTGATCCTCGACCTGCACCAGGAGCCGCTTTTGCACCAGGAAGCCTGGGGCCTCAAGCCACGGGACATCTATCAGAGCCTGGCGCTGTACGCGCTGCTGGATCCGGATATTCACCTGGTCAACCTGTCCGGCGCCGCCGGATCGGGTAAAACCATTCTGGCGCTGGCCGCTGCGATCGAGCAGACCATGGTCAGCAAGCGCTATCGCCGCATCATCGCCACCCGCAGCGTGCAGGGTCTGGACCAGGAAATCGGCTTCCTGCCCGGCACCGAAGCGGAAAAAATGGAGCCTTGGCTCGGCGCCATCACCGACAACCTCGAAGCCTTGCACATGGATGACGAAAACACCCATGGCAGCGTCGACTACATCCTCAGCAAAGTGCCGTTGCAGTTCAAATCGCTCAACTACATTCGCGGTCGCAGCTTCCAGCAGAGCCTGATCCTGATCGACGAATGCCAGAACCTCACGCCGCACCAGATGAAAACCATCATCACCCGGGCCGGCGCCGGTTCCAAAGTGGTGTGCCTGGGCAACCTGGCACAGATCGACACCCCTTACCTGTCCGCGACCAGTTCCGGGCTGACCTACCTGACCGAACGCTTCAAGGATTTCCCCAACGGTGTGCACATCACCCTGCAAGGGGTGCCACGTTCGATTCTGGCCGAATACGCCGAATCGCATCTGTAACCGTCAAACCGAACCGGGCGACTGCAAAGTCGCCCGGTTTTTTATGTGCGCAATTCTGACCCCCAGGTTTACAATCGGCGCTCCTGATCAGGAGTAATCCCGTGCTGACTCATCTCGATTCCCAAGGTCGCGCCAACATGGTCGACGTCACCGAAAAAGCCGTGACGTTCCGTGAAGCGACGGCCCAAGCGCTGGTGCGCATGCTGCCCGACACCCTGCAGATGATCGTCAGCGGCGGCCATCCCAAGGGTGACGTGTTCGCCGTGGCGCGCATTGCCGGCATTCAGGCAGCGAAGAAAACCAGCGATCTGATTCCCCTGTGCCATCCGTTGATGCTGACCGGCGTCAAGGTTGAGCTCAGCGCTGAAGGCGACGACGCGGTGCGCATCGTGGCACGCTGCAAATTGTCCGGGCAGACCGGCGTCGAGATGGAAGCACTGACCGCCGCCAGCGTCGCCGCCCTGACCATCTACGACATGTGCAAGGCTGTGGACCGTGGCATGACCATCGAAAGCGTGCGTCTACTGGAGAAGGTCGGCGGCAAGAGCGGGCATTTCCAGGCGGAGCAGCCATGAACCTGACCGTGAAGTTTTTTGCCCGTTACCGCGAAGCGCTGGGCGTGGACTCGGTGAAGGTCGAGGGTGATTTCGCCACCGTCGATGACGTTCGTGCACTGTTGGCGCAGCGTGAAGGCGCCGAGGTGCTGAGCGAGCAGAACCTGATGTGCGCGCGCAACGAAGACCTCTGCCAGCTTGACGAGCCGGTGGTCGATGGCGACGAGGTGGCGTTTTTTCCCACCGTGACCGGAGGCTGAGCCATGCGCATTCGGGTGCAGTCCGAACCGTTCGATCCGGGCGCCGAAGTCAACGCGATGCACGCGGCCAATGTCGGCGTCGGCGCGGTGGTGAGTTTTGTCGGCTACGTGCGCGACTTCAACGATGGCCTCGATGTCGCCGGAATGTTCCTCGAACACTATCCGGGCATGACCGAAAAAGCCCTCGGCAAGATTGCTGTGGAGGCCGAGCAACGCTGGCCGCTGTTGAAGCTGGAAGTGCTGCATCGCATCGGCGCGCTGGAACCGGGTGAACCGATCGTGTTTGTCGCCGCCGCCAGTGCCCACCGCCAGGCGGCGTTCGACGCCTGCGCCTTCGTCATGGATTACCTGAAAACCCGCGCGCCGTTCTGGAAGAAAGAGAACACCAGCGACGGACCGCGCTGGGTCGAAGGTCGTGACAGCGATCATGCGGCGGCGGATCGCTGGAAAAAGTAGATTCTGCGCTGCTCTCCCGGCCCTCTTCGCGAGCAAGCCCGCTCCCATAGGGAAATGCATTCCAATGTGGGAGCGGGCTTGCTCGCGAAGGCGCCATCCGCAACACCGGAAATGCTATGGATTACCCACCTGACCAACAGCAGGAAGCAATCTCTTTTGCCCAATTGACGATCTGTACGTAAAAGTCCAGTATGGATTTACAAGTACAAAAAAGGTCTTTTCCCCGTTTCAGCTTTTTCTTCTGTCTTGCCAAACCAACAACAACCCGCGAGAGAACGAACATGAAGAAATTCCCCCTCATTACCGGTCTGGCGCTGAGCCTGTTGGCGTGCAGCAGCGCGTTCGCCGCCGAGAAAACCCTGCGCATCGGTATCGAAGCGGCGTATCCGCCCTTCGCCTCGAAAACCGACAAGGGTGAAATCGTCGGTTTCGACTACGACATCGGCAATGCCCTGTGCGCGCAGATGCAGGTCAAGTGCGTGTGGGTCGAGGGCGAGTTCGACGGTCTGATTCCTTCCCTGAAAGTGAAGAAAATCGACATGGCGCTGTCGTCCATGACCATCAACGAAGATCGCAAGAAGTCGGTGGACTTCACCCACAAGTACTATTTCACCTCGTCGCGGCTGGTGATGAAGGAAGGCGCGAGCGTCGATGACCAGTACGCCAGCCTCAAGGGCAAGACCGTCGGCGTGCAGCGTGCGACCACCACCGACCGTTACGCCACCGAGGTGTTCGAGCCCAAGGGCATCAACGTCAAGCGTTACGGCAACAACGAAGAAATCTACATGGACCTGGCGGCCGGGCGTCTCGATGCGATCTTCGCCGACACGATCCCGCTGACCGACTTCTTGTCGATGCCTCGGGGCAAGGGTTATGCGTTTGTCGGGCCGGAACTGAAGGATCCGAAATACGTGGGCGAGGGCGCGGGGATTGCGGTGCGCAAGGGCAATGCTGAACTGGTCAGCCAGTTGAATACCGCCATCGACGGCATTCGCGCCAGTGGCGAATATCAGAAGATTTCCGAGAAGTACTTCAAGTCGGACATCTACGGCGACTGAGTCAGAAAACCGTGCAGCCTTCGCAGGCTGCACGGTTTCAGCCCTTCAATTCCTTCAAATGCTTGTACACCGTGGCCCGCCCCATGTTCAGCACATTGGCCACATAGTTCGAGGCGCTCTTGCCCTTGAACGCTCCCTCGGCGTGCAGCGCCAGCACCAGTTCGCGTTTGTGATCGCGGGTCAGCAGGTTCAGGCTCAGTTGCCGTTCGCGTAGCCAGGCGTGCAGGAACGTGTTGATCCGCTCCTGCCAGTCATCGCGGAACAGCGAGTCTGGTTGCGGGATCAGTTTGCTCGGCGAGAGGAACAGATCCAGCGCAGCCTTGGCATTCTCGAACAGCGAAATATTCAGGTTGATGCACAGCACCGCCAGAGGATGACCTTCGCTGTCGCGCAGTACCGTGCTCAGGCTGCGAATCTTCTGACCGTCCCAATTTAGCTTTTCGTACGGGCCGATGTTCCGTTCGCTGACGTCGTCGCTGAGCATGTCTTCCAGCGACGATTCATCACCGATCACCCGCTTCGACAGGTTGTTGGCGATGTAGTCGACCTTCTGCGTGCGCAGGTCATGCAGCACCACTTCGGCATGGGGAAAGAACAGCGTAGCGACGGCGTCGGCGATGGCGTGGTAGTTATCCAGCGCAGCGTCATGCAGCTCGGGCGTGTGTTCGGGGGCGGTCATAACTGTGGAGCTCCAGGCAACGTCAACGCCCCCGTGATCCGGGGGCGTTGCGAGTGTGCCGCAATCCGTCGGGCGCGTCATCCGGGCGGACGGTCAGGCCAGGCGGGTGGGGGCGAGCATGGCGGCGGTCAGGCCGAATTGCTTGAGATGGTCGGGCAGCGATTCTCCGCGCACCAGCGCTGCGCTGGCCATGCCCATGGCCGGTGAGGTCTGGATGCCGTATCCACCCTGGGCCGCGACCCAGAACAGCCCCGGCACCTGCGGATCGAACCCGGACAGCAAATCACCGTCGGCGACGAAACTGCGCAGGCCGGCCCAGGTGCGGGTCGGGCGGCGGATGGTCAGGGTCGTCGCTTCCTCGATCTGGTAAATGCCCATGGCGATGTCCAGCTCTTCCGGCTGTACGTCGTGCGGTTCGACCGGGTCGGCATTGGCCGGTGAGCCGAGGAACATCCCGGCGTCGGGCTTCATATAGAACGATTCATCGAGGCTGACCAGCATCGGCCAGTGATGAATGTCCACGCCTTCGGGGCCGGCGAAGATGAACGCCGCGCGACGTTTCGGCTGCAGGCCCAGCGGTCGGGCGCCGGCCAGCGCACCGATCTTGTCGGCCCAGGCGCCTGCTGCGTTGATCACGACGGGCGCGCTGAAGGTCTGGCCGTTGGTCTGCACTTGCCAGATGCCATCGGCGTCGCGGCTCAGCCCGAGCACTTCGCAATCGGTCTGCACCTGGCCGTTGTTGCGACGGATACCGCGCAGATAACCCTGATGCAGGGCGTCGGTGTCGATGTCGCTGGCAGTCGGGTCGTAGATCGCGCCATGGACTTTCTCCCGACGCAGGATCGGCAGCCGCGCGCAGGCTTCATCCGCGCTGAGCAACTGCATCTCCGGCACCGTGGCCTTGGCGCTGAGGTATTGATTGTTCAGCTCGGCGGCGTCGCCGGTGAAATCCACGGTCATTTCCCCGCGCGGGGTCAGCAGCGGGTGCTCGCAGAAACCGCTGGGTGGATGATCGAAGAATTCGCGGCTGGCCTGGGTCAGTGCCCGGACCTGCGCAGTGCCATAAGCAGCGGTGAACAGCGCAGCCGAGCGCCCGGTGGAGTGATAGGCCGGATGCGACTCGCGCTCCAGCACCACGACCTTGCCGTGCTGCGACAGCCAGAAACCGGTGGAAGCGCCTGCAATCCCGCCGCCGATGATGATGAAATCTGCATGACTCATGAAAATCTCCGGTGTCAGCGCTGCAATTGATAGACGGCATTGGCCAGGGCGATGTCTTCCAGGCCCAGACCGATGGAGCGGAAAAACACGTGACGGTTGTAATCGGGACGCTGCACTTTTTCGCTGAGCAGATCCGCCAGGTCGCCGAGGATCGCGCTGGTGTCCCAGCCATGTCGTTCGCTGGCGATCAGCATCTCGCCGGCCGAGCCCGGGGTGGTCAGACGATAGTCGCAGAACACCTGCATGTCGTTGAGGCTTTGCGGCGGCACTTCGTGGGCGCGCGGTGCGTTGGTGCTGATCGAGGTGATCAGCGCCGGTTTGCTTAAAGTTGCCGGGTCGATCACCGGCCCTGCGGACGAAGTGCAGAGCATGATCACGTCGGCCTCGGCGATGGCGGCTTCGCGGCTGTCGGCGATGCTCACCCGTGGATCGAGGGTTAGCAGTTGGCGGGCGGTTGCCGGGTCTTCGCTCAGGGTGGGCGAGTACACATTGATGCTTTGCCAGTCGCGCAACGTTTTGACGTAATGCAGGTGCGCCTGGGCGACCTTGCCGCTGCCGATGATTGTCAGGCGTTTTGCGTTCGAAGGGGCCAGGGCGTCGACGGCGACAGCTGTGGTTGCCGCAGTGCGGGCGGTGGTCAGTTCGCCGGCGTCGCAGAGCAGCAGCGGCTGGCCGGTCTGCATCGACATCAACAGTGTCCACGCCGTCACCAGCGGGCCTTGTTCGCGAACGATGTAGGGCGAAGTCTTGACCCCGTACACGCCGTCTTCTGCCAGCACGCCCAGATAGTTGATGAAGTCCCCGGCACCCTGGGGGAATTCCACCAGTTGCTGTGCCGGTTGCACCGCATGCCCGGCCGCCAGATCGCGGAACAGCTTGCGCAGGATCTGCGGCACATCGATCCGGGCCAACAGCTCGCGGGCCTGGGTTTGGTCGATCACGTAAGGCGTACTGGACATGTCAGACTCCGAAGACTGTTTCTAAACTAATTTGTCCATTATGGACTTTTAGTTTTGCTGAACAATATCCGGGCGAAAAAAAAGCGCAGTCCGTTGCCGGCTGCGCTTCTCTTTATGGCGTCGCTTACTGTGGACGCTTGCGCTCAACCGCCCGCAACAGATGGGTCGGTGGCGTTTCACAGCTGATCTTGCGACCGAGTTTTTCTTCGATGGACGGCAACTGATAGGAGTCGTCTTCACCGGCAAAGCTGATCGACACACCATCGGCGCCAGCACGACCGGTACGGCCGATGCGGTGCACGTAGTCGTCCGGGACTTCCGGCAGGGTGAAGTTGATCACGTGGCTGATGCCGTCGATGTGGATGCCGCGACCGGCCACGTCGGTGGCGACCAGTACCCGGATCTTGCCTTCGCGGAAGCCTTCGAGCGTCTTGATCCGCTTGTGTTGCGGCACGTCGCCGGACAGTTGCGCGGCGTTGATGCCGTCACGCACCAGGCGTTCCTCGATGCGCCGCACTTCGTCCTTGCGGTTGGCGAACACGATGACCCGCTCCCAGCCGTTGTCGTTGACCAGGTTGAAGAGCAGTTTGTATTTGTCGGCACCGGCCACCGCGTAGATGTGCTGTTCGACGTTTTCGTTGGCCACGTTGGTGACCTCGATTTCGACGATCGCAGGATCGGTGGTCCACTGCTTGGCGAGGTTCATCACGTCATCGGTGAAGGTCGCGGAGAACAACAGGGTCTGGCGTTCGCTTTTCGGCGGGGTCTGGCGAATGATCTGACGAACCTGCGGGATGAAGCCCATGTCGAGCATGCGGTCGGCTTCGTCCAGCACCATCACTTCGACCATGTCCAGGTGCACGTCGCCGCGCTGGTTGAAGTCGAGCAGGCGGCCCGGGGTTGCGACGAGGATGTCGCAATGGCGCGCTTCGAGGTGCTTGAGCTGCTTGTCGAAATCCATGCCGCCGACGAACGTCATGACGTTGAGGCCGGTGTACTTGGTCAGGTCGGCGGCGTCCTTGGCGATCTGCACCACCAGCTCGCGGGTCGGCGCGATGATCAGCGCCCGTGGCTCGCCCATGTAGCGCTCTTTCGGCGGCGGGGTCTGCAACAGCTGGGTGATGATCGAGATCAGGAACGCGGCGGTCTTGCCGGTGCCGGTCTGGGCGCGGCCGATGGCGTCTTTGCCGGCGAGGGTATAACCCAGCACCTGGGCCTGGATCGGCGTGCAATACGGGAAGCCCAGGTCGTGGATGGCGTGCATCAGTTCCGGGGCGAGCTTGAAATCGTGGAAGCGGGTCTTGCCTTCCTGCGGCTCGACGACGAAGTCTTCGAGTTTCCAGGGAATCACCGGCGCCTTGGGCTTGGGTTCGCGACGTGGTCGGGCCGGTTTCGGTGCTTCGCTGCGGGCGGGCTCGGTGGCGGGCGCGGCAGCTGGAGCGGGTTTTGGTTCGTGCTTTGGGGGCGTGGCGGGCGTCTGGCGGTCGGCCTGGCTGGCATCGCTGCGATGACCGGGGGCGTGCGACGGCGCAGTTGGGACTGGCGCGAGCTGCTCAGCCTCGCTTTTACCGAACATTTTCTTGAGTGCTTTGAGCACGGTCATCTCATCAATTGGTTAAGGAATGTACGCCGGCCAGTGTAATGCAAGAAACGGGCGCGGCGTAGTGGGATGATCAAAGGGCGACCCTTGTCGGAATTGTCAGCGCAGTCGTTCGGTCAGCCACACACCGATGTCGCGAATTTCTTCGGGTAACACTTCGTGCTCCATTGGGTATTCCTGCCATGTCACGGTGACACCATGGGCCTTGAGATACTCATAAGCCGTGCGTCCCATCGAGTTCTGCACCACGTTGTCGAACTGGCCGTGCAGCGACAGTGCCGGAATCCGTTGCTGACTGGCGGACAGCTCCAGTTCGTCACTGAAGGTCGGCGCGTATGTCGATAATGCCAGCACCCCACCCAACGGCCCCTGCCATTTCAGAAACGCGGTGTGATAGACCACGGCGCCGCCCTGGGAAAAACCGGCGAGGAAAATCCGTGATGCGTCTATTCCGCTGCTTCGCTGTTCTTCGATCAATTCGATGATCCGGTCTGCGGACGCTTCCAGCTCGTCGCGGTCGATCGCCCGGGCCGGGCTCATGGCTTTGATGTCGTACCAGCTCGGCATGGCATATCCGCCATTTATCGTCACCGGGCGGGTCGGCGCCTGGGGCAGGACGAAACGTGTGCTCAGCAGGCTTTCCTGAAGCGCTTCGGCCACCGGCAGAAAGTCGTAGCGGTCGGCGCCGAGGCCGTGCAGCCAGATCACGCAGGCGTCTGCGGGCTTAACAGGCTGAAGAATCAAGGGCTCGGTCATGGCTGCTCCAATTGTGTGCGGGCGCTCTCATTGAGTGCGTGATTTGCGTGCGCGCCCGGTTGATCCGTTAAGAAGATGTCGCAAGGGTGCAAGTTTTGCTATTGACCTGTCACTCAATCGCTTCAGCAGCCGGTGTGGTACGGGCTTTGCTATGAGGTAGTCGTGCAATCGATCTCGCGCCTGGCGGTAACACTATCAGTGAACGCCTCGCGACGGGATAGCAAAGAATCCGGTGATGGATGTTCGCCAATGGCCGCAACGGGCTTAGCGAACGTGAAAGGGCTACCGCCCGTTCGGCCGACTGGTGAGAAGTGAGTTGTCCATGATGTGGATTTTCTCCTACTAGACTCATAGCGAAGGTCCTGCGTCGGTTGACCCCAAAAAAAGCCAACACGGGTCAACAACGCCTCAAAAGGGTGCGACTGGACTCAAGCTCCGACACAACAAGAGCAAAACTGGAGGTTTGAATGAAGATGTTGAAATCCACTCTGGCGATCGTGACTGCTGCTGCAGTACTGGGTGTCAGCGGGTTCGCTCAGGCGGGTGCAACCCTGGATGCAGTGAAGAAGAAAGGATTCGTGCAGTGCGGCGTCAGCGATGGCTTGCCAGGCTTCTCGGTTCCGGATTCCACCGGCAAGATCGTGGGTATCGATGCTGACGTCTGCCGCGCTGTGGCGGCTGCCGTGTTCGGCGACGCGACCAAGGTCAAGTTCAGTCAGTTGAACGCCAAGGAGCGTTTCACCGCTCTGCAGTCGGGCGAGATCGACATCCTGTCGCGCAACACCACCATGACCAGCTCCCGTGACGCGGGCATGGGCCTGAAATTCCCGGGCTTCATTACCTACTACGACGGCATCGGCTTCCTGGTAAACAACAAGCTGGGCGTGAAAAGTGCCAAAGAGCTGGACGGTGCAACCATCTGCATCCAGGCCGGTACCACCACCGAGCTGAACGTTTCCGACTACTTCCGCGGCAACGGTCTGAAATACACCCCGATCACTTTCGACACCTCCGATGAAAGCGCCAAGTCGCTGGAATCCGGTCGTTGCGACGTGCTGACCTCCGACAAGTCCCAGCTGTTCGCCCAGCGCAGCAAGCTGGCTTCGCCGAAGGATTATGTAGTTCTGCCGGAAACCATTTCCAAGGAACCACTGGGCCCGGTCGTGCGTAACGGCGACGACGAGTGGCTGGCCATCGTTCGTTGGGTTGGCTACGCGCTGCTGAACACCGAAGAAGCCGGCATCACTTCGAAGAACGTTGAAGCCGAAGCCAAAGCGACCAAGAACCCGGATGTCGCTCGTATGCTCGGCGCAGACGGCGAATACGGCAAAGACCTGAAACTGCCGAAGGACTGGGTCGTACAGATCGTCAAGCAAGTCGGCAACTACGGCGAAATCTTCGAGAAAAACCTCGGCAAGAGCACTCCGCTGGAAATCGACCGCGGCCTGAACGCGCTGTGGAACAACGGCGGCATTCAATACGCACCACCAGTGCGCTGATGGTTCTGTCACCCGGCAGGCCAACTGCCGGGTGACGTTCTGTTCCATTATTTCCGGGGCACTTCATGCAAAATTCAATCGGCGCACCAAAGCAGAGGCTCAGTCTCAGCGATCCACGAGTGCGTGCGTGGGTATTTCAGATCATCACCATCGTGGCGGTGGTCTCCCTGGGCTGGTATCTGTTCGATAACACCCAGACCAACCTGCAACACCGGGGTATTACTTCGGGGTTCGACTTTCTGGAGCGCAGTGCCGGGTTCGGCATCGCTCAACACCTGATCTCCTACACCGAAGCGGACAGCTATGCCCGAGTGTTTGTCATCGGCCTGCTCAACACGCTGCTGGTGACGTTCATCGGTGTGATCCTGGCCACAATCCTCGGCTTCATTATCGGCGTGGCGCGCCTGTCGAAGAACTGGATCATTTCCAAACTGGCAACGGTGTACGTGGAGGTTTTCCGTAACATCCCGCCGCTGCTGCAGATCCTGTTCTGGTACTTCGCGGTGTTCCTGACCATGCCGGGGCCGCGCAACAGCCACAACTTCGGCGATACCTTCTTCGTCAGCAGCCGTGGCCTGAACATGCCGGCCGCGCAAATGGCCGACGGTTTCTGGGCGTTCGTGGTCAGCATCGTGGTGGCCATTGTCGCCATCGTGCTGATGAGCCGCTGGGCCAACAAGCGCTTTGAGGCAACTGGCGAGCCGTTTCACAAGTTCTGGGCCGGCCTGGCGTTGTTCCTGGTGATCCCGGCGGTGTGCGCGCTGATCTTCGGTGCACCTGTGCACTGGGAAATGCCGAAGCTGCAAGGCTTCAACTTCGTCGGTGGCTGGGTGCTGATTCCGGAACTGCTGGCCTTGACCCTGGCGCTGACGGTGTACACCGCGGCGTTCATCGCCGAGATCGTGCGTTCGGGCATCAAGTCGGTCAGCCACGGCCAGACCGAGGCGGCGCATTCGCTCGGCCTGCGCAACGGCCCGACCCTGCGCAAGGTGATCATTCCGCAAGCACTGCGGGTCATCATCCCGCCGCTGACCAGCCAATACCTGAACCTGGCGAAGAACTCCTCGCTGGCGGCCGGTATCGGTTATCCGGAGATGGTTTCGCTGTTCGCCGGCACCGTGCTGAACCAGACCGGTCAGGCGATCGAAGTCATTGCCATCACCATGAGCGTGTACCTGGCGATCAGTATCAGCATTTCCCTGCTGATGAACTGGTACAACAAGCGCATCGCGCTGATCGAGCGGTAAGGAATAGCGCATGAGTACTCATACTTTCAAACCCGACATGCCACCTCCGGCCAAGGTCTTCGGCCCGATGGCGTGGATCCGCGCGAACATGTTCTCCAGCTGGCTCAACACCCTGCTGACCCTGTTTGCGTTCTACCTGATCTACCTGGTGGTACCGCCGATCCTCAGCTGGGCGATCCTCGATGCCAACTGGGTCGGCACCACCCGCGCCGACTGCACCAAGGATGGCGCCTGCTGGGTCTTCATCCAGCAGCGTTTCGGCCAGTTCATGTACGGCTACTACCCGCCGGAACTGCGCTGGCGTGTGGACCTGACCGTGTGGTTGGCGGTCATCGGCGTGGCGCCACTGTTCATCAAGCGCGTGGCGCACAAGGCGGTGTATGGCCTGAGCTTCCTGGTGGTCTACCCGATCGTTGCCTGGTGCCTGCTGCATGGTGGCGTCTTCGGCCTCGACACCGTGGCGACCAGCCAGTGGGGCGGTCTGATGCTGACCCTGGTGATCGCCACTGTCGGCATCGCCGGTGCGTTGCCGCTGGGGATTGTCCTGGCGCTGGGCCGACGCTCGAACATGCCGGCGATCCGAGTGGTCTGCGTGACCTTCATCGAGTTCTGGCGCGGCGTGCCGTTGATCACGGTGCTGTTCATGTCCTCGGTGATGCTGCCGCTGTTCCTGCCCGAAGGCATGAACTTCGACAAGCTGCTGCGGGCGCTGATCGGCGTGATCCTGTTCCAGTCGGCGTACGTCGCCGAGGTGGTGCGCGGCGGTCTGCAAGCGATCCCCAAGGGTCAGTACGAAGCCGCGGCCGCGATGGGCCTCGGTTACTGGCGCGCCATGGGCCTGGTGATTCTGCCGCAAGCCCTGAAGCTGGTGATTCCCGGCATCGTCAACACCTTCATCGCGCTGTTCAAGGACACCAGCCTTGTGATCATCATCGGCCTCTTTGACCTGCTCAACAGCGTCAAGCAAGCCGCTGCCGATCCGAAATGGCTGGGCATGGCCACCGAAGGCTACGTGTTCGCCGCCCTGGTGTTCTGGATTTTCTGTTTTGGTATGTCGCGCTATTCCATGCACCTGGAACGCAAGCTCGACACTGGCCACAAGCGTTAGGAGTTTTTTCGATGAGCGAAGCAATCAAAAAGCCAGTGGGCCCTGAAGGCATCATTCAGATGCAGGGCGTGAACAAGTGGTACGGCCAGTTCCACGTGCTGAAAGACATCAACCTCAACGTGCGTCAGGGCGAGCGTATTGTGCTGTGCGGCCCGTCGGGTTCCGGCAAATCCACCACCATCCGCTGCCTCAACCGTCTGGAAGAGCACCAGCAGGGCCGCATCGTGGTCGATGGCGTAGAGCTGACCAACGACCTCAAGCAGATCGAAGCGATCCGCCGTGAAGTCGGCATGGTGTTCCAGCACTTCAACCTGTTCCCGCACCTGACCATCCTGCAGAACTGCACCCTGGCGCCGATGTGGGTGCGCAAGATGCCCAAGCGCAAGGCCGAGGAAATCGCCATGCATTACCTGGAACGCGTACGCATTCCGGAGCAGGCGCACAAGTACCCGGGGCAACTGTCCGGCGGCCAGCAACAGCGTGTGGCGATCGCCCGCGCGCTGTGCATGAAACCGAAAATCATGCTGTTCGACGAACCTACCTCGGCACTCGACCCGGAAATGGTGAAAGAAGTACTCGACACCATGATCGGCCTGGCCGAAGACGGCATGACCATGCTCTGCGTGACCCACGAAATGGGCTTTGCCCGCACCGTGGCCAACCGCGTGATCTTCATGGACAAGGGCGAAATCGTTGAGCAGGCGGCACCGAACGACTTCTTCGACAATCCGCAGAATGATCGTACGAAGCTGTTCCTGAGTCAGATCCTGCATTGAGATCTGATGAATAAAATAAACCCGGCCTTGTGCCGGGTTTGTTTTTTGGGGATCAGGACACGGTGAGGGTTTCGTGTTCTTTGTGGACGGTGTGCGTGAAGCCTCTCAAGTCTGCCCCTTCACCGAGAGACTTTGCATCGGTCAGCAAGTACGGGTAACGATCCAACAGTCGCATCAGCAGTATCAGTGCTTTGGGCGGCAATATTTCGCCGCGTTCGTAGCGAGAGAAAGCGTTATGTCCACCACCCGACAATAATTGCACCGTCTCTTTTTGCGTAAGGTGCAATTTTCGACGGATACGCCTCATCTCGTCACCGATCATTTGCCTGGCAGCGAATACCAGTTCATCCCCTGCTTCCCCAAAACGTTCTGCGCTGTCAGTGTCGAAGTCCCACTCGACCTCACCGCACTTCTGGCACTCCCAGCCAGAAAGATTATCTACACGGCGCTCCATGCCTTTGACACTCAAGGTTTCGGCGCGACCCTCGAAATGCCTCATTCCCTCACGTGCACCGCAGCTGACACATTGCTGGGTTTTCATGGGTTTTTCTCCTTGAAGGAAATTACCGGTGGGCCGCCTGGGCGGTAGGTCACCTTGATGTAAATCTCCTGATCTTGTGAAGTGATGTGATACACGTCTTGCCAGACTCGATGATCGTCATAAGTGGTCATGGATTTGTACAACATCCTGTTCTGTAACTCGAAAACGATCTCTTGCATCTCTCTGAAGCTAAAGCCGAGCTTCTCACCGGATTTTGCCGAAGACCTGGTGAAGGCTTTTTTGCCAAGTCGCCTGACCTCAGCCTTGATCACCACCAAGTCGTAATGGGGTGTGTTCTTTTCCATAAGAAACCAAAACCCTGTCCCTGAAATTACCCTTAAAGGGTAATTTTGACTAATCGAAAATCCCGCTCCATTTGCCTCTCTCTGACCCTAGGTGGTTGCCGTCCTACACGGAGCTGACTAACATGTCAGAAAATTCATCCCATGATTGGATGAAAGGGCGAATCCTATGTCAGACATTTCTCCACTTATTAAGCGATCCTTGGTCGATCAGGCCCTGGATCAGTTGCGCCAGCGCATCACCGACGGCACGTGGCAGGTCGGTCAGCGTTTGCCGACCGAGCCCGAGCTGTGCGCCGAACTCGGCATCAGTCGCAACACCGTGCGCGAGGCGATGCGGGTGCTTGCGTTTTCCGGGTTGATCGAGATCCGTCAGGGTGACGGCAGTTACCTGCGGGCGGTGGTCGATCCGATGGACACGCTCAAGGCGCTGTCCAAATGTTCACTGGATCAGGCCCGGGAAACCCGGCACATCCTTGAAGTCGAGGCCATCGGCCTGGCGGCCTTGCGCCGGACCGATGAAGACCTCGTCGCGTTGCGCGAGGCCCTGGGTGTCGCCGGCAGCCACTACCACGGCGACCTCGACAGTTACATCCGCTGCGATCTGGTGTTTCACCGCCGTCTGGTGGATGCCGCGCACAACCCGACCCTCAGCGAGCTGTATCGCTATTTTTCCAGCATCGTCGGCGCGCAATTGCGCCAGACCCTGAACATCGTCCCCCGTCGACAGGAAGTCTTCGATTTGCACGTCGCCTTGCTTGAGGCCGTCGAGCAGCGCGATCCGGAGCGGGCCAAAGCCCTGTCGAGGCAGTTGATCAATGAACCTTGAAACCGAGAAAACCATGTCCCGCCCAGAAGCCTACCAAGCCCCCGTTCGCAAGGCCGAGCTCGAAGAGTTGTTGATCGACGCCGAAGCCGATGACGAGCAGGTGCAGCAAAGCCATCCGCTGGTGCGGCGCCCGTGGCTGTTGCTGCTGGGGCTGATTCTGGTGGCCCTGAACCTGCGCCCGGCGCTGTCGAGCATGGCGCCGCTGCTCAGTGATGTGTCGAAAAGCCTTGGTTTGTCTGCTGCTCAGGCGGGATTGCTGACGACGTTGCCGGTGCTCTGCCTCGGTCTGTTCGCCCCGCTGGCGCCGGTGCTGGCACGACGTTTCGGTGCCGAGCGGGTGGTCTTGGGGATTCTTCTGACACTGGCCGGCGGCATTATCCTGCGCAGCAACTTCGGTGAAATCGGTCTGTTCGCCGGCAGCGTGCTGGGCGGCGCGAGCATCGGCATCATCGGCGTGTTGCTGCCGGGCATCGTCAAGCGCGACTTCGCCAAACATGCCGGCACCATGACCGGCGTCTACACCATGGCCTTGTGCCTGGGCGCGGCGATGGCGGCAGGTTCCAGCGTGCCGCTGAGCGAACACTTCGATCACAGCTGGGCCATGGGCCTGGGTTTCTGGGTGATTCCGGCGCTGGTGGCGGCAGTGTTCTGGCTGCCGCAAATCGGCCAGAAGCACGGCGCGCACAATGTCGCGTATCGAGTGCGTGGTCTGTTGCGTGATCCGCTGGCCTGGCAGGTGACCTTGTACATGGGCCTGCAATCGTCGCTGGCCTACATCGTGTTCGGCTGGTTGCCGTCGATCCTCATCGGTCGCGGTCTGACCCCGACCCAGGCCGGCCTGGTGCTGTCCGGTTCGGTGATCATCCAGCTCGCCAGCTCCCTGGCGGCACCGTGGCTAGCCACGCGCGGCAAGGATCAGCGGCTGGCGATCGTGGTGGTGATGGCGCTGACCCTCGGCGGCCTGTTCGGTTGCCTGTATGCGCCGATCGAAGGCCTGTGGGGCTGGGCGATCCTGCTGGGCCTGGGGCAGGGCGGTACGTTCAGCCTGGCGCTGACCCTGATCGTGCTTCGCTCGCGGGATTCCCACGTGGCGGCAAACCTGTCGAGCATGTCCCAGGGCTTCGGCTACACCCTCGCGTCCATGGGGCCGTTCGCGGTCGGCGTGGTGCACGACTGGACCGGCGGCTGGGACGCCGTGGGCTGGATCTTCGGCATCATCGGTGCCGGGGCAATCCTCGCCGGCCTCGGTGCCGGACGTGCGCTGTACGTGCAGGTCGAAAGTGAAAAGGTCTGACGCAGGAAACAACTGTGGGAGCGAGCCTGCTCGCGATAGTGCCCTGACATCCAGCCATGATGTCGACTGACAATCAGCCATCGTCGGAACGCCGCCCGGAGCAGGCTCGCTCCCACAGGTTTTATTGGCTGTCGGTATTCGGAATACGAATGCCGATAGTGTTTCGGGCGTTTGCGGATTATCGTGCTGGCAATCTGTACCTTTCCTGGAGATTGCCCATGAGTGAAGAAGCCCACAGCGCCCTGATCACCCGTTTCTATCAGGCTTTCCAGCGCCTCGACGCCGAGGCCATGGCGGCTTGCTACACCGATGACGTGGTGTTCAGCGATCCGGCCTTTGGCGAGCTGCGCGGTCGCGATGCCGGCGACATGTGGCGCATGCTCACTACACGCGCCAAGGACTTCTCCCTGACCTTCGACAATGTCCGCGCCGACGAGCGCAGCGGCGGCGCCCACTGGGTGGCGACCTACCTGTTCAGCCAGACCGGCAACATCGTGATCAACGACATACAGGCACGTTTCGTCTTCCGTGACGGCAAGATCTGCGAACACCATGACCACTTCGATCTGTGGCGCTGGTCCCGCCAGGCGCTGGGCTTCAAGGGCCTGCTGCTGGGCTGGACGCCGCTGGTGCGCAACGCCGTCCGCGCCCAGGCGCTGAAAGGGCTGAAGGCATTTCAAGCGAGTCGCTGATAAGATCGCGGCCTGTTTTCCTTACGCCTGAATTGCCCCGTGACCAGCCTCAGCGAAAATCCTTCCGATGCCGACGTTCCAGTGAGCAAGTCCTGGTTCGTCTACCTCGTACGTGCCGCCAACGGTTCGCTTTATTGCGGGATCAGCGATGATCCCGTGCGCCGTTTCGCCAAGCACCAGAGCGGCAAGGGCGCACGCTTCTTTCTCTCAAGCCCGGCTATGGCGCTGGTCTACACCGAGCGTTGCCGCGACAAGGGCGATGCGTTGCGTCAGGAGCGGTTGATCAAGAAGCTGAGGAAGAGTGCGAAGGAATGTCTGGTGGCGTCTTATCGGCCTGATTGATCGGGAGCAGACGGTAGAAGTCTCCATGTCGACGCGGCGGCCTCCGGCAAACGACAGGCGAAAAAAAACCGCCTTTGCGGGGGCGGTTTTTTCTGTAAACGCCGGTTTGCGGCCGGGTTTACTGCATCTCACTGGAGACATTGACGTAGGCAGAGAGTATTCGTCTTTGTGTCACTGAGCAAGTCTGAAGACACGCGTCTCCCAAAAAACACAATTTTGAGTTTATTTGTTTAAGCGGTGGTTCAGAAACCCGATTACGATCCGTCCGCTCACATGACTGTGCAACTATTGAGGTCTGGCCGATCGGCGTGACGGTTTCATGCCCTCTGACACTGAGTTGCTCCCGTGCCGGAATGATATTTCAGAGGGATCACAACCGGCCGCCTCACTGGAGCATTGACGTGTCTTCCGAAGGCGTACGTGGTCCGGTAAGCACGCTGGAGGTTTGGCTCCCAACCGGAGGCCAAAACGTATGAAGCTGTTGCTGCGTACTCTGAGCCTCGTATGGAGGTCGTTCAAAGCGTTTCGCTTTTACGAGTTCCTGCGAGATCACTTCGATGACCTGATGTAGGGTCATTGAAGTGGAAAGCCGTCTCAGCCTTGGCTGAGGCGGTTTTTTTAGCGCCTTATCAACCTGACTGATCAGTTCCCATCAGCCGGATTCGTAGGCTGCGAACGAATTGCGCGCTAAGCTGCTGGCTCACTTTCTGTGCGGCGGAGCCGAGCATGTCCGAGTTGATTCTGCATCATTACCCGACCTCTCCATTCGCCGAAAAGGCCCGGCTGCTGTTAGGTTTCAAGGGCTTATCCTGGCGCTCGGTGCACATTTCACCTGTGATGCCGAAACCGGATCTGACCGCCCTGACCGGCGGCTACCGCAAGACTCCGGTGCTGCAGATCGGCGCCGACATCTACTGCGACACCGCGCTGATCGCCCGTCGCCTTGAGCAGGAGAAGGCCCAGCCTTCGTTCTTCCCGGACGGTCAGGAAATGATTGCCGCGAGCTTCGCCGCCTGGGCCGATTCGGTGGTGTTCCAGCATGCGGTGAGCCTGGTGTTCCAGCCGGAGTCGGTAGCGGTGCGTTTCGGCAAGTTGCCGCCGGAAGCGATCAAGGCCTTCCTCGCCGATCGGGCCGGACTGTTCAGTGGTGGCAGCGCGACCAGGCTTTCAGCGGAGCAAGCCAAGCACAATTGGCCGACCCTCATGGCGCGTCTGGAGCAGCAGTTGCAGCGTGAAGACGGTGACTTCCTGTTCGGTGAGCCGTCGATTGCCGACTTCGCCATGGCTCATCCACTGTGGTTCCTCAAGGCCACACACGTGACGGCACCGCTGGTGGACGCTTATCCGGCGGTATCGACCTGGCTGGGTCGTGTGCTCGGTTTTGGCCATGGTGCGGCCAGCGAGATGAGCTCGGAGGAAGCACTGGAGGTCGCACGCAATTCGACGCCAGCGGCGTTACCGGACGAAGAGTTCACTGACCCGAACGGGTTCGTGGCAGGTCAGCAGGTGCTGATCGCAGCGACAGACTACGGCGTTGATCCGGTCGCCGGTGAGCTGTTGTTTGCCGGTCGCGAGGAGCTGATCCTGCGCCGTGAAGACGAACGTGGCGGAGTGGTGCATGTGCACTTCCCGCGTTTCGGTTTCCGAATCGAGAAGCGCTGAAACAACTGAGGGAGCCGATTGGCTCCCTCGTTCATTTCAGTGCAGCGAGAATCTCGTCCGGATCAAACCCGCGAATCAATGTGCCATTGACGTCGATCAGAGGGATCCCGCGTCCGCCCAGCGCTTCGTACGCCTTGCGTGCCTCCGCGTCTTTCTCGATATCGAATTCCTTGAACGGAATGCCTTTCTGATCGAGAAAGCGCTTGGTCTGTTTGCAGTAGCCGCACCAGTCCGTGGCGTACAGCACGACATGGGCGTTGGCGCGGACCTGTTCGGACGCCATCTGCGACGGGTTGAACACCCGCTCGATCTTGCCCCAGTTCTGATAGACCACGACCACCAGCAGAACCAGCAGAACCTTTTTCAGCACATTGCCGAGCATCAGTTGCGACGCTTCAACTGATCGGTGAGCGAGGTCGGCAGGCCTTTGATGACCAGCGTCCCGGCTTCTTCGTCGTATTCGATCTTCGAGCCCAGCAAGTGCGCTTCGAAGCTGATCGACAGGCCTTCGGCGCGACCGGTGAAGCGGCGGAACTGGTTGAGCGTGCGCTTATCCGCCGGGATTTCCGGCGACAGGCCGTAATCCTTGTTGCGGATGTGATCGTAGAAGGCTTTCGGGCGTTCTTCGTCGATCAGCTCCGAGAGTTCTTCCAGGCCCATGGGCTCGCCGAGCTTGGCCTGGCTGCTGGCGTAATCGACCAGAGTCTTGGTCTTTTCGCGGGCGGAGTCTTCCGGCAGGTCTTCGCTCTCGACGAAGTCACTGAAGGCCTTGAGCAGGGTGCGGGTTTCGCCCGGGCCGTCGACGCCTTCCTGGCAGCCGATGAAGTCGCGGAAGTACTCCGAGACCTTCTTGCCGTTCTTGCCCTTGATGAAGGAGATGTACTGCTTGGACTGCTTGTTGTTCTGCCACTCGGAAACGTTGATCCGCGCCGCCAGGTGCAGTTGACCGAGGTCGAGGTGGCGCGACGGCGTTACGTCCAGTTGATCGGTCACCGCCACGCCTTCACTGTGGTGCAGCAGGGCAATGGCCAGGTAATCGGTCATGCCTTGCTGGTAGTGGGCGAACAGCACGTGACCGCCCACCGACAGGTTCGATTCTTCCATCAGCTTTTGCAGGTGCTCGACCGCGACTTTGCTGAACGCGGTGAAGTCCTTGCCGCCCTCCATGTATTCCTTCAGCCAGCCGCTGAACGGGAACGCACCGGATTCCGGATGGAACAGGCCCCAGGCTTTGCCCTGTTTGGCGTTATAGCTCTCGTTGAGATCGGCGAGCATGTTCTCGATGGCGGCGGACTCAGCCAGTTCGGAGTCACGGGCGTGCAGGACTGCGGGTGTGCCGTCGGGTTTTTTGTCGATCAAATGGACGATGCAATGACGGATCGGCATAGGCTTCTCGGCTGGTGGAAGGGAGGAGGGCGGGCTCCCCCGAAAAAGCGCTCAGTGTACCGCAACCACTGGATTTGGCGCGGGGTGAAGGGCAAATCCGGGTCACCCGACGGCCCTTATGCATTTATTTACCGATTTAGCGCAATAAACCTGACCATTTGGCTAGCTAGAGGCGGATATTTCCTTGTCTCTGTGCTAGTTTTGCCCGGTCTTGTGCGAAGTCACCGCGACAAGCATGCATTCAGCTTTTGTCAGGTCGAACCAAACCTTGATTTCGGCATCTATAACCCCGACTCGTCGTGGTTATCGCCGAGGGTGCCAGATCCAGAAGATCGGGCTCGATGGCTGACACTGCACTCTGCAATCCATATGAATTTGATAGGGAAGGAACACTACATGGCTCTTACTAAAGACCAACTGATCGCCGACATCGCTGAAGCTATCGACGCGCCGAAAACCACCGCGCGTGCCGCTCTGGACCAACTGGGCCAAATCGTTGCCGATCAGCTGGAAAACGGTGCCGAAATCACTTTGCCAGGTATCGGCAAGCTGAAAGTGACCGAGCGTCCTGCCCGCACTGGCCGTAACCCATCGACTGGCGCTGCCATCGAAATCCCTGCCAAGAAAGTGATCAAGCTGGTTGTGGCCAAAGGCCTGACCGACGCTGTGAACAAGTAAGACGCAGCGATAAAAAAACCGTGCACCGGAGCGATCCGGGCACGGTTTTTTTGTGCCTGCCGATTGTGTTTCAGCAGTAGCGGCGGCTGCTTGCGATCAAGCGCCGCCCCGGTTGAAACGTATTACTTGCGCACCCAGCGTTCGCGCCGCCAGATCTGCTGTTCGGACTTGGTCTGGAAGGTCCAGGCGACGAAGCGACTCTGTTTCTGCCCCTGGGACATTTCCACCACCTGGCTTTCCAGCGCGCCGACCTTTTTCAGTGCGGTTTCGATGGCAGGCAGGTTCGAAGCTTTCGAGACCAGGGTGCTGAACCACAACACCTTGTGCGCAAAGTTCGCACTTTCGGCGATCAGTTGCGTCACGAAACGCGCTTCGCCGCCCTCACACCACAGCTCGGCCGACTGACCACCGAAGTTCAGCACCGGCAGTTTGCGTTTCGGGTCGGCCTTGCCGAGGGCGCGCCATTTACGCTCGCTGCCCTTGGTGGCTTCTTCCATCGACGCGTGGAACGGCGGGTTGCACATGGTCAGGTCAAAGCGCTCGCCCGGCTCCAGCAGGCCGATCAGGATATGCTTGCGGTTCTCCTGCTGGCGAAGCTGGATGACCTTGTTCAGGTCGTTGGACTGGACGATGGCCCTGGCGGCGGCCACGGCGGTCGGATCGATCTCCGAGCCGAGGAAGTGCCAGCGATATTCGCTGTTGCCGATCAGCGGATACACGCAGTTGGCGCCCATGCCGATATCCAGCACATTGACGATGGCGCCGCGCGGGACCACGCCGTCGTTGTTGCTGGCCAGCAGGTCAGCCAGGAAGTGGATGTAGTCGGCACGGCCCGGCACCGGCGGGCACAGATAATCGGCCGGGATGTCCCAATGCTGGATGCCGTAGAACGACTTGAGCAGCGCCCGGTTGAACACACGCACCGCATCGGGACTGGCGAAGTCGATGCTTTCCTTGCCGTACGGATTGGTGATCACGAACTTCGCCAGTTCTGGCGTGGTCTTGATCAGCGCCGGGAAGTCGTAACGACCCTGATGGCGATTGCGCGGGTGCAGGCTGGCTTCTTTACGCGGTTCCACGGGTTTGGCCGGGGTGGCGGAGTCAGGCTTCTTGCGCGCAGGTTTCGGTGTACGTGGGGCGTTCATGGGCGTGGTCGATTCGGGTAGGGCTGAAAGTGGCGGCCATTGTCCCACAGGGAGCCGTGTTGTTGGCCGGAAAAGTGCCGGGCACAAAAAAGGGAGGCCCTTGCGGGCCTCCCTTTTTCAGTGCGATTTGCCGTTACAGGCTGGCAATCCGCGCGTGCTGCTCGGCCAGCTTGGCCAGAGCCTGTTCGGCTTCGGCCAGTTTGGCGCGCTCCTTCTCGATGACTTCGGCCGGGGCCTTGTCAACGAAACCGGCATTGGACAGCTTGCCGCCAACGCGCTGGACTTCGCCCTGCAGACGCAGGATTTCCTTGTCCAGACGCGCCAGCTCGGCGTTCTTGTCGATCAGGCCGGCCATTGGCACCAGCACTTCCATCTCGCCAACCAGCGCAGTGGCAGACAGCGGCGCTTCTTCGCCGGCCGCCAGCACGGTGATCGATTCCAGACGCGCCAGCTTCTTCAGCAGCGCTTCGTTCTCGGTCAGGCGGCGCTGGTCTTCAGCGGTGACGTTTTTCAGGTAGATCGGCAGCGGTTTGCCCGGGCCGATGTTCATTTCGCCACGGATGTTGCGGGTGCCGAGCATCAGGCCCTTGAGCCATTCGATGTCGTCTTCGGCCGCCGGATCGATGCGCTCTTCGTTGGCCACCGGCCATGCTTGCAGCATGATCGTCTTGCCCTGAATGCCGGCCAGCGGCGCGATGCGCTGCCAGATTTCTTCAGTGATGAACGGCATGAACGGGTGCGCCAGACGCAGCGCCACTTCCAGTACGCGAACCAGCGTGCGACGAGTGCCGCGCTGACGCTCGACCGGCGCGTTTTCGTCCCACAGCACTGGCTTGGACAGTTCCAGGTACCAGTCGCAGTACTGGTTCCAGATGAACTCGTACAGCGCTTGCGCCGCCAGGTCGAAACGGAACTGATCCAGTTGACGGGTCACTTCGGCTTCGGTGCGTTGCAGTTGCGAGATGATCCAGCGGTCCGCCAGCGACAGCTCGTAGGCTTCGCCGTTCTGGCCGCAGTCTTCGCCCTTGTCCAGAACATAACGCGCGGCGTTCCAGATCTTGTTGCAGAAGTTGCGATAGCCTTCGACGCGGCCCATGTCGAACTTGATGTCGCGGCCGGTGGACGCCAGCGAGCAGAAGGTGAAACGCAGGGCGTCGGTGCCGTAGCTGGCGATGCCGTCGGCGAACTCGTCGCGGGTCTGCTTCTCGATCTTCTTCGCCAGTTTCGGCTGCATCAGGCCGGAAGTGCGTTTCTGCACCAGGGTTTCGAGCTCGATGCCGTCGATGATGTCCAGCGGGTCCAGGACATTGCCCTTGGACTTGGACATCTTCTGGCCCTGACCATCACGCACCAGACCGTGCACGTAAACGGTCTTGAACGGAACCTGCGGCGTGCCGTCCTCGTTCTTGATCAGGTGCATCGTCAGCATGATCATCCGGGCAACCCAGAAGAAAATGATGTCGAAACCGGTGACCAGCACGTCAGTGGAGTGGAATTTCTTCAGGAACTCGGTCTTTTCCGGCCAGCCCAGGGTGGAGAAGGTCCACAGGCCCGAGCTGAACCAGGTGTCGAGAACATCGTTGTCCTGTTGCAGCGCAACGTCCGGGCCGAGGTTGTGCTTGGCGCGTACCTCGGCTTCGTCGCGACCGACGTAGACCTTGCCCGACTCGTCGTACCAGGCCGGAATCCGGTGGCCCCACCACAGCTGACGGCTGATGCACCAGTCCTGGATGTCGCGCATCCACGAGAAGTACATGTTTTCGTACTGCTTCGGCACGAACTGGATACGGCCGTCTTCAACGGCAGCAATCGCAGGCTCGGCCAGCGGCTTGGTCGATACGTACCACTGGTCGGTCAGCCACGGCTCGATTACGGTGCCGGAGCGGTCGCCTTTCGGCACTTTCAGGTTGTGATCGTCGACGCTGACCAGCAGGCCGGCGGCGTCGAACGCGGCCACGATCTGCTTGCGGGCTTCGAAACGCTCGAGGCCGGCGTACTCGGCCGGAATCTTGCCGTCGATGCTGTCGTTCAGCGTGCCGTCGAGGTTGAACACTTGCGCTGCTGGCAGCACGTTGGCGTTCTTGTCGAAGATGTTCAGCAGCGGCAGGTTGTGGCGCTTGCCGACTTCATAGTCGTTGAAATCGTGGGCCGGGGTGATTTTCACGCAGCCGGTGCCGAATTCAGGATCGCAGTAATCGTCGGCGATAATCGGAATGCGGCGGCCGACCAGCGGCAGCTCGACGAACTTGCCGATCAGGGCTTTGTAGCGTTCGTCGTTCGGGTTCACCGCGACGGCGGAGTCGCCGAGCATGGTTTCCGGACGGGTGGTCGCGACGATCAGGAAATCGTTGCCTTCAGCGGTTTTCGCGCCGTCGGCCAGCGGGTACTTCAGGTTCCACAGGAAACCTTTCTCATCGTGGTTTTCCACTTCGAGGTCGGAAATCGCCGTGTGCAGTTTGGTGTCCCAGTTGACCAGGCGCTTGCCGCGATAGATCAGACCGTCTTCGTGCAGGCGCACGAACGCTTCTTTAACGGCTTCCGAGAGGCCGTCGTCCATGGTGAAGCGCTCGCGGCTCCAGTCCACGGACGAGCCTAGGCGGCGGATCTGACGGCTGATGTTGCCGCCGGACTGATCCTTCCATTCCCAGACTTTCTCGAGAAATTTCTCGCGGCCCAGATCGTGGCGGTTCTGGCCCTGGGCTTCGAGCTGACGCTCCACCAGCATCTGCGTGGCGATACCGGCGTGGTCGGTGCCCGGCTGCCACAGGGTGTTGCGACCCTGCATGCGGCGGAAACGGATCAGGGCGTCCATGATCGCGTTGTTGAAACCGTGACCCATGTGCAGGCTGCCGGTGACGTTCGGCGGCGGGATCATGATGGTGTAGGAGTCGCCCGCGCCTTGCGGGGCGAAGTAGTTCTCGGACTCCCAGGTGTTGTACCAGGAAGTTTCAATGGCGTGCGGCTGGTAGGTCTTATCCATGCGCGGCGGGACCCTATTGGCATTTATTCAGGAAAAGCCGGGAAGTATAGCGGGGCATGGGGCGCAGGGCGAGCGGGGCGGGCCGGGTGGAGACTTAAATGTGTGAGCTGGCTTGCCAGCTCACACAGGAGATTCGGGAATTATTCGTACTGGCCGAGAAGCCGTTCCATCCGCGCCTCGAGGCGACGTTTGATTTCGGTTTCGATGTGCGGGGCGAAATCGTCGATCACGTCCTGCATGATCAGTTGCGCCGCGGCGCGCAGTTCGCTGTCCAGGTGCAGGAGGGCGTCAGGGCCTTTATCCACAGGCGCAGCGGCAGGCTGCGCGGCAGGCGTCGGCGCGGGTGCAGCCTCGACAGCTTGCGGTGTGTTGTCGACCGAGTCGAACAACATTGGAATCTGTTCCTGTTCGCCATCGTCGACCGTGTCGGTCAATAGCGGCGGTTGCAGGTTGTCATCGCCCAGCAACTGGCGGATCGACTCGAGGTCATCCAGCAGGTGCGCGGGTTTTTGCAGCGGTTTTGGAGTGTCCATCGGCGTACTCAGAGTCGCTGTAAACGGTGGTCTTGCAGAGGATAGCCCTGTTCGCGGTAGAAACGGAAACTCTCACGCGCCGCAGTGCGGATCGCCGGATCTTCCACCACAACCTCCGCCACCCGGGCGAATTTGTTGGCGAAAACCGGGACTTTCAGGTCGAGGTTGACCAGCAGATCCGTGTGTTGGCCACAGTCCTCGCCCAATCCCAACACGATCAAACCTTCCGGTTCGCTTTCAGCCGGGCCGTGAGGCACGAAGGTTTCACCCTTGAACGCCCACAATCGCGCATCGAGATCGTCACGCTGGGCGGCATCGCTGCAATGCAGGTAGATGTGGTGCCCCATGCGCCAGGCTTTCTCGGTGAGCTTGCAGGCAAAGTCCAGGCGAGCCGAAGGATCGGCGCTGGGCAGGATATAAAAGTCGACTTTGGTCATTGCGGTTCCTGAGCTGAAAGCGGCGCCTCTCAAGAGAGGCGCCGCTCGCAGTCATCGGTTTCAGGCTTTGGCGCGGTCCAGCAGGTATTGGGTCAGCAGCGGAACCGGACGGCCGGTGGCGCCCTTGTCCTTGCCGCCGCTGGTCCAGGCGGTGCCTGCGATGTCCAGGTGCGCCCAGTTCAGGTTCTTGGTGAAGCGCGACAGGAAGCAGGCAGCGGTGATGGTGCCGGCTTTCGGCCCGCCGATGTTGGCGATGTCGGCGAACGGGCTGTCCAGTTGCTCCTGGTACTCATCGAACAGCGGCAGTTGCCAGGCGCGGTCGTCGGCAGCCTTGCCGGCGCTCAGCAGTTGCTCGATCAGCTCGTCGTTGTTGCCCAGCAGGCCCGACGTGTGGGCGCCCAGAGCAACGACGCAGGCACCGGTCAGGGTGGCGATGTCGATCACCGCTTGCGGTTTGAAGCGCTCGGAGTAGGTCAGGGCGTCGCACAGTACCAGACGGCCTTCGGCGTCGGTGTTGAGGATTTCCACGGTCTGGCCGCTCATGGTGGTGACGATGTCGCCCGGACGCGAAGCGGTGCCGCTCGGCATGTTCTCGGCGCAGGCCAGGATGCACACCAGGTTGATCGGCAGTTTCAGTTCCAGCACGGCGCGCAGGGTACCGAACACGCTGGCGGCACCACCCATGTCGTACTTCATCTCGTCCATGCCGGCGCCCGGCTTCAGGCTGATGCCGCCGGTGTCGAAAGTGATGCCTTTACCGACCAGTGCGTAAGGCTTCTCGGATTTCTTGCCGCCGTTGTATTGCATGACGATCAGGCGCGGCGGCTGGGCGCTGCCCTGGCCGACGGCGTAGAACGAACCCATGCCCAGCGACTTGATCTTCTTCTCGTCGAGGACTTCGACTTTCAGATCCTTGAACTCTTTGCCGAGGTTCTTGGCTTGCTCGCCGAGGAAGGTCGGGTGGCAGATGTTCGGCGGCAGGTTGCCCAGGTTACGGGTGAGCGCCATGCCGTTGGCGATCGCGGTGGCGTGGTTCACGGCGCGTTGCACTTCGGCCTGAGCGGCCTTGATGGTCAGCAGGGTGATTTTCTTCAGGGCGCGCGGTTCGGCTTTCTGGCTCTTGAACTGGTCGAAGGTGTATTCGCCATCGACCAGGGTTTCGGCCAGCAGGCGGGTCTTGCCGTAGCTGTCGCGGTTCTTGACGATGATTTCATCGAGCGCCAGCACAGCATCGCTGCCGCCCAGGCCTTTGAGGGTGTTGAGGATGCCGGCGACGATCTTGCGGAATGGGCGGTCGCCCAGTTCTTCATCCTTGCCCACGCCGACCAGCAGCACGCGTTCGGTTTTCAGGTTCGGCAGGCTGTGCAACAGCAGGCTCTGGCCGACCTTGCCGGCCAGGTCGCCACGCTTGAGCACGGCGCTGATGGCGCCGCCGCTCAGTTCGTCGACCTGCCTGGCGGCAACACCGAGTTTGCGGCCTTCGCCGACGGCAACCACCAGGGTGGCGGTTTTCAACGTTTCTGGGCTAACGCTTTTTACAACCAGTTCCATGTCCGGATCCCTGAATGAATGGTCAACACGCAGGCGTTCGACGTGTCCGCCGTCGCCTGCTTATAGAGAGAAGAGGCGCAGGCCAGTGCCTGCGACAGAGGCGGCAGTTTGAACCGCGCTCACCGCGCCTGACAACCCTCGGTTGTACGATCTTCAACGGATTGCACGCTTGCGTGAGTGTGCGCAGTGACAGGCGCCCTCAATCACAGGATAATGCCGCATCTTTTTTCGACGGCTCTGCCTTGCGGGCCCGTTGATATGTTTGCTTGTTTGGCCGCCTTAGCCTGACAACCCTGGAGTGTCTGGTTTGATCGTCTTCCGTTATCTGTCCCGCGAAGTCCTGTTGACCCTGAGTGCGGTAAGCGCCGTGCTGCTGGTCATCATCATGAGCGGTCGCTTCATCAAATACCTTGCCCAGGCCGCCGCGGGCCAGCTCGATCCGGGATCGCTGTTCCTGATCATGGGCTTCCGTCTGCCGGGCTTCCTGCAACTGATCCTGCCGCTGGGCCTGTTTCTCGGGATCCTGCTGGCGTACGGCCGGTTGTACCTGGAAAGCGAGATGACCGTGCTCTCGGCCACCGGCATGAGCCAGCAGCGTCTGTTTCGCATGACTCTGTTTCCGGCCACCCTGGTGGCACTGGTGGTGGCCTGGCTGAGCCTGAGCCTGGCCCCGCAAGGCGCCAACCAGTTCCAGCTGCTGCTGAACAAGCAGGACGCCCTGACCGAATTCGATACCCTCGAGCCCGGCCGCTTCCAGGCCTTGCGTGACGGTACGCGGGTGACCTACACCGAAACCCTGAGCGACGATCGGGTCAACCTCGGCAGTGTGTTCATCTCGCAGAAGAACCTCGGCGCCAACCAGAAGGATCGCGGGATTTCCGTGCTGGTGGCTGAAAAAGGCCGTCAGGAAGTGCGTCCTGACGGCAACCGCTACCTGATCCTCGACAACGGCTACCGCTACGACGGCAGCCCGGGTCAGGCCAACTACCGCGCCATCCACTACGAAACCTACGGTGTGCTGCTGCCCAAGCCGGATGTCAGCGAGGAAGTCACCGACCGTGATGCCATGCCGACCTCGTCTTTGCTGGGCAGCGACGACATTCGCTCGAAAACCGAACTGCAATGGCGTCTGTCGCTGCCGTTGCTGGTATTCATCGTGACCCTGATGGCGGTGCCGCTGTCGCGGGTCAACCCGCGTCAGGGGCGTTTCCTCAAGCTGCTGCCGGCGATTCTTCTTTATATGGCTTACCTGACCATCCTGATTGCCGCTCGCGGCGCCCTCGAGAAAGGCAAGATTCCACCGGCGCTCGGATTGTGGTGGGTGCACGCGATCTTCCTGGTCATCGGTCTCGGCCTGCTGTACTGGGAGCCTCTGCGCCTGAAACTGGCCAGCCGTCGCAGCGCAGCGCTGGAGGTGGCCCGTGGTTAAACTCGACCGCTACATCGGCAGCAGCGTATTTGTCGCGATCATCGCGGTGCTGGCGATCATTCTCGGCCTGGCTACCTTGTTCGCATTCATCGACGAGATGGGTGACGTCAGCGAAACCTACACCCTGGTCGATGTCCTGAGCTTCGTACTCCTGACCGCGCCGCGCCGCATGTACGACATGCTGCCGATGGCGGCGCTGATCGGCTGCCTGATCGGCCTCGGCAGTCTGGCGAGCAGCAGTGAGCTGACGGTAATGCGCGCTGCAGGTGTGTCCATCGGACGTATCGTCTGGGCGGTAATGAAGCCGATGCTGGTGCTGATGCTGGCTGGCGTACTGATCGGCGAGTACGTGGCGCCGGCCACCGAAAGCATGGCCCAGGCCAACCGTTCGCTGGCGCAAGGCAGCGGCGATGCGCAAAGTGCCAAGCACGGCATGTGGCACCGTCAGGGCGAGGAATTCATTCACATCAACTCCGTGCAGCCCAACGGTCGCCTGTATGGCGTGACCCGCTATCACTTCGACAAAGAGCGTCATCTGCTGAGCTCGAGCTTCGCCAAGCGCGCCGAGTTCGACACCGATCACTGGCAGCTGACCGACGTGACCACCACCAAATTCCACGAGCGCAGCACCGAAGTGGTCAATACACCGGTCGAGCGCTGGGATGTTTCGCTGAGCCCGCAATTGCTGAGCACTGTGGTGATGGCGCCGGAATCGCTGTCGATCACCGGTCTGTGGGGTTATATCCACTATCTGGCCGATCAGGGCCTGAGCAACGGACGTTACTGGCTGGCATTTTGGGTCAAGGTGTTGCAGCCGCTGGTGACCGCCGCGCTGGTGCTGATGGCGATCTCCTTCATCTTCGGTCCGTTGCGTTCGGTGACCCTCGGTCAGCGGGTATTCACCGGGGTATTGGTGGGTTTCACCTTCCGCATCGTTCAGGATCTGCTGGGTCCGTCCAGTCTGGTGTTCGGCTTCTCGCCGCTGTTCGCGGTGCTTGTACCGGCTGGCGTTTGTGCGCTGGCGGGTGTCTGGCTGTTGCGTCGAGCCGGTTGATGAACAAGGTTTCACCCACGCTTTAGCCTTGAAAACGCCTCGGTCGCCAGACCGGGGCGTTTTTGCATGCAATCCGGGTGACAGGCGAACGTGACGCTTGCGCCGTGTATCAGGTACAATTCCCGGCTATTTTTCGGCGGGCCAAGCCTGCAGCCTTTTTGAGTGTTGATCCGTGAGTGATTTGAGTCATATCCGCAATTTCTCCATCATCGCCCACATTGACCATGGCAAGTCGACGCTGGCTGACCGTTTCATCCAGATGTGCGGTGGCCTGGCCGAGCGTGAAATGGAAGCCCAGGTACTGGACTCCATGGAACTGGAGCGCGAACGCGGGATCACCATCAAGGCCCACAGCGTTACCCTCTATTACAAGGCCAAAGACGGCGTCACCTACCAGCTGAACTTCATTGACACCCCGGGCCACGTCGACTTCACCTACGAAGTCAGCCGTTCCCTGGCCGCGTGTGAAGGTGCGTTGCTGGTGGTCGATGCGGGGCAGGGTGTTGAAGCCCAGTCCGTGGCCAACTGCTACACCGCCATCGAGCAGGGCCTCGAGGTCATGCCGGTCCTGAACAAGATCGACCTGCCACAGGCCGAGCCTGATCGCGTCAAGGACGAGATCGAGAAGATCATCGGCATCGACGCCACCGACGCCGTCACCTGCAGCGCCAAGACCGGCCTGGGTGTCGACGAGGTTCTGGAGCGTCTGGTTACCACCATTCCTGCGCCGACCGGCAACATCGAAGATCCGCTGCAAGCGTTGATCATCGACTCATGGTTCGACAACTACCTGGGCGTTGTTTCCCTGGTGCGCGTGCGTCACGGCCGCGTGAAGAAGGGTGACAAGATTCTGGTGAAGTCCACCGGCAAGGTGCATCTGGTCGACAGCGTTGGCGTGTTCAACCCGAAACACACCGCTACCGCTGACCTGAAGGCCGGCGAAGTGGGCTTCATCATCGCCAGCATCAAGGACATTCACGGTGCGCCGGTCGGTGACACCCTGACCCTGAGCTCCACTCCGGACGTACCGGTGCTGCCAGGTTTCAAACGCATCCAGCCGCAGGTTTACGCCGGTCTGTTCCCGGTCAGCTCCGACGACTTCGAGGACTTCCGCGAAGCGCTGCAGAAACTGACCCTCAACGACTCGTCGCTGCAATACACACCGGAAAGCTCCGACGCACTGGGCTTCGGCTTCCGTTGCGGCTTCCTCGGCATGCTGCACATGGAGATCATCCAGGAGCGCCTGGAGCGCGAATACGACCTGGACCTGATCACCACGGCGCCAACCGTAATCTTCGAACTGGTGCTGAAAACCGGTGAAACGATTTACGTCGACAACCCGTCGAAGCTGCCGGACGTCTCGTCGATCGAAGACATGCGCGAGCCGATCGTGCGCGCCAACATCCTGGTACCGCAGGAACACCTGGGCAACGTCATCACCCTGTGCATCGAAAAACGCGGTGTGCAGGTCGACATGCTGTTCCTCGGCAATCAGGTACAAGTGACCTACGACCTGCCGATGAACGAAGTGGTCCTGGACTTCTTCGATCGTCTGAAATCCACCAGCCGCGGCTATGCTTCGCTGGACTACCATTTCGATCGCTACCAATCGGCTAATCTGGTGAAACTGGACGTGCTGATCAACGGCGACAAGGTCGACGCTCTGGCGCTGATCGTGCACCGTGACAATTCGCACTTCAAAGGTCGCCAGTTGACCGAGAAGATGAAAGAACTGATTCCTCGTCAGATGTTCGACGTGGCCATCCAGGCTGCCATTGGCGGTCAGATCGTCGCCCGGACAACCGTCAAGGCGCTCAGAAAGAACGTATTGGCCAAGTGCTACGGCGGCGACGTCAGCCGTAAGAAAAAACTGCTCGAGAAGCAGAAGGCCGGTAAGAAACGCATGAAACAGGTCGGCAACGTGGAAATTCCACAAGAAGCCTTCCTCGCCGTGCTCAGGTTGGAATAGTCAGGTCCTATGTCACTAAATTTCCCGCTGTTGCTGGTCATTGCCGTGTTCGTCTGCGGTCTGTTGGCGTTGCTCGATCTGTTGATCCTGGCACCGCGTCGGCGTGCTGCCATCGCCTCCTATCAGGGTAGCGTCAGCCAGCCTGATGTGGTGGTGGTCGAGAAGCTGAACAAGGAACCGCTTCTGGTCGAGTACGGCAAGTCGTTCTTCCCGGTGCTGTTCATCGTGCTGGTGCTGCGTTCGTTCCTGGTGGAACCGTTCCAGATTCCGTCCGGTTCGATGAAACCGACCCTGGACGTTGGCGACTTCATTCTGGTGAACAAGTTTTCCTACGGGATCCGTTTGCCGGTGATCGACAAGAAGATCATCGAAGTCGGTGATCCGCAGCGCGGCGATGTGATGGTGTTCCGCTACCCGAGCGACCCGAACGTCAACTACATCAAGCGTGTGGTCGGCCTGCCGGGCGATACCGTGCGGTACACCGCCGACAAGCGCCTGTTCGTCAATGGCGAGTCGATTGCCGAGCAACTGGTCGGCTCCGAGCCGGGCACGCTGGGCAGCGCGGAACTCTACAAGGAAAAACTCGGCGCCGCCGAGCACCTGATCCGCAAGGAAATGAGCCGCTACCGCGCCACGCCGGACCATACCTGGACCGTGCCGGCCGGGCACTACTTCATGATGGGCGACAACCGCGACAACTCGAACGACAGTCGCTACTGGGATGATCCGAACATTCCCAAGGATCTGCTGGGCATGGTTCCCGACCAGAACATCGTCGGCAAGGCCTTCGCGGTCTGGATGAGCTGGCCGGAACCGAAACTCAGCCACCTGCCGAACTTCTCGCGGGTCGGCCTGATCAAGTAAACAAACACGGCGCTGTTGACCACAGCGCCGAATGCATTTCTGGCGTCGGCACAACCGGCTCCGGGGCATGAAGCCACGATATTCAGGACGTCATTTTTGAACACAGCGTTAATTGTCCCAGGCCTGCGCCGTATCCCGGCGATGGCAGTGGAATCCAGCCACGAACTCAGCGTGGGTAAACCGTGAGCGTTTCTCTAAGCCGTCTCGAGCGTCAGCTCGGTTACACCTTCAAGGACCAGGAACTGATGGTCCTGGCCCTTACGCACCGCAGCTTTGCCGGACGCAACAACGAGCGTCTGGAATTCCTCGGCGATGCGATCCTCAACTTTGTTGCCGGCGAAGCCCTGTTCGACCGTTTCCCGCTGGCTCGCGAAGGCCAGTTGTCGCGTTTGCGCGCACGGTTGGTAAAAGGTGAGACGCTGGCAGTGCTGGCCCGTGGTTTCGATCTGGGCGATTACCTGCGTCTGGGTTCCGGTGAGTTGAAGAGTGGCGGATTCCGTCGCGAATCGATTCTGGCCGACGCCCTGGAAGCACTGATCGGTGCGATCTACCTCGACGCCGGCATGGAAGTCGCCCGCGAACGCGTATTGGCCTGGCTGGCCGGCGAGTTCGAAGGCCTGACGCTGGTCGATACCAACAAGGATCCGAAGACCCGCCTGCAGGAATTCCTGCAATCGCGCGGCTGCGAACTGCCGCGTTATGAAGTGGTGGATATCCAGGGCGAGCCGCACTGCCGTACCTTCTTCGTCGAGTGCGAAGTTGTCCTATTGAATGAAAAAAGCCGGGGTCAGGGTGTGAGCCG
Source organism: Pseudomonas fluorescens (assembly GCF_030344995.1). Lineage (GTDB taxonomy): Bacteria > Pseudomonadota > Gammaproteobacteria > Pseudomonadales > Pseudomonadaceae > Aquipseudomonas > Aquipseudomonas fluorescens_BF. Next base: position 1,431,511 of record NZ_CP128260.1, read on the forward strand.
TCGCATTGCCGAACAGGTAGCGGCCGCCGCAGCACTGATTGCCCTGGGTGTGGAGAATGGCAATGACTGATACAAACGCAACGCGCTGTGGCTATGTTGCCATCGTCGGCCGTCCCAACGTGGGCAAGTCCACGCTGCTGAACCACATCCTCGGCCAGAAGCTGGCGATCACCTCGCGCAAGCCGCAGACCACTCGCCACAACATGCTCGGGATCAAGACCGAGGGCGACGTGCAGGCGATCTACGTCGACACTCCCGGCATGCACAAGGGTGGCGAAAAGGCCCTGAACCGCTACATGAACAAGACCGCTTCGGCGGCGTTGAAAGACGTCGATGTGGTGATCTTCGTGGTCGACCGCACCAAGTGGACCGAAGAGGACCAGATGGTCCTGGAGCGCGTGCAGTACGTGACCGGCCCGCTCATCGTCGCGCTGAACAAGACCGACCGCATCGAAGACAAGGCCGAGCTGATGCCGCACCTGTCCTGGTTGCAGGAACAGCTGCCGAACGCGCAGATCATTCCGATTTCGGCGCAACAAGGGCACAACCTCGACGCGCTGGAAAAGGTCATCGCCGACCATCTGCCGGAGAACGATCACTTCTTTCCGGAAGACCAGATCACCGACCGCAGCAGCCGTTTCCTTGCCGCCGAACTGGTGCGCGAGAAGATCATGCGCCAGCTCGGCGCCGAGCTGCCGTACCAGATCACCGTGGAAATCGAAGAGTTCAAGCAGCAGGGCGCGACCCTGCACATCCATGCGCTGATCCTCGTCGAGCGTGATGGCCAGAAGAAAATCATCATTGGCGACAAGGGCGAGCGCATCAAGCGCATCGGCACTGAGGCGCGCAAGGACATGGAGCTGCTGTTCGACTCCAAGATCATGCTCAACCTGTGGGTCAAGGTGAAGGGCGGCTGGTCTGATGACGAGCGTGCGCTGCGTTCGCTGGGTTACGGCGACCTGTAACACCGGTTTTCTGCTACACCAGAGAACCCCCTGTGGGAGCGGGCTTGCTCGCGAATGCGCCGTATCAGTCGACATATACTTTGACTGACTCACCGCTTTCGCGAGCAAGCCCGCTCCCACAGTAGTTTTGGGGTGTGTGTAAAACTGCGTTTCGTCATCGAGAACTCAATGTCGCAAAACCCGCCTCCCGCCCAGCCCGCCTACGTCCTCCACTCCCGCGCCTACCGCGAAACCAGCGCCCTGGTGGACTTCCTCACGCCGCAAGGTCGGCTGCGGGCGGTATTGCGCAGTGCGCGGGGCAAGGCCGGGACGCTGGCGCGACCATTCGTGCCGCTGGAAGTGGAGTTTCGCGGCAAGGGTGAGTTGAAGAATGTCGGGCGAATGGAAAGCGTCGGCAGCGCAACGTGGATGGTCGGCGAGGCGCTGTTCAGCGGCCTGTATCTCAATGAACTGCTGATTCGCCTGTTGCCAGCCGAAGACCCGCACCCGGCGGTGTTCGATCATTACGCCGCGACCTTGCTGGCATTGGCCGAAGGCCGGCCGCTGGAGCCACTACTGCGTTCCTTCGAATGGCGGCTGCTCGACGACCTTGGTTACGGTTTCTCCCTGAACACCGACATCAATGACGAGCCTATCGCTGCGGACGGTCTCTACCGCTTGCAGGTGGATGCCGGACTCGAGCGGGTCTATCTGCTGCAACCCGGCCTGTTCAATGGCACCGAACTGCTGGCCATGGCCGAAGCCGACTGGTCGGCCCCCGGCGCATTGTCCGCCGCCAAGCGCTTGATGCGACAAGCGCTGGCCGTGCATCTGGGCGGTCGTCCCCTCGTCAGTCGCGAGCTGTTTCGCAAGCCCTGATCTCACCGTATGCTGTGCGCCGAATCTTTCCATTCAGGAGCGCATCCGTGACCACCAGCAATCGCATTCTTCTTGGCGTGAACATCGACCACGTCGCCACCCTGCGTCAGGCCCGTGGCACGCGCTATCCGGATCCGGTCAAGGCTGCGCTGGACGCGGAAGAGGCGGGCGCCGACGGCATCACTGTGCACCTGCGCGAAGACCGTCGACACATTCAGGAACGCGACGTGCTGTTGCTCAAGGATGTGCTGCAAACCCGCATGAACTTCGAAATGGGCGTCACCGAAGAAATGATGGCGTTCGCCGAGCGCATTCGTCCGGCGCACATCTGCCTGGTGCCGGAAACCCGTCAGGAATTGACCACCGAAGGCGGTCTGGATGTGGCGGGGCAGGAAGAGCGGATCAGGGCGGCGGTCGAGCGTCTGTCGAAGATCGGCAGCGAGGTATCGCTGTTCATCGACGCCGACGAGCGGCAGATCGCTGCGTCGAAACGTGTCGGCGCACCGGCCATCGAGCTGCACACCGGGCGTTACGCCGATGCCGAAACTCCGACCGAAGTGGCTGAAGAGCTCAAGCGTGTTGCGGATGGCGTGGCCTTCGGTCTGGCCCAGGGCCTGATCGTCAATGCCGGCCACGGCCTGCACTATCACAACGTCGAGGCTGTAGCCGCGATCAAGGGCATCAATGAGCTGAACATCGGCCATGCGCTGGTGGCGCACGCGTTGTTCGTCGGCTTCAAGTCGGCGGTGTCGGAGATGAAAGCGCTGATTCTGGCGGCTGCCAAACACTAAGTATCAACATCCTGTGGGAGCAAACTTGCTCCCACATTTGTTTTGGGGATGGGTTAAAGCGGGGCGGGTTCTTGAGCCGGTTTCGATTTGTCGATCCCCGGCACATGCAGGTTGCCCTCGGCCACCTGATCACCTTCAAGCTGCGGCTGGGTCACCCAGGTGAGAATGTCGTAGTAGCGACGGATGTTCGCCACGAAATGCACCGGTTCGCCGCCGCGGGCGTAGCCGTAGCGGGTCTTGCTGTACCACTGTTTCTGCGACAGGCGCGGCAGGATCTTTTTCACATCCAGCCACTTGTCCGGGTTCAGCCCTTCCTTGGCCGCCAGCTTGCGTGCGTCATCCAGATGACCGCTGCCGACGTTGTAGGCCGCAAGAGCAAACCAGGTGCGATCCGGTTCCTGAATCGATTCGTCGAGCTGATCCTTCATGTAGGCCAGGTACTTGGCGCCACCCATGATGCTCTGTTTCGGATCGAGGCGGTTGGACACGCCCATGGCCTGGGCGGTGTTCTGGGTCAGCATCATCAGACCGCGCACGCCGGTCTTCGACGTGACCGCCGGTTGCCACAGCGATTCCTGATAACCGATGGCCGCCAGCAGGCGCCAGTCGACTTTTTCTTTCTTGGCGTAGGCCTTGAAGTGCTGTTCGTATTTGGGCAGCCGCTGCTGCAAATGCTGGGCGAAGGTGGTGGCGCCCATGTAGCCGAGGACGTCGACGTGGCCGTAGTAACGGTCTTTCAGACGTTGCAGGGTGCCGTTCTTCTGCACCTTGTCCAGATAACTGTTGATCTCGTTGAGCAGGCTGTTGTCTTCACCGGCGGCCACGGCCCAGCTCTGGCTGCGGGCATCGCCGAGGTCGAAGGCCACGCGGATGTTGGTGAAGTACACCTGGTTCATCGCCACTTCGTTGGAATCGACCAGGGTCAGGTCGATCTGACCTTCATCGACCATGCGCAGCAGGTCGACCACTTCAACGGCGTCGGATTCTTCGTATTGAATGGCGGGATATTTCTGTTTCAGTTCCGCCAGTTGTTCGGCGTGGGTGCTGCCCTTGAGCACCATGATCTTCTTGCCCACCAGATCGCCGGCGTCGGTGGGGCGTGACTGGCCGTTGCGATAGATGATCTGCGGGGTGACTTCGAGGTAGGAGCGGGAGAAGCGCACCTGTTTCTTGCGCTGTTCGCTGCTGACCAGACCGGCGGCCGCCAGTACCGGGCCGTTCGGCTTGCCGATCTGGTTGAACAGGTCGTCGAGGTTGTCGGCAGTTTCGATCTTCAGCTCGACACCCAAATCGTCGGCGAAGCGCTTCACCAGCTCGTATTCGAAGCCGGTTTCACCGCTGCGATCCTGAAAGTAGGTGGCGGGGCTGTTTCGGGTGACCACCCGCAGCACGCCATCCTCCTTTACGCGCTCGAGTGTGTTGGGTTTATCAACACAGCCACTGAGCATCAGGAAGAGTCCGGTAGCGATCAGCCATTTGGCGTACCGCGGACGCAAAGCCGTTGGGGAAAACATGTGCGCAGTATACGCAAAGGACAACGGGCGCCATATCTCGACAGTTGCGGGGTTGTCTGCTAGGGATCACAAAACCGCGCGAAACCCCGCAGGAACGGGCCCGAAAGGCATTTTGTGACAGAAAAAATAACCGGCGTTCCTACACTCGTTAAATTTGACCCTCAAGGCAGGAACACCACTCGACATCCGGGTGCAACCGTGCGTAGCGTTTCGGGTGATGTTGAGGGCGGTTTAGGCTAGAATGCACGGCCTCAAAGCACACCCCTTCCCGAGGCTGTCCCGAAGATGTTGATCCTGCGCGGCGCTCCTGCCCTTTCTGCCTTTCGCCACAGCAAACTCCTTGAGCAACTGAGCCAGAAGGTTCCGGCTGTCAGTGGCTTGTATGCTGAATTCGCTCACTTCGCCGAAGTCACTGGCGTCCTGACCGGCGACGAACAGCAGGTGCTTGCGCGCCTTCTGAAGTACGGTCCAAGCGTTCCGGTTCAAGAGCCGACCGGTCGTCTGTTCCTGGTGTTGCCGCGTTTCGGCACCATCTCGCCATGGTCGAGCAAGGCCAGCGACATCGCCCGCAACTGCGGCCTGAGCAAGATCCAGCGCCTGGAGCGCGGCATCGCGTTCTACGTTGCCGGTCAGTTCAGCGAAGCCGAAGCGCAGCAGATTGCAGACGTACTGCATGACCGCATGACCCAGATCGTTCTGGCCAACCTCGAGCAGGCCGCCGGTCTGTTCAGCCACGCCGAACCGAAGCCGCTGACCGCCATCGACATCCTCGGCGGCGGTCGCGCCGCGCTGGAAAAAGCCAACGTCGAACTGGGCCTGGCCCTGGCCGAAGACGAGATCGACTACCTGGTCAACGCCTTCAACGGTCTCAAGCGCAACCCGCACGACATCGAACTGATGATGTTCGCCCAGGCCAACTCCGAGCACTGCCGCCACAAGATCTTCAACGCCAGTTGGGATATTGACGGCGAGAGCCAGGAAAAAAGCCTGTTCGGCATGATCAAGAACACCTATCAGATGCACAGCGAAGGCGTGCTGTCCGCTTACAAGGACAACGCTTCGGTGATCGTCGGCAACGTCGCCGGCCGCTTCTTCCCGGATCCGGAAACCCGCCAGTACGGCGCGGTGCAAGAGCCGGTGCACATCCTGATGAAGGTTGAAACCCACAACCACCCGACCGCGATCGCTCCGTTCCCGGGCGCGTCCACCGGTTCCGGTGGCGAGATCCGCGACGAAGGTGCAACCGGTCGTGGCGCCAAGCCGAAGGCCGGCCTGACCGGCTTCACCGTGTCGAACCTGCAGATCCCAGGCTTCGAACAGCCGTGGGAAGTGCCGTACGGCAAGCCTGAGCGCATCGTCAACGCGCTGGACATCATGATCGAAGGCCCGCTGGGCGGCGCCGCGTTCAACAACGAATTCGGTCGTCCGGCCCTGACCGGTTATTTCCGTACCTTCGAACAGTCGATCAGCACTCCGCACGGTGATGAAGTTCGCGGTTACCACAAGCCGATCATGCTCGCTGGCGGCATGGGCAACATCCGTGAAGAGCACGTCAAGAAGGGCGAGATCGTCGTCGGCTCCAAGCTGATCGTGCTCGGCGGCCCGGCGATGCTGATCGGTCTGGGCGGCGGCGCTGCTTCCTCCATGGCCACCGGCACCAGCTCGGCGGATCTGGACTTCGCTTCCGTGCAGCGTGAAAACCCTGAAATGGAACGTCGCTGCCAGGAAGTCATCGACCGTTGCTGGCAGTTGGGCGACAAGAACCCGATCAGCTTCATCCACGACGTGGGTGCGGGCGGTCTGTCCAACGCCTTCCCGGAACTGGTCAACGACGGCGACCGCGGTGGCCGTTTCGAACTGCGCAACATTCCAAACGACGAGCCGGGCATGGCCCCGCACGAAATCTGGTCCAACGAATCCCAGGAACGTTACGTTCTGGCGGTCGGTCCGGCCGACTTCGAGCGCTTCAAGGCGATCTGCGAACGTGAGCGTTGCCCGTTCGCCGTTGTCGGTGAAGCTACTGCCGAGCCGCAACTGACCGTGACCGACAGCCACTTCGGCAACAACCCGGTGGACATGCCACTGGAAGTGTTGCTGGGCAAGGCACCGCGCATGCACCGTTCGGTGGTTCGCGAAGCCGAGCTGGGCGATGACTTCGATCCGTCGAACCTCGACATCGGCGAAAGCATCGAGCGCGTCCTGCACCACCCGGCCGTGGCGAGCAAAAGCTTCCTGATCACCATCGGCGACCGCACCATCACCGGCCTCGTGGCCCGTGACCAGATGGTCGGCCCATGGCAGGTTCCGGTGGCCGACGTTGCCGTCACTGCCACCAGCTTCGACGTCTACACCGGTGAAGCGATGGCGATGGGCGAGCGTACTCCGCTTGCGCTGCTGGACGCTCCGGCGTCGGGCCGCATGGCCATCGGCGAAACCCTGACCAACATTGCCGCCTCGCGCATCAACAAGCTCTCCGACATCAAACTGTCGGCGAACTGGATGTCCGCTGCCGGCCACCCGGGTGAAGACGCGCGTCTGTACGACACCGTGAAAGCGGTCGGCATGGAACTGTGCCCTGAGCTGGGCATCACCATTCCGGTCGGCAAGGACTCGATGTCCATGGCTACCCGCTGGAACGACAACGGCGAAGACAAGACCGTTACCTCGCCGATGTCCCTGATCGTGACCGGTTTCGCGCCAGTGTCTGACATCCGTCAGACCCTGACTCCGGAACTGCGCATGGACAAGGGCACCACCGACCTGATCCTGATCGACCTCGGTCGCGGCCAGAACCGCATGGGTGCCTCGATCCTCGCCCAGGTTCACGGCAAGCTCGGCAAGCAGGCTCCGGACGTCGATGACGCCGAAGACCTGAAAGCGTTCTTCGCAGTGATCCAGGGCCTCAACGCCGACGGTCACCTGCTGGCTTACCACGACCGTTCCGACGGTGGTCTGCTGACCTCCGTGGTGGAAATGGCCTTTGCCGGTCACTGCGGTCTGAGCCTGAACCTGGACAGCGTTGCTGAATCCTCGGCAGAAATCGCCGCCATCCTGTTCAACGAAGAACTGGGTGCCGTGATCCAGGTTCGCCAGGACGCCACCCCGGACATCCTCGCGCAATTCAGCGCGGCCGGTCTGGGCGACTGCGTTTCGGTGATCGGTCAGCCGATCAACAACGGCCAGATCAACATCACCTTCAACGGTGACACCGTGTTCGAAGGCCAGCGTCGTCTGCTGCAACGTCAGTGGGCCGAGACCAGCTACCAGATCCAGCGTCTGCGCGACAACGCCGACTGCGCCGAGCAAGAGTTCGATGCACTGCTGGAAGAAGACAACCCGGGCCTGAGCGTCAAGCTGAGCTACGACGTCAACCAGGACATCGCCGCGCCTTACATCAAGAAAGGCATCCGCCCACAGGTTGCCGTGCTGCGTGAGCAGGGCGTCAACGGTCAGGTGGAAATGGCGGCAGCGTTCGACCGCGCCGGTTTCAACGCGATCGACGTGCACATGAGCGACATTCTGGCCGGCCGTGTCGACCTGAACGAGTTCAAAGGTCTGGTGGCCTGCGGTGGTTTCTCCTACGGCGACGTTCTCGGCGCCGGTGAAGGCTGGGCCAAGTCCGCGCTGTTCAACAGCCGTGCGCGCGATGCGTTCCAGGGCTTCTTCGAGCGTAACGACAGCTTCACCCTCGGCGTGTGTAACGGTTGCCAGATGATGTCCAACCTGCACGAGCTGATCCCGGGCAGCGAGTTCTGGCCGCACTTCGTGCGCAACCGCTCCGAGCAGTTCGAAGCGCGCGTGGCGATGGTTCAGGTTCAGGAGTCGAACTCGATCTTCCTGCAGGGCATGGCCGGTTCGCGCATGCCGATCGCCATCGCTCACGGTGAAGGCCATGCCGAATTCGAAAGCGAAGAGGCACTGCTCGAGGCCGATCTGTCCGGTTGCGTGGCGATGCGTTTCGTCGACAACCACGGCAAGGTCACCGAAGCCTACCCGGCCAACCCGAACGGTTCGCCGCGCGGGATCACCGGCCTCACCAGCCGCGACGGTCGCGTGACGATCATGATGCCGCACCCGGAGCGTGTGTTCCGTGCCGTGCAGAACTCGTGGCGTTCGGAAGACTGGAACGAAGACGCACCTTGGATGCGTATGTTCCGTAATGCTCGTGTGTGGGTGAACTAAGGGCTGTGTACAAGCTCGCGTTTTTTGTTCCCGACAGTCATGTCGAGGTGGTCAAGGAGGCTGTATTCGCTGCCGGTGGCGGGCGGATCGGTGACTATGACCACTGTGCGTGGCAGGTGCTTGGATCTGGTCAGTTTCGGCCTTTGGACGGGAGTCAGCCGTTTATTGGTGAGGCGGGGCGGGTTGAGCGGGTCGAGGAGTGGAAGGTTGAGCTTGTTGTTGGCGATGAGTTGATTCGTGGGGTGGTAGCGGCTTTGAAGGCTAGCCATCCTTACGAGACGCCGGCTTATGAGGTTTGGCGGTTGGAGAAGTTTTGATCTTCTGGCCGCAAAAAGCCGCTACCCTGATGGAGAGCGGTTTTTTCGAACGCTGTCTAGTCCTGAATAAGATTTACGCCTATTTCAGGACTAGACACGCCTACATTTGGTTGGAAACCGTTCGCTATTAAGGCAAAAATCTCATTGAAACGAATATGCCTAAGGAACACTGTCCTTCTTATTATCCTCCGCCAAAGTAACGATTTCGCTCGGTGCGTCCGTTAGTAGAGCAGATCGAACAAGTTGAGGCTTAGCAATAGCAGTAACGCCGAATCGCTCCTCGAGTGCAGTAATCAAATTGATTACTTCAGGTCTGGACAATGCACTCATAGCATCTAAAATTTCTTCTTCAGTAATTGGCATGAAGGTGACCTCCAGAGCTTTGTCTGCGGTGCAGACACACATCTAGATCTTGAAACCTGTCGAGCTAAATTTAACCTGTCAAAAATGACAGTTTTTTAGAATTTATAATTATATGCGGGAAAGCTAACAGTTATTTGCATCTAGTTGGCAGCGATACGGGGAAAGATCTAAAAAAATCTGAATATCCAGGATGGAGGTTGAATCAACGCGATCTACAGCGGTATTTAAAGAACAGCCTGTTGAGCATTCGATGATCAACAGGCTCTCAGGCTTTTTGTTTTTCAGTGTGAATATATGGATTGGGATCAGCGAACTAAACCTTCGCACTCACCTCACTCCGATTAACCAACCCCTCCAACGCCGCACTCAAGCTCTGCGCCCGCTCGCCCACCAGCAAGTGCCAAACGCCATCTTCCAGCGCGCTCACACCCAGACATCCAAGCTCTTTCAACCGGCTTTCCGACAGCGCCTTGCCATCGGCCAGTTGCAGGCGAATCCGGCTCATGGCGATGCAATCCATTTGCAGCACGTTGTCGCTGCCGCCCAGGGCGGTCAGCCATTGCTGTGCCTGGGGTGTGGAGACTGCGACGGGTTCGCTGGTTTCGACAACTGCGACGGGGGCAGTCACCACTGCACGGCCCAATGCAGGCATCGCCAGGCGGATTTCGTCGGCAATGCTGTCGGCCATCGGTCCGACAACCACCTGCAAACTTCCACCCTTGCCCGGACGCACAACAGCCATTGCGCCCAGAGCTTTCAGGTCCGCATCGGAGGCTTTATTGCGATCGACCATTTCCAGTCGCAGCCGCGTGGTGCACGCGCCAACCGTAACCAGATTCTCCGCACCACCGAGTGCCTTGATGTAAGCGCCGGCGCGTTCGTTTTCGGTCAGGACCGCTTTGTCGGCGGTGGCGACGTCTTCGCGTCCCGGGGTTTTCAGGTTGAAGCGGCGGATGCAGAAATCGAACACCGCGTAGTAGATGACGGCATACGCCAGGCCCACCGGCACCACCAGCCAGCCGTTGGTCGAGCGTCCCCAACCCAGGACCATGTCGATGAAACCGCCGGAGAAGGTGAAGCCCAGGTGGATGTTCAGTGCGTTGGTGATTGCCATCGACAATCCGGTCAGCAGCGCATGCAGCAGGAACAGCAGCGGTGCGAGGAACATGAAGGCGAATTCGATGGGTTCGGTGACGCCGGTGAGGAAGGCGGTCAGGGCCATCGACAGGAAGATCCCGCCCATGACTTTGCGCCGCTCCGGCAGGGCGTTGCGGTACATCGCCAGGCAGGCGGCGGGGAGGCCGAAGATCATCACCGGGAACATGCCGGTCATGAACTGGCCACCTTTCGGGTCGCCGGCGAAGTAGCGGGACAGGTCACCGGTGACCAGTGCGCCCGTGCTCGGGTCGGTAAAGTTACCGAACACGAACCACGCCATGTTGTTGAGGATGTGGTGCAGGCCGGTGACGATCAGCAGGCGGTTGAACACGCCGAAGACGAAGGCGCCGAAGCTGCCGCTTTCCATCAGCAGGGTGCCGAAGCTGTTGATGCCGTGCTGGATCGGCGGCCAGATGTAGCCGAACAGCACGCCCAGGCCGACCGCGCTGAAACCGGTGACGATGGGCACGAAACGCCGGCCGCCGAAGAACGCCAGGTACTCCGGCAACTTGATGTCCTTGAAGCGGTTGTACAGCGCGCCGGCCATCAGGCCGCTGACGATCCCGGCGAGCATGCCCATGTTGATGCTGGCGTCGAGCACCTTGAGGGTGGAGATCATCACCAGGTAACCGATCACCCCGGCGAGGCCGGCGGTGCCGTTGTTGTCCCGGGCGAAACCGACTGCGATGCCGATGGCGAAGATCATTGCCAGGTTGGCGAATATCACCTGGCCGGCGTCGTGGATGATCGCGATGTTCAGCAGGTCAGTGTCGCCCAGGCGCAGCAGCAGGCCGGCGATCGGCAGGATCGCGATCGGCAGCATCAGCGCCCGGCCGAGGCGTTGCAGGCCTTCGATGAAGAGTTGGTACATGGCGTTTGTCCTTGTTGTTTTTGTTAGCGCAGAGGCCAATGTTGATGACAGGCGTGACGCACCGCAGCGGCGCTGCTCAGCTTGAGCAAGTCCCGGGCGAGGCGTTGGCATTCGGCTTCGTGCAGCTGGCGCACGCGATCCTTGATTTCGCCGATCTGTACCGGGCTCACCGACAGTTCGGTCACGCCCAGGCCGATCAACACCGGCGTTGCCAGCGGATCGGAAGCCAGGGCGCCGCACACGCCGACCCAGCGTTTATGCACCGCCGCGCCTTCGCAGGTCATGGCGATCAGGCGCAGCAGCGCCGGGTGCAAGGCATCGACCCGTGCGGCGAGGCCGGCGTGGTCGCGGTCCATGGCCAGGGTGTATTGCGACAAGTCGTTGGTGCCGATGGACAGGAAGTCGGCGTGTTCGGCCAGTTGTTCGGCTTGCAGGGCGGCGGCCGGGACTTCGATCATCACGCCGATTTCCGGACGTTGGCTGATGCCCAGTTCCAGGCACAGCGCATCGACTCGCTGGCGGATGTGCAGCAGCTCGTCGACCTCGGTAACCATCGGCAGCAGGATCCGGCAGCGCTGCAACGGGCTGACTTGCAGCAGTGCGCGCAGTTGTTGATCGAGGATCTCCGGGCGGGCCTGGGCCAGACGGATACCGCGCAGACCGAGCACCGGGTTGGCTTCGACCGGTAGTGGCAGGTAGTCGAGTTGTTTGTCGCCACCGACGTCGATGGTGCGGATGATCACCGACTTGTCGCCCATGGCATCGATCACGGCTTGATAGGCGGCGCGTTGCTCTTCGACGTCCGGCGTTGTGTGGCGGTCAACGAACAGGAACTCGGTGCGCAGCAGGCCGACGCCGTCGGCACCGTTGGCAAATGCATCCGCTGCTTCGTGGCTGGAGGCGACGTTGGCGACCACTTCAATGGATACGCCGTTGCGGGTTTCGGCTGGCAGATGGGCCTGGGCTTGCTGGGCATCGCGCCGTTGTTGGCGGTCGATCTGCGCCTGGCGGACTTCGGCCAGACGCTCGGCATTCGGCGTCAGTTCGAGGCGCCCGCCGTCGGCGTCGAGAACCACCGATTGGCCTTGTGTCTGATCGAGCAGCGCCGAGCCCAGTGCGACCATGCATGGCAGGCCTTTGCCCCGGGCCAGAATTGCCACGTGGGAAGTCGCGCCACCTTCGGCCATGCACAAACCGGCGACACCTTGCGCGCTCAATTGCAGCAAATCCGAAGGCGTCAGTTCGTGGGCGGCGACGATGGCGCTGGCCGGCACGTCGTAATGCCAAGCTTCGCCGAGCAGCGCGCGCAGCACCCGTTGCTTGAGGTCGCGCAGATCGTTGGCGCGCTCGGCCAGCAGAGGGCTGCCGGTGTTTTGCAGCACTTCGCATTGCGCGTCGATGGATTGGCTCCAGGCGTGAGTTGCTGCGGTGCCGGTTTCAATCGATTGCTGGGCGGCGTCGAGCAGGGCCGGGTCTTCCAGCAAGGCCAGGTGCGCGGCGAAGATCGCTTCTTCGTCGGCATTGCGCTGTTTTTTTGCTAGGGCGAGGGTGCCGTCGATTTCGCTGCGAACCTGATTCAGCGCGGTGTCGAGGATCTGCAATTGTTGCTCGGGCTGATGATTGCCGGTGTCTGCCGGCAGGCTGATCGCGTTCAAGCGAAACAGCGGCCCGCCGACCAGACCCGGTGCGGCGCACACGCCGTGCAACACGCCAGCCTCGGCCGGACGATTGCGTGGTGCGGTGGCAACCGGTGCGGCGGCATGGTGATCCTCGGGCAGGGCGGTGGCCAGTGCGGTGAGCAAGGCTTGCAACGCCGCCTGTGCGTCCGGCCCCTGGCAACTGACCTGCACTTCGTCCTGCTCGCCAATCGCCAGGCCCATCAAACCGATGAGGCTGTTGCACGGTGCCGATTTGCCGGCGAAATGCAGCTGCGACTGGCTCTTGAACCCTTGCGCCGTCTGGCGGATCAACGCCGCCGGGCGCGCATGCAGTCCGCCACGATGGGCGACCTGCACATGACCGTGAACTTCAGGGCCGCCGAGTTCTTCTGTATTCGCCGCTGCACTGTGACGAGCGACGATGTGCAGCAGCGGTTCGCCCACCTTCACCGTTTTCAGGGTGATGGGGCGCGCCTGGAAATCCTGGCTGTTGGTCAGGATCAGCAGGCTGACCAGGCTTTTGCACTGGCGGCCGACCTTGTCCAGGTCATAGCGCAGCAGCGGCTGGCCATTGCTGACCCGCGCGCCTTCCTTGACCAGCATCGAGAACCCTTCGCCCTGCAACTCGACGGTGTCGAGCCCCAGGTGCAGGAGGATTTCCGCGCCGTTGTCGGCTCGCACGGTCACTGCATGGCCGGTGCGGGCGACGTGGATCACCACGCCGGCGCAAGGCGAGTACAGGGTGTCGTTCAGCGGATCGATGGCAATGCCGTCGCCCATCGCGCCGCTGGCGAACACCGCGTCCGGAACTTTGGCGAGCGTGAGCACCGGGCCGCTGAGCGGGGCGCTTAAAGTCAGCTCTTTATTGTTGTTGTGCATGGCTCGGTCTCATCAGGAAAACGTTCGGTTCAGACTCAGTGCGTACGGGTGACTTTGCTCAGATGTCGCGGCTGATCCGGGTCCATGCCACGGGCCACGGCCAGACCGGCCGCCATCACGTAGAAACTCTGGATCGCCAGGATCGGATCGAGGGCCGGGTGTTCGGCACGGCTCAAGGTCAGGTCGCGTTCGCTCACATCATCCGGCGCGGCCAGCAGCACGCGGGCGCCGCGCTGGCGCATCTCGGCCGCCAGGCTCAGCAGACCGGCCTGTTCGGCACCGCGCGGGGCGAACACCAGCAGCGGGTAGTGTTCGTCGATCAGGGCCATCGGGCCGTGGCGGACTTCGGCGCTGCTGAAGGCTTCGGCCTGGATCGCAGAGGTTTCCTTGAATTTCAGTGCGGCTTCCTGAGCGATAGCGAAACCGGCGCCACGGCCGATCACCATCAACCGCTCGCAATCGCGCAGGGCGTCGATGGCCGGGCTCCAGTCCTGTTGCGCGGCTTCGCGCAGGCCTTCGGGCAGGGCGTTGTGCGCTTCCAGCAATTCGCTGTCTTCTTTCCAGTGGGCGATCAGACGGGCGCTGGCGCTGAGGGTGGCGATGAAACTCTTGGTCGCGGCGACGCTGCTTTCAGTGCCGGCCAGCAACGGCAGGCTGAATTCACAGGCAGCTTCCAGCGGCGAATCGGCGGCGTTGACCATCGACACGCTCAAGGCGCCACGTTTGCGCAGCAGACGCAGGCTGTTGACCAGATCCGGGCTCTGGCCCGACTGGGAAAACGCGAACGCGACCTGACCGCTGACCTTCAACGGCGCCTGCTGCATGGTCACCACGGACATCGGCAACGACGCCACCGGTACGCCAAGTTGCTGCATGGTCAGGTAGGCGAAGTAGCTCGCGGCATGATCGGAACTGCCACGGGCAACGGTCATCGCCACTTGCGGCGGCTGACGGCGCAGGCGTCCGGCGATCTCGATCATTTGCGGGTCGAGCTGTTGCAGTTGGGCTTGCACGGCCTCGAACGAGGACAGCGCCTCTTCAAGCATTTTTGAAGTCAATGTCTTCTCCTTCGACCATGACGGCGGTCAGTGTGAGTGAGCGATCCAGCCGCACGCAGTCGGCCCAGGCGCCAGGTGCAAGGCGCCCGCGTTCGGTGATGCCGAGGTAGTCGGCGGGGAATTGCGAAAGACGTTGCGAGGCTTCGGCGATCGGCAGACCGATCTTCACCAGATTGCGCAGGGCCTGATCCATGGTCAGGGTGCTGCCGGCCAGCGTGCCGTCCGGCAGGCGCACGCCGCCCAGGCATTTGGTGACGGTGTGGCTGCCGAGCTTGTATTCGCCGTCGGGCATGCCGGCGGCGGCGGTCGAGTCGGTCACGCAATACAGGCACGGAATCGAGCGCAGGGCCACGCGGATCGCGCCCGGGTGTACATGCAGCAAATCCGGAATCAGCTCGGCGAATTTGGCGTGGGCCAGCGCCGCGCCGACGATGCCCGGCTCGCGGTGATGCAGCGGGCTCATGGCGTTGTACAAGTGGGTGAAACTGGTCGCGCCGGCTTCGAGGGCGGCGACGCCTTCCTCGTAACTGCCGAGTGTGTGGCCGATCTGCATGCGGATGCCACGGCTGCTGAGTTCACGAATCAAACCGTCATGGCCGGCGATTTCCGGCGCGATGGTGATCACCCGGATTGGCGCCAGCGCCAGATAGTCTTCGACTTCGGCCATCAATGCGGTGTGGGCGAAATTCGGTTGGGCGCCGAGTTTGCCGGGATTGATGTATGGGCCTTCGAGGTGAACGCCGAGGACCCGGGCGGCGCCTTTCGGACGCTGCTCGCAGAATTCGCCGACCTCCTTGAGCACGCTGGCGATCTCGGCACTTGGCGCGGTCATCGTGGTGGCCAGCAGCGAGGTGGTACCAAAGCGCACGTGGGTCTTGGTGATGGTCTCGAACGCGCTGGCGCCTTCCATGATGTCCTTGCCGCCACCGCCGTGGACGTGCAGGTCAATGAAACCCGGCAGCAGATAGGGCAGGTCATTGGTCGCCGGATCGCAAGGCTCGCCTTCGATCGACACGACTCTGCCGTGTTCGTGGTTCAGCCGACCGCGAATCCAGCCGTCAGCGGTGAGGATGTTGTCTTCAGACATTTCGCTTCTCTCGTTTGGCCTGGCTGCTGATCAGCGGCGAAGCTCTGCAACAAAGTCGTAGTAGTCGTTGCGGCAATAGGTGTCGGTGACTTCGATCGGCGTGTTGTCTTCCAGGTAGCCGACCCGGGTCATCAGCAGCATCGCGGTGCCGGGGGTGATGCCGACCAGTGCGGCGAACTCGTCCGAGGCGTTGATCGCCTGGATGTGCTGCAAGGCGCGCACGATCGGTTTGCCGATGCTGTCGAGGTGTTCGTAGAGGGAATCGCCCACCACCTGTGGCTTGGGCATGATCGAGGCGGGCAGGGTGCTCATCTCGATGGCCATCACGGTGTCGTCGGCCTTGCGCAGGCGTTTCATGCGCGCAACCTTGTCGTTCGGCGACAGGCCGAGGCGGATCAGTTCTTCGTGGGTGGGCAGGGTGATTTCCCGTTCCAGCCATTGCGAGCTGGGCACGAAACCCTTGAGGCGCAGCATCTCGCTGAACCCCGACAGGCGCGACAGCGGTTGTTCAAGGCGCGGGGTGATGAAGGTGCCGGAACCTTGCAGGCGGCGGATCAGGCCTTGGTCCAGCAAAACCTCCAGCGCCTTGCGCGCGGTGACTCGGGAAATCCCCAGCATCTCGCTTAGATTGCGCTCCGACGGCATCGCCTGTTCGGCTTTCCACTGGCCGGCATGAATCGCTGCTTCCAGGTTGCGCGCCAGTTGCAAATACAGCGGCGTCGGCTGGGAGTCGTCTGGGCGTAGGGCGTGGAGGTCGTTCATGTAAGGCATTTCCGGCGCTGGTATAGGATTGTTGTCGCTCGGTATTTCGGCGAAAACTAATACCACTTGCATACCATGTCAACGCGTCGCAAAGGCCTGTAGTCCTTTGGGTTCGGGTGTTTCAGGGTGGGTGGTTTCAAGTGGTATTAGAGGTGGGGGCTGGAAATCAAAAGATCGCAGTCTGCAGCAGTTCTGGCGGGTGAAAGTGGTATCACCGTTCAGGGGTTGCCGCAGGCTGCGATCTTTTTTATTTATTTTTTGCGAGCGACCAATGGTCGGGGGAAAGGGCCGCTTGGCGGCCCTCGGTGGGAGCGTGCTCCCAAGTGACAGGATCAGGGGCGGATTTCGATCATCGTGCCGTCCGGCACCAGGTTCCAGACTTCACGCATGTCGACGTTGCGCATGGCGATGCAGCCGTCGGTCCAGTCCAGGGTGTGGAACAGTTGTTCCGGGTTGTCCTCGGAGTCCGGCGTGCCGTGGATCATGATCATTCCGCCAGGCTCGACGCCTTCGCGGCGGGCGCGGGCGGAGTCGCTGATGTTCGGGTAGGAGATGTGCATCGACAGGTTGAATTTGTCGCTGGTCTTGCGCCAGTCGATCCAATAGAAACCTTCCGGTGTGCGCTTGTCGCCCTCAATCAGTTTCGGGCCTTTTTTCGCGCCTTTGCCCAAGGAAATACGATAGCTCTTGAGGGGCTTGCCGTCGGCGATCAGTTGCAGTTGATGGGCCGATTTGAGCACCAGTACTTTTTCGATGAGCGGGGTGTTCGAAGGCGTCACGGTGGTCACGAATGACGCTTGGGAGACGGTGACGAACGACAGGCAGAACAGGGCAAGCAACCAGCGCATTGAAACGATTCCCCAGAAATGAAGCAGATACTTTATTTATAGATAGTGTGCAGGCGCTGTCGCGGGCTGCGTTAGCCGGTTATCGGCCGGCCGCCGTCGAAATCAAGTGATGACCGGTTGCGCGAGCGGCGGGATCGATTCGGAGCGAACCGGATAGACCTCGACGCGCCGGTCTGCAAAGAAACATTCCAGGGTGCGGCCCACCGTGCGGAAAGCCAGTTCGTCCCAGGGAATGTCTTCCTCTTCGAACAGTTGCACTTCCAGGCTTTCGGGGCCGGCGGCGAAGTCCAGATCCGCCAGCTCGGCGCGGAAAAACACATGCACCTGACTGATGTGCGGCACGTCGATCAGGGTGTAGATGCTCAGGTTGCGCACCCGGGCGCAGGCTTCCTCGGCGGTTTCGCGGATGGCGGCCTGCTCGATGGTCTCGCCGTTCTCCATGAACCCGGCGGGCAGCGTCCAGTAACCGAGGCGTGGCTCGATGGCGCGACGACACAACAAGATTTTGCTGCCCCAGGTCGGTACACAACCGGCCACGATATTGGGGTTCTGGTAGTGAATCGTCTGACAGCTATCGCAGACGAATCGCAGCCGCGAGTCGCCTTCGGGAATGCGCTGGGTCACCGGGTTGCCGCACTGGCTGCAAAATTTCATGCTGGGGTTCCTGAATGCTGCGCCTATCTTGGCGTGCAGCGGTGTCAGTCGGCAAGTTGTCGTTTCGCGACATGACGCCCGTTCGGGGCTTGGGCGGTCGCAATGATTGGTGCATGATGCAGGGTAAGGCACCGATCGAGAACACTTATGCTGGACGAGCTACTGCACCGGGTAAGCAATCACACGCCGCGCACGCTGGAGACCGACACGCGTTTCCCCGAGGCCGCTGTCCTGGTGCCGATTACTCGCAGTGACGAACCCGAACTTGTCCTCACCCTGCGCGCCAGCGGGCTCTCGACCCACGGCGGCGAAGTCGCCTTCCCCGGTGGGCGACGGGATCCGGAAGACCCGGACCTGATTTTCACCGCCCTGCGTGAAGCCGAAGAGGAAATCGGCCTGCCGCCAGGACTGGTCGAGGTGATCGGTCCGCTTAGCCCGCTGATTTCCCTGCATGGCATCAAGGTCACGCCGTATGTCGGGGTGATTCCCGATTTTGTCGAATACCAGGCCAATGATGCCGAGATCGCTGCGGTGTTCAGTGTGCCGCTGGAATTCTTCCGCAAGGATCCGCGCGAACATACCCACCGCATCGACTATCAGGGTCGCAGTTGGTACGTACCGAGCTACCGTTACGGCGAATACAAGATCTGGGGGCTGACGGCGATCATGATCGTCGAGTTGATCAACCTGCTCTATGACGCCAAAATCAGCCTGCATCAGCCGCCAAAAAGCTTCATCAATACCTGAAGCCATCGCTCGAATGGCCAGCCATCGTGAGCCCTGAGGAAAACAAGATGAAATACCGCCTGGGCGACGCCCGTGTCGAAACCCATCCACAGAGCTGGGTCGCCCCCAATGCTGTGCTGGTGGGCAAGGTCAGACTGGAAGAAGGCGCCAACGTCTGGTTCAACGCCGTGCTGCGCGGCGACAACGAACTGATCCTGATCGGCAAGAACAGCAACGTGCAGGACGGCACCGTAATGCACACCGACATGGGCTATCCGCTGACCATCGGCACCGGCGTGACCATCGGCCACAACGCCATGCTCCACGGCTGCACGGTCGGCGACTACAGCCTGATCGGCATCAACGCCGTCATCCTCAACGGCGCGAAGATCGGCAAGAACTGCATCATCGGCGCCAATTCGCTGATCGGTGAAGGCAAGGAAATTCCCGATGGTTCGCTGGTGATGGGCTCGCCGGGCAAGGTGGTGCGCGAGCTGACCGAGCCGCAGAAGAAGATGCTCGAAGCCAGTGCCGCGCACTATGTGCATAACGCCCAGCGCTATGCGCGCGATCTGGTCGAGCAGGAAGAATGACAACCCCGGAAAGACCCGTCGCCTCGCCGTGCGTGAGCATTTGCGCGCTGGACGAAGACGACATTTGCACCGGTTGCCAGCGTACGGTCGAAGAGATCACTCGCTGGAGCCGGATGACCAATGACGAGCGGCGGGTGGTGCTGGGGTTGTGTCATGAGCGGGCGAAGGCCAGTGGCCTGGTCTGGATGTTGCCGCCAAAATCGTGATCGTCCTGAGATTGCCCTCACCCTAACCCTCTCCCGGTGGGAGAGGGGACTGAACGAGGTGTTCTTCCTAGCTACACCGACGTGTAATACCGAGGTGAACTCAGGTTTGAACAGCATGAAGATCGGCTCCCTTTCCCCCTCTCCCTTAGGGAGAGGGCTGGGGTGAGGGGTGGCTCTTGATCTGCGGGTCCAGTAATCTGTGCGCCAATCTGACAGGTCGCCCGCCATGATTTTCCTCATCACCTACATCAGCAGTGTCGTGCTGATCAACTTCGCCTTCTCCACCGCGCCGCACCTGGACATCATCTGGTCGGCCTGGGGCGGGCTGGTGTTCGTGCTGCGCGACATGGTGCAGATCCGTTTCGGGCACGGCGCGATTGTGGCAATGCTGGCAGCGCTGGTGCTGTCTTATGTCACCTCCGATCCGTCGATTGCGTTGGCCAGTGCCACGGCATTCGCGGTCTCCGAGTGCATCGACTGGCTGGTGTTCACTATCACCAAGCGCCCGCTGCGTGACCGGCTGTGGATCAGTTCGGCGCTGAGCATTCCCCTCGATACCTTTATCTTCTTCGGCATGATCGACCTGCTCACGCCGCCGGTGCTTATCACTGCGCTGGCCTCGAAGTTCGCCGGCGTTACTGCGGTCTGGCTGATCATGGCCTGGCGTGAACGCAAACAGGCTGTCGCCGGCTGAAGCCAAACCCTCAGGTTCATGTAAAATGCCGCGCTTTCTCCCCATGGAAAGCGCGTCTGGCGTTGCTTTCCTCGATGATCCGCTTCTTTGAGGACCTGAGATGACCCGTATCGGAACTCCATTGTCGCCGACCGCGACCCGCGTATTGCTGTGTGGCTGTGGTGAGTTGGGCAAGGAAGTGGTGATCGAGCTGCAACGCCTGGGCGTTGAAGTGATTGCCGTCGACCGCTACGCCAATGCGCCGGCCATGCAGGTTGCCCATCGCAGCCACGTGATCAACATGCTCGACGGCGCCGCCCTGCGTGCAGTGATCGAAGCCGAGAAGCCGCACTTCATCGTGCCGGAAATCGAAGCTATCGCTACTGCCACGCTGGTGGAACTGGAAGCCGAAGGCTTCACCGTGATCCCGACCGCTCGCGCCGCGCAACTGACCATGAACCGCGAGGGCATTCGTCGTCTGGCCGCCGAAGAGCTGGATCTGCCGACTTCGCCATACCACTTCGCCGACACCTTCGAGGACTACAGCAAGGCTGTTCAGGACTTGGGCTTCCCGTGCGTCGTCAAACCGGTGATGAGTTCGTCGGGCAAGGGCCAGAGCCTGCTGCGCAGCGCCGATGACGTGCAGAAGGCCTGGGACTACGCACAAGAGGGCGGTCGCGCCGGTAAAGGTCGCGTCATCATTGAAGGCTTCATCGATTTTGACTACGAAATCACTCTGCTGACCGTGCGTCATGTCGGCGGCACGACTTTCTGTGCGCCGGTCGGTCACCGTCAGGAGAAGGGCGACTATCAGGAATCCTGGCAGCCGCAGGCCATGAGCCCCATCGCACTGGCTGAATCCGAGCGCGTTGCCAAAGCTGTGACAGAAGCGTTGGGTGGTCGTGGTCTGTTCGGTGTCGAGCTGTTCATCAAGGGCGATCAAGTGTGGTTCAGCGAAGTGTCGCCGCGTCCACACGACACCGGTCTGGTGACCCTGATTTCTCAGGATCTGTCGCAATTCGCCCTGCACGCCCGGGCAATTCTCGGTCTGCCGGTGCCACTGATCCGTCAGTTCGGCCCATCAGCCTCGGCAGTGATTCTGGTGGAAGGTCACTCAACCCAGACCGCATTCGCCAACCTCGGCGCTGCACTGAGCGAACCGGATACCGCGCTGCGTCTGTTCGGCAAGCCTGAGGTCAATGGCCAGCGCCGCATGGGTGTTGCACTGGCCCGTGACGAGTCGATTGAAGCCGCTCGTGCCAAGGCGACCCGTGCTTCTCAGGCGGTCGTTGTAGAGCTGTAATCCCGCTATCAGATCGCTCCCGCCCGTGCGGGAGCGATCATTGCGCTTACGACACCTGATTCAGGTCGTTATTGCGCGTTTCCTTCAGGCACAGCACAGCGATCAAGCTGAGCACCGCTGCCCCCGATACATACCCGCCGACGTAACTCAAACCACCCATCGCCACCAGTTTCTGCGCGAAGAACGGTGCCGCCGAGGCTCCGACGATACCGCCGAGGTTGTAGGCCGCCGATGCGCCGGTATACCGGACGTGCGTCGGGAACAGCTCCGGCAGCAGCGCGCCCATCGGGGCGAATGTCACGCCCATCAGGAACAGCTCGATGCACAGGAACAGCGCCACGCCCCAGGTCGAGCCCTGAGTCAGCAAAGGCTCCATCAGAAAACCGGAAAGAATCGCCAGCACACCACCGATGATCAGCACCGGCTTGCGCCCGTAGCGGTCACTGGCCCACGCCGACAACGGCGTCGCGGCCGCCATGAACAGCACCGCGAAGCACAGCAATCCGAGGAAGGTCTCGCGGCTGTAACCCAATGTGGAGACGCCGTAGCTCAGGGAAAACACGGTCGAGATGTAAAACAGCGCATAGCAGACCACCATGGCAGCGGCACCCAGCAGGGTGGGTGCCCAGTATTGGCTGAACAGCTCGACCAGCGGCACTTTCACTCGCTCCTGGCGGGCGATGGCATTGGCGAACACCGGAGTTTCGTGGAGCTTGAGGCGCACGTACAGCCCGACCATCACCAGCACCGCACTGAGCAGAAACGGAATCCGCCAGCCCCAGCTACGGAATTGCTCGTCATTGAGCGTCATGGCCAGGGTCAGGAACAGGCCGTTGGCAGCCAGAAAGCCAATCGAAGGGCCGAGTTGCGGGAACATGCCGAACCACGCCCGTTTGCCTTTCGGCGCGTTTTCGGTCGCCAGCAGCGCCGCGCCGCCCCATTCACCACCCAATCCTAGGCCTTGGCCGAAGCGCAGGACGCAAAGCAGGATCGGCGCCCAGGCCCCGATGCTGTCGTAGCCCGGCAGTACGCCGATCAGCGTGGTGCAGACACCCATCAGCAGCAGCGAAGCGACCAACGTCGATTTGCGCCCGATCCGGTCGCCGAAGTGGCCGAACAGCGCCGAGCCCAGCGGGCGGGCGAGGAAGGCGATGCCGAAGGTGAGGAAGGCGGAGAGCATCTGCGCCGTGCCGGAGGTCTGCGGGAAAAACACCGGCCCGATCACCAGCGCAGCGGCGGTGGCGTAGACGTAGAAATCGTAGAACTCGATGGCCGTGCCGATGAAACTCGCGGTGGCTACGCGGGTGGCGGAGTTGGTCGGTTGGGCAGGCGTGGTGTCGCTGTAAGCGGTACTGGTCGTCATGCGGTGATCCCTGACAGTCATGAGCTCCGTTGGAGCGAATTATTATGGTCGAACACCCAGGGATGTGGGATGAGGCGCGATCGCTGCTTCAGGTAGGAACAGTCGTCGGTGTGATGCGGATATTGCCGATGAACCGGCCGGAACGGGTCGGGTGCGGGGTAAGCACGCGGTTCGGCGGGGCTTGGGTAAGCACCGCGATTATAGGAAGGTGGCTAACGATTGAACAAGGGGCTGTCTAGCGGGCCGTGGCCAGCGCCGGGGCGGAAGTGGTGTGCCAGATCAGGACCTTGCTCACCCGGTTCTCCTCGGTTT
Source organism: Pseudomonas fluorescens (assembly GCF_030344995.1). Lineage (GTDB taxonomy): Bacteria > Pseudomonadota > Gammaproteobacteria > Pseudomonadales > Pseudomonadaceae > Aquipseudomonas > Aquipseudomonas fluorescens_BF. Next base: position 1,454,652 of record NZ_CP128260.1, read on the forward strand.
CGAGAATCTCCAGGCGGTAACGGCCGATCTTCAGGCAGACCGCGCTTTCCGGAATGGTTTCCAGCGCCTCGGTCACCAGGCCATTGAGGGTCCGGGGGCCGTCGCTGGGCAGGTGCCAGCCCAGGCATTTGTTCAGTTCGCGGATCGATGCCGCGCCATCGATCACCATGCGGCCATCGGCCTGTGGGTGGATGTGCGGGTTGTCGAGGCTGTGCTCGCTTTCGAATTCACCGACGATCTCTTCGAGAATGTCTTCCAGAGTGACAATCCCCAGCACTTCGCCGTACTCGTCCACCACCATGCCCAGACGCCGCTGCTGCTTGTGGAAATTCAGCAGTTGCAGTTGCAGTGGTGTGCTTTCAGGGACGAAGTATGGCTCGTAACTGGCCGCCAGCAACGCTTCACGGGTCAGTTTGCCGTCGTCCAGCAAGTGACGGATCTGCCGGGTGTTGAGTACGGCTTCGACCTGATTGATATCACTGTGGAAAACCGGCAGGCGAGTGCGGCGGTTCTTGCGCAATTGCTCGATGATTTCTTCGAGCGGATCATCGAGGTTGATGCCGTCGACATCACTGCGCGGCACCAGAATGTCGTTGACCGTGATGTTGTCCAGTGCATGGATACCTGAGATCGGGTGCGGGCGCACCGGATGATCCGGATCGTCATGATGCTCAGCCGGCACATCGTCTTCGCTCTGTTGCACCACCTGGGTCTTGCGGATGAACGGGCGCATCAGCAAGCCACTGATGCGGCTGAGCAGCCACGCAAGCGGGTAAACCACTTTCAGCGGTACTGCCAGCAGCGTATTGCCAAACGACAACACCGCATCCGGGTAACGTTGGGCGAGCGCGCGGGGGAAATAGTCGGCAAAGACCAACAGCAGGGCGCCGGCACCAAGGCAAGCCGCCCAAGGGCCGTTTTCTTCACAGAGAAAGATTGCCAGCAGCGTGGCCAGAATGACGGCGAGGGCGCGGCACAGGGTATTGCAGAGGATCAGACTGTCGAGCGGGAAGCTGAGCTTCGCCAGCGGCTTGTCGCTGGCGCGGGAGGCGGTGCGTTGCGCGAGCAGGTGCTGTTGCGCCGCTTCGACGGCGGTAAACAGCCCCGACCAGAGAATCAGCAGGACAAATACCGCGAGCATCGGCCCTATGGGCAAACCGTCCATTTATGCCGCCCGTCAGATGTGCAGGATGTATTCACGAACCAGTTTGCTGCCGAAATACGCGAGCATCAGCAGGCAGAAACCGGCGAGGGTCCAGCGGATTGCCTTGTGGCCGCGCCAGCCGAGGCGGTTACGGCCCCAGAGGAGGACGCTGAACACGATCCAGGCCAGGCAGGCCAGCAGGGTTTTATGCACCAGATGCTGGGCAAACAGGTTCTCGACGAACAGCCAGCCGGAGATCAGCGACAACGACAACAACGTCCAGCCGGCCCAGAGGAAGCCGAACAGCAGGCTTTCCATGGTTTGCAGTGGCGGGAAGTTCTTGATCAGTCCGGACGGGTGCTTGTGTTTGAGCTGATGATCCTGCACCAGCAGCAACAGGGCCTGAAACACCGCGATGGTGAACATGCCGTAGGCGAGGATCGACAACAGAATGTGCGCGAGGATGCCTGGCTCTTCATCGATGACCTGCACCGTGCCGGTCGGCGCGAACTGCGCCAGCAGCACTGTGATCGCACCCAGCGGGAACAGCAGCACCAGCAGGTTTTCCACCGGAATCCGCGAGCAGGCCAGCAGGGTCAGGGCGATGACAGCGGCGGCGATCAGGCTCGAGGCGCTGAAGAAGTCCAGGCCCAGGCCGATCGGCGTCAATAAATGCGTAAGCAGGCTGGCGCTGTGGGCCAGCACGGCGAGGACGCCGAGCGAGACCAGCAGGCGCTTGTTGGCCTTGGCGCCAGTGGCCAGGCGGGTGCCCTGATAGAGAGTCGCAGCGGCATAGAGAAGGGCGGCGGCGAGGGTGGTCAGCAAACTCGGTGACAAGGGGAGCATAAATCCTGTTAGGCAAGCCCGAAAGGCGCTGAGTTTGGCATAGAACCGCCACTGCACGAAAGACCGGCAAGCTGACAGCGAGGTGTCCGCCAGACGCAGTCTTCGCTATAATCCGCGACCTGCCCACGCCGCAGGCTCGCCGAGCACATGTTGATTCCGGTCTGGGCCGCCATTATCCCGGTCTACACAGGGCCTGAAAGGATCGCGCAATGTTTGAAAACTTAACCGACCGTCTCTCGCAGACGCTGCGCCATGTCACCGGCAAGGCGAAGCTGACCGAGGACAATATCAAAGACACCCTGCGTGAAGTGCGCATGGCGTTGCTCGAAGCCGACGTCGCCCTGCCGGTGGTCAAAGACTTCGTCAATTCGGTCAAGGAACGGGCTGTCGGCACCGAGGTGTCGCGCAGCCTGACGCCGGGCCAGGCGTTCGTGAAGATCGTCCAGGCCGAACTCGAAAGCCTGATGGGCGCGGCCAACGAAGACTTGAACCTGAGCGCCGTGCCGCCTGCCGTCATTCTGATGGCCGGTCTGCAGGGCGCGGGTAAAACCACCACCGCCGGCAAGCTGGCGCGCTTCCTTAAAGAGCGCAAGAAGAAGACGGTCATGGTCGTGTCGGCGGACATCTACCGTCCTGCTGCTATTAAACAGCTGGAAACCCTGGCCAACGACATCGGCGTGACGTTCTTCCCGTCCGACCTGAGCCAGAAACCGGTCGACATCGCCAACGCGGCTATTAAAGAAGCAAAACTGAAATTCATCGACGTGGTCATCGTCGACACCGCTGGTCGTCTGCACATCGATGAAGAGATGATGGGCGAGATCAAGGCGCTGCATGCCGCGATCAATCCGGTTGAAACCCTGTTCGTGGTCGACGCCATGACCGGTCAGGACGCGGCCAACACGGCCAAGGCCTTCGGTGACGCGCTGCCGCTGACCGGCGTGATCCTGACCAAGGTCGACGGTGATGCCCGTGGCGGTGCTGCGCTGTCCGTTCGCGCGATCACTGGCAAGCCGATCAAGTTCATCGGTATGGGCGAGAAGAGCGAAGCGCTCGATCCGTTCCACCCCGAGCGTATCGCTTCGCGGATCCTCGGCATGGGCGACGTGCTCAGCCTGATCGAACAGGCTGAAGCGACGCTCGACAAGGACAAGGCCGACAAACTGGCCAAGAAGCTGAAGAAGGGCAAGGGCTTCGACCTCGAAGACTTCCGCGATCAGCTGCAACAGATGAAGAACATGGGCGGCCTCGGCGGGCTCATGGACAAGCTGCCGAGCATCGGCGGTGTCAATCTCTCGCAAATGGGCAATGCCCAGAACGCCGCAGAGAAGCAGTTCAAGCAGATGGAAGCCATCATCAACTCCATGACCCCGGCCGAGCGCCGCGACCCTGAGCTGATCAGCGGTTCGCGCAAGCGCCGGATCGCCATGGGTTCCGGCACCCAGGTGCAGGACATCGGTCGCTTGATCAAGCAGCACAAGCAGATGCAGAAGATGATGAAGAAATTCTCCGCCAAGGGCGGAATGGCGAAAATGATGCGCGGCATGGGCGGTATGTTGCCCGGCGGCGGCATGCCAAAAATGTAAAGAATCCGCGCCGGTCGTCGTACCGGCGCAGACCCCGCAAGGAAGCGGGATTCACAGCAAACCCGCACTCGGCGGGAGCTGACCGGCCGTTTTCATCGACGGCTCTATCGCAAATCAGCACGGCATGCCATAGGCGCCGGAAAAAGTCATTTGCAAAAGTCCGGATATTCCTTAGAATATGCGGCCTTTCGGGCACCCATGCCCGCTGTGCATTTAGATTTGCAGCACCGACTACAGGAACGATGTTCACATGCTAACAATCCGTCTTGCCCTTGGCGGCTCCAAAAAGCGCCCGTTTTACCACCTGACCGTAACCGACTCGCGTAACCCACGTGACGGTTCCCACAAAGAACAGGTTGGTTTCTTCAACCCTGTTGCACGTGGTCAGGAAGTTCGTCTGTCCGTGAACCAAGAGCGCGTTGCCTACTGGCTGAGCGTTGGTGCACAGCCTTCTGAGCGTGTTGCTCAGTTGCTGAAGGAATCTGCCAAGGCTGCAGCCTGAGCAGTATGAGCGCGACGCCAGAAAAAGCTGATGACCTGATCGTTGTCGGCAAGATTTTTTCGGTTCACGGCGTTCGCGGCGAGGTGAAGGTCTTTTCCTTTACCGATCCGATTGAAAACCTGTTGAACTACCGCAACTGGACGCTTCGGCGCGAAGGCGTGGTAAAGCAGGTCGAGCTGGTCAGCGGCCGATCCACTCAAAAGGATCTGGTTGCCAAGCTCAAAGGCCTCGACGATCGCGATGAAGCCCGTCTTCTGAGCGGTTACGAGATTTGCATCTCGCGAAGCCTTTTGCCCAACCTGACTGGCGACGAGTACTACTGGTACCAGTTGCAAGGTCTGAGTGTCATCAACCAGAACGAAGAATTCTTCGGCAAGGTTGATCACCTGTTGGAGACCGGCGCGAACGATGTATTGGTGGTCAAGCCCTGCGTCGGCAGCCTGGATGATCGCGAGCGGTTGTTGCCCTATACGGAGCAATGCGTGCTGGCAATCGACCTGGAAGCAGGCGTGATGAGGGTGGAATGGGACGCGGACTTCTAAGCAATGGCCAGCCTGCGCGTAGACGTCATTACGCTGTTCCCCGAGATGTTCTCGGCCATCAGTGAGTACGGCATTACCAGTCGAGCGGTCAAACAGGGGCTCTTGCAGCTGACCTGTTGGAATCCGCGGGATTACACGACGGATCGGCATCACACTGTGGACGATCGCCCGTTTGGCGGTGGTCCGGGCATGGTGATGAAGATCAAGCCCCTGGAAGATGCTCTGGTTCAGGCCAAGGCAGCAGCCGGGGAGGCGGCGAAGGTGATTTACCTGTCCCCCCAAGGCCGTCAACTGACTCAGTCGGCGGTACGCGAACTGGCTAAATCGGATGCATTGATCCTGATTGCCGGTCGCTATGAAGGCATTGACGAGCGTTTTATTGATGCTCATGTCGATGAAGAGTGGTCGATTGGTGACTATGTGTTGTCTGGCGGCGAGCTGCCGGCCATGGTCATGATCGATGCGGTTACACGACTGCTGCCCGGAGCTTTAGGGCATGCGGATTCCGCTGAGGAAGATTCCTTTACGGATGGTCTGCTGGATTGCCCGCACTACACCCGACCTGAGGTGTATGCGGATCAGCGTGTTCCCGACGTGTTGCTGAGTGGCAATCACGCGCATATCCGGCGTTGGCGTTTACAGCAGTCCCTTGGTAGGACCTATGAACGACGCGCCGATCTTCTGGAAAGCCGCTCGCTTTCTGGAGAAGAGAAGAAGCTGCTCGAGGAATACATCCGCGAGCGGGACGATAGTTAACAACGTATCGATGGTAGATCAGACGATTTACCTTAGGAGCACAGCATGACCAACAAAATCATCCTTGCACTCGAAGCAGAGCAGATGACCAAAGAAATCCCTACCTTTGCCCCAGGCGACACCATCGTCGTTCAGGTGAAAGTGAAGGAAGGCGATCGTTCCCGTCTGCAAGCGTTCGAAGGCGTTGTAATCGCCAAGCGTAACCGCGGCGTGAACAGTGCGTTCACCGTTCGTAAAATCTCCAACGGTGTTGGCGTAGAACGTACTTTCCAGACCTACTCCCCGCAGATCGACAGCATGGCTGTTAAACGTCGCGGTGACGTACGTAAAGCCAAGCTGTACTACCTGCGCGACCTGTCGGGTAAAGCAGCTCGCATCAAGGAAAAACTGGCTTAAGTCCAGCTTCCGATGCAGAAAAAAGCAGCCTACGGGCTGCTTTTTTGTTGCCCGCAATTTATCCACAGCATTCTGTTTCAGGCCTGATCCATGACCCCTCGCGAGCAAGAAATCGAGCGCCGCACCGAACTCTCGGTGACCCGCGTGACCAAGGCGGTTTTCCCGCCGACCACCAACCACCACAACACCCTGTTCGGCGGCACCGCGCTGGCCTGGATGGACGAAGTGTCGTTCATCACCGCCACGCGCTTCTGCCGGTTGCCGCTGGTGACCGTGTCCACCGATCGCATCGACTTCAATCACGCGATCCCGGCGGGCTCCATCGTTGAACTGGTCGGACGGGTGATCAAGGTCGGCAACACCAGTCTTAAGGTCGAGGTGGAGGTGTTCGTAGAAAGCATGAGCTGTGATGGGCGTGAGAAAGCGATTCACGGGCAGTTCAGTTTTGTTGCCATCGATGATGACAAGCGTCCGGTGCCGGTACTGCCGGGTTTCGCGGCCTGATCCAGCACCGAGGCGCGGCATTCGCGGGCAAGCCCGCTCCCACAGGTTTTGTGTTGTACGCTGATATTGAGTTCGACACGGACGCTGTGGGAGCGGGCTCGCCCGCGATCCGGTCAGTCAGGCGCTGACACTCTCAGGCTGAATCAGCGCCAGCAACGTCCACCCCGACCCCGGCTTCAGCACGGTTTCCGGCGACACGACATGCACCCAGCCACTGTCATCGCGCATGAACAGCAGCGTCGCGCGATTGCCATGCAACGCCTGGTAATCCTCCCAGCCAAACCCATCCGTCAACGTTGTGCTGTACAACTCGGCCCCTTGGCCCATCTGGCTGGCCAGCTTCGTGTAGGTGAACGCCTCGCTACCCAGTTGATTGCCGCGATGCTCAAGACTTGCGCGATGTTTGTCGCTGCGCCGGCTCTCCTGCCCGCTGGCGAGTCCGAACAGGCGTTGATGGCCAAAGTCATGACGAAAGCGCATGGCCGCCAGCGTATTGAGTTCGCCCGACGGTGACAGCGCCAGCAAATGCCCCAGTCCGACCAGGTCCAGATGCGCATCGGCGTGCTGCGAGGCCGGATTGCCGAAGTAGGTCGGCAAGCCATCCATGCGCGCCGCCCGGATGTTTTCCCAGCTCGAATCCGTCAGCAGCACCCGGCTGCCCAGCTGTTGCAGCGACTTGCCGAGCAGGCGCGCAGGCCCGTTCGCGCCGACGATAAGGAAGCCGCTGGGCGCAGGCTCCGCAACCTTCAACAGGCGCGCCAATGGCCGGGCAGTCGCACTTTGCAGCACGACAGTGCCGATAATCACGGCGAAAGTCAGCGGCACCAGCAACAGCGCGCCTTCATGACCCGCTTCATCCAGGCGAATCGCAAAGATCGCCGAGACCGCCGCAGCGACGATTCCGCGCGGGGCAATCCAGCACAGCAATGCACGTTCACGCCAGCTCAAACTGGAGCCGGCGGTACTCAGCAGCACGTTCAATGGTCGGGCGATCAACTGGATCACCAGCAGCAGAATCAACACCAGGGGCCCGAGCCCAAGCAAAGCATTCAGATCCAGGCGTGCTGCCAGCAGAATGAACAGCCCGGAAATCAGCAGCACGCTGAGGTTTTCCTTGAAGTGCAGGATGTGCCGCACATCCACACCCTTCATATTGGCCAGCCACATGCCCATCAGCGTTACCGCCAGCAGTCCCGATTCGTGCATCACCTCGTTGGCTGCAATGAAGATCCCCAGCACCGCCGCCAACGACGCGAGGTTGTGCAGGTATTCCGGCAGCCACTGACGACGGATGATCGTGCCCAGCAGCCAGCCGCCGGCAACACCGAACAGACTTCCGCACAGAATCACTCCGCCGAACGTGAGCAGGCTCTGCTTGAGACCGTGGCCCTCGGCACTGGCGATGATGAAGCTGTAGACGACCACAGCGAGCAGTGCACCGATCGGGTCGATCACAATCCCTTCCCAGCGCAGGATGTTGGCGATCGAAGCTTTTGGCCGTACCACGCGCAGCATGGGCACGATCACGGTCGGCCCGGTGACAAGGGTCAGACTGCCGAACAGGATGGCGAGCAGCCAGTCGAAGCCCAGCAGCCAGTGAGTCGCGACCGCAATCACTACCCAGGTCGAGAGCGCTCCGATTGTGACCAGCCGATGCACGACGCTGCCGATCTCGCGCCATTCCGACAGATGCAGGGTCAGGCTGCCTTCAAACAGAATCAGCGCCACCGCCAGCGACACCAGCGGCATCAGCAGCGGGCCGAACATTTCCTGCGGGTCGAGCCAGCCCAGCACGGGGCCTGCCAGAATGCCGGTCAGCAGCAGAAACAGAATCGCCGGCAGCTTCAGGCGCCATGCGAGCCATTGACAGCCCAGCGCGGCGGCACCGATACCGCCGAAAGCCAACAGAATTTGCTGCTCGTTCATTGAAGCTCCCTGTTCCTTGAAATAGCGGGCTATGAAAGACTAGCGGCCATTTCAACCGTTCACTCTTTATTTGCGCGCAGTGCCAAGCCTGCGTGACTTGAGCGCCCATGCCTGCCATCGACCACCCACTGATTGACCAGTTTCTCGACGCCCTCTGGCTGGAAAAAGGTCTCTCCGACAACACTCGCGACGCCTATCGCAGTGATCTCGCGCTGTTCAACGGCTGGTTGCAGGACAAAGGTCTCGAGCTGATCAATGCCGGTCGCGAGCTGATTCTCGATCATCTGGCCTGGCGTCTGGAACAGAACTACAAACCTCGCTCCACCGCGCGATTCCTCTCCGGTGTGCGTGGCTTTTATCGTTACCTGTTGCGGGAAAAACTGATTTCGGTCGATCCGACCTTGCGCGTGGATATGCCGCAACTCGGTCGGCCGCTGCCCAAATCCTTGTCGGAAGCCGACGTTGAAGCATTGCTCAAGGCGCCGGACTTGAGTGAAGCCATCGGCCAGCGCGACCGTGCCATGCTCGAAGTGCTTTACGCCTGTGGCCTGCGGGTGACCGAGCTGATCAGCCTGACCCTGGAGCAGGTCAACCTGCGTCAGGGCGTGTTGCGGGTAATGGGCAAGGGCAGCAAGGAGCGGTTGGTGCCAATGGGCGAGGAAGCGATTGTCTGGGTCGAGCGCTACCTGCGCGACGGTCGCGGCGAGTTGCTGGGTGGGCGCCCGAGTGATGTGCTGTTCCCCAGCCAGCGCGGCGAGCAGATGACTCGGCAGACCTTCTGGCACCGCATCAAACATCAGGCCAAGGTCGCCGGGATCGGTAAATCGCTGTCGCCGCACACCCTGCGTCACGCGTTTGCCACCCACTTGCTCAACCATGGCGCCGACTTGCGGGTGGTGCAGATGCTGTTGGGCCACAGCGACCTGTCGACCACGCAGATCTACACTCACGTCGCCCGGGCACGTTTGCAGGATCTGCATGCCAAACATCACCCGCGCGGTTGAGCGCATGTTGTCTTGCGACAGGCGCATTCGGCCACGGGAGCCTTATGTGGTAGGCTTTGCCGGTTTGCACGATGGGCGGTTATGACCCGGTGTTCCGGCACGGGCGTTCTGATCGTTCCATTTGTCCGCCTTCAGGAGTTCTCATGCGTCTGACCCAGATTTTCGCCGCCGCAGCCATTGCGTTGGTCAGCACCTTTGCCGTCGCCGATGACGCGGCCGACAAAGCGATTCGCCAAAGCCTGGAAAACCTCCAGCTTGATGTGCCGGTGGACACCATCACCGCCAGCCCGCTGCCGGGCCTGTACGAAGTCAAGCTCAAGGGCAGCCGCGTGCTCTACGCCAGCGCCGACGGCCAGTACATCGTTCAGGGCTACATGTTCCAGCTCAAGGACGGCAAACCGGTCAACCTGACCGAGAAGACCGAGCGCCTGGGCATTTCCAAACTGATCAATGCGATCCCGGTGGCCGAGACCGTGGTTTACCCGGCCGTGGGCGAAACCAAGTCGCACATCACCGTTTTTACCGACACCACTTGCCCTTACTGCCACAAGCTGCACGCCGAAGTGCCCGAGCTGAACAAGCGCGGCATCGAAGTGCGTTACGTGGCGTTCCCGCGCCAGGGCCTGGGCTCGCCGGGTGACGAGCAACTGCAAGCCGTGTGGTGCTCGAAAGACAAGAAAGCCGCCATGGACAAAATGGTCGATGGCAAGGAAATCAAGGCCGCCAAGTGCGAGAACCCGGTTTCCAAACAGTTCGCCCTCGGTCAGTCGATCGGCGTGAACGGCACGCCGGCCATCGTTTTGGCTGACGGACAAGTCATTCCGGGCTACCAGCCTGCGCCACAAGTCGCCAAACTGGCGCTGGGCGCGAAGTAATTCGCATCGTCACGCTCAGGCGTTGACGAGCGTGGTCCGGCGGCTGGATTGCCGGGCCATCAACAGAGAGCCGCGAACCTGCGGTTGTTTTCACGGCCGGCCTCGTGTCGGCCGTTTTATGGGGAGTTCACAGTGAAACCGGTCAAAGTAGGCATCTGTGGGTTAGGGACCGTCGGTGGCGGAACCTTCAACGTACTTCAGCGCAACGCCGAGGAAATTGCTCGTCGTGCCGGGCGTGGGATCGAAGTGGCACAAATTGCCATGCGCACGCCAAAGCCTCAGTTCCAGACGACCGGTATTGCGATTACCAACGATGTCTTCGAAGTGGCCACGAACCCTGAGATCGACATCGTCATAGAGCTGATGGGCGGCTACACCGTTGCCCGCGAGCTGGTACTCAAGGCCATCGAGAATGGCAAGCATGTGGTCACCGCGAACAAGGCTCTGATTGCCGTTCACGGTAATGAAATTTTCGCCAAGGCACGCGAGAAAGGCGTGATCGTGGCGTTCGAAGCGGCGGTCGCCGGCGGCATTCCGGTGATCAAGGCGATCCGTGAAGGCCTGTCCGCCAACCGTATCAACTGGGTCGCCGGGATCATCAACGGCACCGGCAACTTCATCCTCACCGAAATGCGCGAGAAGGGTCGCACCTTCGAAGACGTGCTGGCCGAGGCGCAAGCGCTGGGCTACGCCGAAGCCGATCCGACCTTCGACGTCGAGGGCATCGACGCCGCGCACAAGCTGACGATCCTGGCATCGATCGCATTCGGTATTCCGCTGCAGTTCGACAAGGCTTACACCGAAGGCATCACCAAGCTGACCACCGCCGACGTGAACTACGCCGAAGCGCTGGGCTACCGCATCAAGCACCTGGGCGTTGCACGCAGCACCGCCGCCGGTATCGAGCTGCGCGTACACCCGACTCTGATCCCGGCCGATCGTCTGATCGCCAACGTCAACGGTGTGATGAACGCGGTGATGGTCAACGGTGACGCTGCCGGTTCGACCCTGTTCTACGGCGCCGGCGCCGGCATGGAGCCGACGGCTTCGTCGGTGATCGCGGATCTGGTGGACGTGGTTCGCGCCATGACCTCCGACCCGGAAAACCGCGTGCCGCACCTGGCCTTCCAGCCGGACTCGCTGTCGGCCCATCCGATCCTGCCGATCGAAGCCTGCGAAAGCGCCTACTACCTGCGCATCCAGGCCAAGGACCATCCGGGCGTGCTCGCTCAGGTGGCGAGCATCCTCTCGGAGCGCGGCATCAACATCGAGTCGATCATGCAGAAGGAAGTCGAGGAACACGACGGCCTGGTGCCGATGATCCTGCTGACCCATCGCGTGCTGGAACAGCACATCAACGATGCGATCGCCGCCCTCGAAGCGCTGGCGGGCGTGGTCGGTCCGGTTGTGCGGATCCGCGTCGAGCACTTGAACTAAGCCGATCTCCTTCACCGGTCCCGCCAGCGGGGCCGGTGTCGTGAACACTGTCCATTGGAGTCAGTCATGCGTTACATCAGTACCCGCGGCCAGGCACCGGCCCTGAATTTCGAAGACGTCCTGCTGGCCGGTCTCGCCACCGACGGCGGTCTGTACGTCCCGGAAAACCTGCCACGTTTCACCCAGGAAGAAATCGCTTCCTGGGCCGGCCTGCCGTATCACGAGCTGGCATTCCGCGTCATGCGCCCGTTCGTCACCGGCAGCATTCCGGACGCCGATTTCAAAAAGATTCTTGAAGAAACCTACGGTGTGTTTGCCCACAACGCCGTTGCGCCGCTGCGTCAGCTGAACGGCAACGAATGGGTGCTGGAGCTGTTCCACGGCCCGACCCTGGCGTTCAAGGACTTCGCCCTGCAACTGCTCGGTCGCTTGCTCGACTACGTGCTGGAAAAGCGCGGCGAACGCGTCGTGATCGTCGGCGCCACCTCCGGTGACACCGGTTCGGCCGCCATCGAAGGCTGCAAACACTGCGAAAACGTCGACATCTTCATCCTGCACCCGCACAACCGTGTGTCCGAAGTGCAGCGTCGGCAGATGACCACCATCCTCGGTGAGAACATCCACAACATCGCCATTGAAGGCAACTTCGATGACTGCCAGGAAATGGTCAAGGCCAGCTTCGCCGACCAGAGCTTCCTCAAGGGCACCCGTCTGGTGGCAGTGAACTCGATCAACTGGGCGCGGATCATGGCCCAGATCGTTTACTACTTCCACGCAGCGCTGCAATTGGGCGGCCCGGCGCGTTCGGTGTCGTTCTCGGTGCCTACCGGCAACTTCGGCGACATCTTCGCCGGCTACCTGGCACGCAACATGGGCCTGCCGATCAACCAGTTGATCGTCGCCACCAACCGCAACGACATCCTGCACCGCTTCATGAGCGGCAACCAGTACGTCAAGGAAACCCTGCACGCCACGCTGTCGCCGTCGATGGACATCATGGTCTCGTCGAACTTCGAACGCCTGCTGTTCGACCTGCACGGTCGCAATGGCGCGGCGATTGCCGGGCTGATGGATTCGTTCAAGCAGGGCGGCGGTTTCAGCGTCGAACAGGAACGCTGGACCGAGGCACGCAAACTGTTCGACTCGCTGGCCGTGGACGATGCGCAAACCTGCGAAACCATCGCCGAAGTCTACGAGCAGACCGGTGAAGTGCTGGACCCACACACCGCCATCGGCGTGAAAGCCGCTCGCGAGTGCCGTCGCAGCCTGGACATCCCGATGGTGATTCTGGGCACGGCGCATCCGGTCAAGTTCCCGGACGCGGTGGAGAAAGCAGGTGTAGGAAAAGCTCTCGAACTACCTGCACATCTTTCTGATTTGTTTGAGAGAGAAGAGCGCTGCACGGTGCTGGCGAACGAGCTCAAAGCCGTGCAGGCCTTTGTCAGCCAGCATGGCAACCGCGGCAAGCCTCTTTAAGCCCGCAAAGCTGTCACATTTTGAAGCCCGTCTCCTGACGGGCTTTCTTGTTTTTGCATGCCACACTGCGCGCGTTTCGCCCATCAAGGACGGGCGAGTCGATGACGAAGGATGTGGCAATGCGGTTTTTTTCAGGATTGAAACCAGCCCTGTGCTGGTTGTTTTTATTGGGCTGCTTCGGGCTGTTGCCGTGGGCCGAAGCTGGCCATCTGGCGAAGCATTCCGTTGCGCTGGAGGCTGTTCAGCCCATTGAGCTGGATGAGCACGAGCGTCAGTGGATTCGAGATAACCCACGGGTGACCGTCGCCTCTGTGCAATACCCGTTGTATCTGTTTCAGGACGAGCATGGCCAGTGGAGCGGCCTGAACAACGATGTGCTCAAACACATCAGCGCCATGACCGGATTGCAGTTCGTCCACCAGGAATCGTTTTCTACAGACCACATGCTGGAACGGCTCCAGAGTGGTGTGGCCGACATCAGCACGACGTTGGCAATGAACGATGAGCGCAAGGGGTTTCTGGATTTCAGTCACGCGTTCGGCGGTGCCGGCTGGGTGTTCGTCGGGCATGCTGACGAGCCCGCGATACAGTCGCTTGCGGCGCTGGCCAAGAGAGTGCTGGTGCTGCCGGCCCGGCATGCGCTGGAGGACAGCATTCGACGCGACTACCCGTCGATCCAGATCCGATCGGTCAAGACGTATGCCGAGGCACGGGCACTGGTCGAGAGTGGCGAGGCCTACGCCACCATCGAAAACGAGATCGGCGCTCAGCTGTTTCCCTCCGGCCTGCTCAAGGTCGGAGGTCTCGTGGAGGGCAAGTGGGAGGCCGATCATCTGGCGGTCCGCAAAGGGCTGCCTGAGCTGGTGAGCATCCTCAACAAGGCATTGGGCGCGTTCTCGGCGGCCGAACTGCGTGCCATGCGCCTGAAGTGGCTGGACGGAGTCTCACCTGCGCCGGCCCCGTCGTTCCGCGCTCGGCTGATCGAGTGGGGATGCTGGGGGATGGGTGGGCTTGGGGTGTTAGGCCTGCTTTCGCTGCTATGGAATCGTCGACTCGCTACCGAAATAAAACAGCGCAGAGAGGCTGAAAAGGGCCTGGGCGATCAACTGGCCTTTCAACATGCATTGATCGATGCGATGCCTGACCCCGTGTTCGTGCGCGATCTGCAGGGCCGTTTGATCATGTGCAACCGCAGTTATGAAGATGCGCTGTCGGTCCGTCAGGAGCAGGTGCAGGGGCGGATGCTGTTCGAGTTCGACGCACTTCCGCAGGCTACGGCACTGATGCTGCATGACGAATTCATGGCGCAGCTCGGTACACGTAAGACGCGCTTCAGCAAACGGCAGCTGATGTTCAAGACCGGGCCTCGTCAGATCTATCAGTGGACGGTGCCGTTTTACAGTGCCGATGGAAAACTGCGTGGGTTGCTCGGCGGCTGGACAGACATCACCGCGCGACGGAAAGAGAACGGGTGTCGATGTCTGCATTAAAGATGGGAAAAGTCCTATAAACCGCGATTCCTTTTCTGATGGGAGGCTTAGGACGACTGCCCTAGAGTGACAGGCCACTGCGGCGTGAATCCGCGATTGTCGCTCCAGAGGTCGTCCCATGCGCTCGCTCAAGATCCTGATTCTAGAACCCAATCCGTTCCAGCTGATGGCGTTGCATCAGATGCTCAACGCCATCGGTATCTACGATGTTCTGACCGCGCCGTCGCTGGGTTCGGCCAAGCGTTCGCTGGAGCGTCGCGGAGCTGTCGACATCACGCTGTGCAATCCACGATTGCAGAACGGTGACGGCTTGGCGCTGATCCGGCATCTGGCCGACCGGCAGGGCGCGCGGGCGCTGATCCTGCTGGGCACCGTGGTCCCCAGCCTGCTGGAGGAACTGGAAACCTTGCTGGGCGAGCACGGGATCACCTTGCTGGGCCGCCTGCACACGCCGGTTTCGGCGGTGTTGATGAGAAGCCTGCTGGACACCTACATGACGATCCCCCGGCATTCCGTCGACGCTTGAACCCTATGGTTATTTTTCTGTCATCTTCACCCTGCATGCTCCGATAGGCCGGTGACGCTCCGGGAGAGGCCGGTAACAAGCAGAACTTTCCTCTCGGGCCGGTGGTCATTTACTGTGAACACGCCCCAGACACTGTGTTTTCGGACTATTGAGTGGAGATCGAGATGGAAAGTATCAGTCTATTGCTCGGTGAGGCTCTGAGCCCGTATCAGGTGACGTTGACCCCTCGGGGTCGCCACGGCGAATGCCTGGTGACCTTGAAGAACGGCAACGGCGCGATCGTGGTGGAGCGCGAATTCAATCAGGCGCAATTGAGCGACAAGCGCCAGCTGACGGATGTAGTCGACGGGCTGCACCGTGACATCCTGATTGCCGAAGGCCGGCTGGAACCCTGTGTGATCGCCGCGTTGCGAAACGCAGCCCTCGACAAGCACCCGACCCTCTGAAACTGATTTTTCTTTTGTGGGAACCTTCCTGCACCCAGGTCAGTCAGACCCCGTAACAGCAGGATCAAGCATTGTGCTCCGGTGCTTGTCGCTTGCTGCTACGGGTCTTTGATACAGACCACGTTTAACCCCGAGTCGTCTCCCCACTTCTCGGGGTTTCTTTTTGCCCGGATTTCACTGTGCGGCTTGTTGCTCGAAGAAAATCCGCGCCTGTTCCAGATAGTCCTGGCGCCTCTCGGGGTCGAGCCAATCGGCGTAGAGCTGGTCGAGATGTTCGTGGGGCAGGGTGCGCAACAGCTGATTGATCTCCGTGATCGCCTGTCGACCCGCCGTGGTGTCGGTGCAACCGACATGGCCTGATAGATACTTGCCCGTGCCGCGAATCGGAAAGAACAGCAACTCGTCCTCGGCGATCTCGGCCTGCCGCGCCTGATAACGGATTTCCGGCCAGTAACCCAGCACCACCTGCAAACGCCCCAGACGCTGCATCGACAGCAGGCTGCTGAGCGCATCGTTGCCATAATGTGGCGTCAGCGCGCCGCTCGGTGCCTGATGCAGCAATGTGTCGATGTACTCGCCGTAACTGCGTTCCGCGACCACCCCGACTTTTCGCTCGCCGTTGGCCAGAAATGCCGACAGATCGACTTCGCCCTCGACCAGAAAGGGCTCCAGCACCTCACGATCTCTCTGACGCACCACCAAACCATTGCT
Organism: Pseudomonas fluorescens; assembly: GCF_030344995.1. GTDB lineage: Bacteria > Pseudomonadota > Gammaproteobacteria > Pseudomonadales > Pseudomonadaceae > Aquipseudomonas > Aquipseudomonas fluorescens_BF. Next base: position 1,470,819 of record NZ_CP128260.1, read on the forward strand.
GACCGCGCGAAACGCGGGGATGGAGAAGGCGATCCATTGTGCCCGCTCCTTGTTCCAGATCAGCGACGGATCGCAGGCGAATGGATGTTCATGGAGCATTTGAATGCCACGGGCACGATTGACCCGCATCAAGGTGTGTTCGTATTGCGGCATGCCGGCAATCAGCATCGGCATCAATTGATCGATAACGCCTTGGCCTTTTTTCGGGCCTTCGAAGATCGTCAGCGGCGGCAGGTCGCGCAGCAGCCAGATCAACGTCGGTTTGGCCTGCGCCCACGCCGGCAGCACCAGCAGAAATAGCAGGCCAAACAACCGCCACGTCCACCAATGATGGGCGCGGTTCGAGGCCGAGGGCATCAGGCGCTTCAGCTCAGATGGCTCCGTCTTCGCGCAGCCGGGCGATCTGCTTCTCGTCGTAGCCAAGATCGTGGAGTACCTGCGCATTGTGTTCACCGAGCTGCGGTCCGACCCATTCGGACGTGCCGGGTGTATCAGAGAGTTTCGGCACGATGCCCGGCATCTTGAAGGGTTTGCCGTCCGGCAGTTTGGCGTGCAGGAACATTTCCCGGGCCAGGTACTGCGGATCGTTGAACATATCTTCGGCGCTGAAGATCCGGCTGGCCGGCACTTCGGCCTGGTTCAGCAGATCCAGCACGGTTTGCAGCGGCAGCGAATTGACCCAGCGGTCGATCACCCCATACAACTCGTCACGGCGGCTGTCGCGTCCGTCATTGCTGGCCAGCGTCGGGTCATTGGCCAGATCTTCACGGCCGATGATCAGCATGAAGCGCTTGAAGATCGCATCGCCGTTGGCGCCGATCTGCACGTGTTTGCCGTCGGCGCTGGTGTGGATGGAGGAGGGCGTGATGCCCGGCATGATGTTGCCGCTGCGCTCACGAATGAAGCCGAACACATCGAACTCCGGCACCATGCTTTCCATCATGGCGAAGATTGCTTCGTACAGCGCCACATCGACCACCTGGCCGAGGCCGCCGTTGACCTCGCGATGACGCAAAGCCATCAACGCGCCGATCACGCCCCACAGGGCGGCAATCGAGTCGCCGATGGAAATCCCGGTGCGTACCGGCGGGCGGTCTTCGAAACCGGTGATGTAGCGCAGGCCGCCCATGGACTCGCCGACCGCACCGAAACCTGGCTGATCCTTCATCGGCCCGGTCTGGCCGAAACCGGACAGGCGCACCATCACCAGTTTCGGGTTCAGCGCATGCAGGTTTTCCCAGCTCAAGCCGAGTTTTTCCAGCACGCCGGGGCGGAAGTTCTCGATCAGGATGTCGGCTTCACCCAGCAGTTTTTTCAGGATCGCCAGGCCGTCGGGGTGTTTCAGGTTCAGGGTCAGTGACTTTTTGTTGCGTGCCTGGACGAACCACCACAGCGACGTGCCTTCGTACAACTTGCGCCATTTGCGCAGCGGATCACCGCCGTCCGGCGACTCGATCTTGATCACTTCGGCGCCGAACTCGCCGCAGATGCGCGAGGCAAACGGCCCGGCAATCAAAGTACCCAATTCAATGACTTTCAGACCGCTGAGCGGTTTGTTGGCGAACGGCATGCGAGATCCTGTAGGACAAGGCTGAGCAGATACAGCGTTTTAACATAGCCGGCTGTCAGTCGCGCAAGGTTGATCGCCATCAATTCGTGGATTGCCTACAGCATCGGTTAGACTTGCCAACTTTCCTCGTATCAAGAAGCCCGTTCATGGCCCAGCCGTCCACTACCTACAAATTCGAACTGAACCTCACCGATCTCGACCGCAGCGTCTACGAGAACGTGAAGCAGACCATCGCCCGTCACCCTTCGGAAACCGAAGAACGCATGACCGTGCGCCTGTTGGCCTACGCGCTCTGGTACAACGAGCAACTGTCGTTCGGTCGTGGTCTGTCGGACGTGGATGAACCTGCGCTGTGGGAAAAGAGCCTGGATGACCGTGTCCTGCACTGGATCGAAGTCGGCCAGCCAGACGCGGATCGTCTGACCTGGTGCTCCCGTCGCACCGAGCGCACCAGCCTGCTGGCCTATGGCAGCCTGCGCGTCTGGGAAGGCAAGGTGATCCCGGCGATCAAAAACCTGAAGAACGTCAACATCGCCGCTGTTCCGCAAGAAGTGCTGGAAACCCTGGCCAAGGACATGCCCCGCGTCATCAAGTGGGACGTGATGATCAGCGAAGGGACGATCTTCGTCACCGATGATCGCGGCCAGCACGAAGTCCAGCTCACCTGGCTGCAAGGCGAGCGCGGTTAAGTCCGCGCTACTCCCGAAAAATCCCACGTATTCAAGAGAAGCTTCTGTCACCCCATGCGTATCGATCCTCGCCCGTTGCCCGCCACTCTGCCGTTTCTCGGTGAACTGCCACCCCTGCTGACCCGCCTGTACGCGGCACGGGGCGTGCAGTCCGAGGCGGAGCTGGACAAGAGCCTGGCGCGACTGATTCCGTTCCAGCAGCTCAAAGGGATCGATGCGGCGGTGGACCTGCTGGTGACGGCGCTGGAGCAGCGTCAGCGGATCCTGATCGTCGGCGACTTCGACGCCGACGGCGCGACGGCCAGCACCGTGGGCGTGCTCGGTTTGCGCCTATTGGGCGCGGCGCACGTCGACTATCTGGTGCCGAACCGCTTCGAATACGGCTACGGCCTGACCCCGGAAATCGTCGAAGTCGCGATGACCCGCGAGCCGCAACTGTTGATCACCGTCGACAACGGTATTTCCAGCGTTGAAGGTGTAGCGGCCGCGAAACGTCACGGCCTGAAGGTTTTGATTACCGACCACCACTTGCCCGGCGATGAACTGCCGCAGGCCGATGCGCTAGTCAATCCGAACCAGCCCGGCTGCGAGTTTCCGAGCAAGGCGCTGGCTGGTGTCGGGGTGATTTTCTATGTGTTGATGGCGTTGCGCGCGCGCCTGCGCAGCCTCGGCTGGTACGAGAGCAAGCCACAACCGAACATCGGCGAACTGCTGGATCTGGTGGCGCTGGGCAGCGTTGCCGACGTGGTGCCGCTGGATGCCAACAACCGGATTCTGGTGCACCAGGGCCTGGAACGAATTCGCGCCGGACGTGCGCGGCCGGGGATCAAGGCGATCCTTGAAGTGGCCAAGCGTGAAGCTTCGCGCATTACCTCTACCGACCTCGGTTTCATCGTCGGCCCGCGTCTGAACGCGGCGGGGCGTCTGGATGACATGAGCCTGGGCATCGAGTGTCTGCTGACCCACGACGCTGCGCTGGCCCGTGAAATGGCCGCGCAACTGGACGGCATGAACCAGGATCGAAAATCCATCGAGCAAGGCATGCAGCGCGAAGCGCTGGCCCAGCTCAAGGACTTGCCGGTCGAGTCGATGCCGTTCGGTCTTTGCCTGTTCGATCCGGAATGGCACCAGGGTGTCATCGGTATTCTGGCGTCGCGGATGAAGGAGCGGTATTTCCGCCCGACCATTGCGTTCGCCGATGCTGGCGACGGTTTGCTCAAGGGCTCGGGGCGCTCGGTGCAGGGTTTCCATATCCGTGATGCGCTGAGCGTGGTCGCGGCGCAACATCCGGATCTGATCGCCAAGTACGGCGGCCACGCGATGGCGGCCGGTCTGACCTTGCCGCAGGAGAATTTTCCGTTGTTCGCCGAGGCATTTGACGCCGAGGTGCGTAGGCAACTTCGCGAAGAAGATCTGACCGGGCGCCTGCTGTCGGATGGCACACTGGCGGTCGAGGAGTTTCATCTGGAACTGGCTCGGGCCTTGCGCCACGCCGGGCCGTGGGGCCAGCACTTTCCGGAGCCGCTGTTTCACGGCGTGTTCCAGTTGGTCGAGCAGCGAGTGGTCGGCGAGCGGCATCTGAAAGTGGTGTTGAAAACCGAATGCGGCTCGGTGAAGCTCGATGGCATCGCGTTCGGGATCGATCGCGATATCTGGCCGAACCCGACGATCAAATGGGTTGAACTGGCCTACAAACTCGATCTCAACGAGTTTCGTGGCAATGAAACCGTGCAACTGATGATCGCCCACATCGAACCGCGCTAAAGGTCGTTGCGCCCCTTGCTCAAGGGGCGCAGGCATCTTCAATTGTGCTGTTTCATTTCTGAACCCTCCCTCATCCCCGGATGTCGACTAGGCTCTAAGCACTGCTTGATTGGCCTTGTGACGTCTTGTCGAATTTTTTGCCCGCGGGGGCGGGTGCTGCACCTTTTTCCTGTCACTCGTCGACTTTTCAAACAGAACCCTGGAGCCTGCCCACTGATTTGAGAGGTGCCCCATGAGTCTGCTGCTTGAACCCTTTACCCTTCGCCAACTGACCCTGTCCAACCGCATCGCCGTGTCGCCCATGTGCCAGTATTCCAGCGTCGATGGCCTGGCCAACGACTGGCATCTGGTGCACCTCGGCAGCCGTGCCGTGGGGGGCGCTGGCCTGGTATTTACCGAAGCCACGGCGATCACGGCCGACGGGCGGATCACCGCCGAAGACCTGGGCCTGTGGAACGACGAACAGATCGCACCGTTGCAACGCATCACCCGTTTCATCAACGCGCAGGGCGCAGTGGCCGGCATCCAACTGGCCCACGCCGGGCGCAAGGCCAGCACCCATCGGCCGTGGATCGGCAAACATGGCAGCGTCAAACCGGATGACGGCGGCTGGACGCCGGTCGGGCCTTCGCCGATTGCCTTTGACCCGCAACACACCCAACCCAAACAACTTGATGAGAGCCAGATCGCCCAGGTCATTCAGGACTTCGTGGCCGCAGCCAAGCGTGCGCTGACCGCCGGTTTCAGTGTGGTCGAGGTGCATGCGGCGCATGGTTATCTGCTGCACCAGTTTCTTTCGCCATTGAGTAACCAGCGCCGTGACCAGTACGGCGGATCGTTCGAAAACCGCATTCGTCTCGTGCTGCAAGTGACCGAGGCCGTGCGCGCGGTGTGGCCGGAAGAACTGCCGGTTTTCGTACGCCTGTCGGCTACCGATTGGGTCGAAGATGGCTGGAACCCGGATGAAACCGTGGAGCTGGCGCGACGCCTGAAAGCCTTGGGGGCTGATCTGATCGACGTGTCATCGGGTGGCACGGCAGTCAACGCTGAAATCCCCGTGGGGCCGGGTTATCAGACGCGCTTCGCCGAACGGGTGCGCAAGGAGTCAGGCATCGCCACCGGCACCGTGGGAATGATTACCGAGCCTGCGCAAGCCGAGCACATCCTGAGAACCTGTCAGGCCGACATCATCTTCCTCGCCCGTGAGCTGCTGCGTGATCCTTACTGGCCGCTGCATGCCGACGATGATCTGGGCGGACGCAAAGCGGTATGGCCGGCGCAGTATCAACGTGCGACCCATCGGGATCAGCCAATTCACGAGTCTGATCTGCGGGATTGATTCCGACCGGTCGCAAAGCCTATAAAACCCGCCATTGAACCGGCGGGTTTTTTCTTGCCTGTCGTTTGGAATCGCAAAGGAATGGACCGCGATGTTGATCGAACGTGAGCTGACTGAATCCGACTTGCCATTGTTGGCGCTGATCGACCGCAGTGAACTGGTCGAGGAATGCTATCGCGTGGAAAACGGTGAGTTGATTCTTTATCCGGCGCGTTTCGACATGCGCGGCTGGCCCGAAGGGGAAGCGGAGGAGAATGCGCGGGTATTGGAAAAATGCTGGCGCAGCGGCGGATGGCTACACGGGCTTTTCGATGGAGATGTATTGGTGGCGGCGGTGGTTGTGGATAACCGGGTTATTCACAATCAGGGGCTGAACATGCGGCAGTTGAAATTCCTGCACATCAGCCGCGCTTACCGTGGACAGGGGATGGGCGGGCGCTTGTTTGCCTTGGCTTGCGAGCATGGCCGGGAAGTCGGCGCCGAGGCGTTGTACGTCTCGGCAACCGAATCACGCAATACCGTGGAGTTCTACCAGCGTCAGGGGTGCCGGTTGCTGGCACAACCGGATCCTGAGTTGATTGATCAAGAGCCCAAAGACATTCATCTTTATTGCCCACTGACCTGACGCAGTACCTTCAATTTCCGATGTTGAATATTCTGATGCTTTCGCGAGCAAGCCCGCTCCCACCCTGGCTTTGTGTCGGTCACAAACTGTGTGATCGAACCAGATCCAATGTGGGAGCGGGCTTGCTCGCGAAGAGGCCCGCGCAGGCGGCTCAAAACATCATGGATACTTGCGCTTGTCCGGCGCCGGCGGGAAGTACTGGTACAACCAGGTTTCGCTCAGCGTGCGGTCGTTGGTGCGGATGAACAGGCGCAGCTCCACGGGATCGACGCTGTCGTTGGTCGGGTACCAGTCGAACAGGATCCGGTAACCCTTGATGTCATCCAGCACCAGCACGCTGAAGTCCTGCACCTTGCCGTTGGAGCAAGTGACCACCGGTTCGATCCCGGTGCCCTGCGGCAGGCGATCCAGACCCCCACCGGTAAAGTCCACAGCGAAACGACGGGCCCAGACGGGCGGGTAATGCTCGCCCGGTGCCCAGCCTTCGACGAATCCACCCATGCCCGAACGGGTCGCATGCACCCGCGCCAGCGGCGTACCGACCGGCGGCAGTGCGCTCCAGTAGAGCTTATAGCCGTAGTTCAGCGAGTCGCCGGCAGCCACCGGTTTCTTCGGTGTCCAGAACGCAACGATGTTGTCGAGGGTTTCGCCGGTTGTAGGAATTTCCAGCAGATCGATGGAGCCTTCGCCCCACGCGGTTGTAGGTTCCACCCACAGGCTCGGGCGCTTGCTGTACCAGTCGACGGTATCCTGATAGTTGGCGAATTCGTGGTCGGTCTGCACCAGACCGAAACCTTTCGGATCGGTGTCGGCGAAGGCATTGAATTGCAAGGTTGCCGGGTTGTTCAGCGGGCGGCAGATCCACTCACCGTTGCCGCGCCACATGGCCAGACGATCCGAGTCGTGGATTTGCGGGTGAATGGTGTCGCACATCCGGCGCTCGTGGGTGCCGCAACTGAACATGCTGGTCATCGGCGCGATGCCCAGTTGTTCGATGGCGGTGCGGGCATTGATGTGGGCGTCGACTTCCATCACCACGCGCTCGGCCTGGCAATCGATGTCGAAGCGATAGGCCCCGGTCGCACTCGGCGAGTCGAGCAGGGCGTAGACCACGAAGCGGGTCGCGTTCTGATCCGGAGTTTCGAACCAGAACTTGGTGAAGTCAGGGAATTCTTCGCGTTTCTTGGCGTAGGTGTCGACGGCCAGGCCACGGGCGGAGAGGCCATATTGGCCAGTCGCATCCACTGCGCGGAAGTAGCTGGCGCCGAGGAACGACACCACGTCATGGCGATCCAGCTCCGGTGCCTTGAACAGCTTGAAGCCGGCAAAACCCAGGTCGCCCTTGAGCTGCTGGGTGTCGACCGAGGTGTTTTCATAGTTGAACAGTTGAGGGCGGAAATGCACCTCGCGGGCCGTGCGGGACTTGGGATCGACGCTGTACATGCGCACTGGTTGGCGGAAGCCCATGCCGACGTGGAAAAACTGCACATCGAGCTGACCCTTGTTTTCCTTCCACAGCGAATGCTCGCCGTCGTAGCGGATCGCGTTGAAATTCTGCGGGGTCATGGTCGCCAGGGTCGGCGGTAGCACCTGCTTGGTGTCCTGATACGCGCTGCCGGCCAGTTGCTTGGCCTGGCGCTTCAGCGTTTCGAAGTCGAAGGCCTGAGCTTCACCGTCGGCGGCACCGCCAGAGGCGGCCCAGGCGCGTGCGGCGAGCAGGCCGGAGGCGGAAAGTCCGGTATAAGCCGCAATGGCCATGGACGCTTTGAGCAAATTCCTGCGGTGCATAGATACAACCTGTCGTGGACAATCCCGCGCCGTTCCTGGCACGTACTGGATCAGAAATTACGGTTCGGACAAGCCTTCGGCCAAACGCTACGGACTAGTAACAGATGCCCGCTAGCTTAATCCGTTCGCTGATTTTGCAAAATTCATTGATAGCACGGCGACAGCGTCTCAATGAAACAAGACGTTACGGTTACTTATCCCACAGCCTTTTCTGATTTATAGGGCATATCTGCTTTTTTCGACTAATTACTCTAAAAACAGCTTTTCAGCGCCGATTTAATTTCTATTCTATGGGCATCGCCGGTCACGACCCATCCGACCAGCAGGGCTCAAATCGCTGCTTAAAGGAGCAGGGCGATGCGGTTTTCGAAAATTTCTGACGTACTGGAAAAGGACATCGTCCATGACAAAAGGACAAGGCATCACCGAAATGTTGGGCATCTTTCCCTGCCTCACCAACGTCCGGCGAAGACGCCGGCTCAGTCCTGATGAACTGAAACTGGTGGAGCGTTACCGGGAGTTGTCGGAGAGCGACCGGATTGCGATGCGGTATCTGGTGGATGCGATGAGGAGTGTTTCGCGGTTTTGAAGTGAAAAACCAAAGGGGCGGACTGTGAAGTCCGCCCCTTTTTCATTCTTGAGGTTTACCGGGGACGCTGTGCCTGCATCAACTCAGGCATATCCCGCCATTTCACCCAGGCCTGTTGTTGCCAGTGCAGCAGCGGCACGGTGACGCCGGCCCAATGCACCGAGCTCAGGCTCGGGCAGTTTTCCGCTGTTGCTGAGCTGGTTTCCCGCAGGATGGGGATCACCTCATTGCTCAGCCATTGGCGAAGGTTGCGGTTTTCCGGGATGAAATGGTGAACCAGCAGCGCATACATGCCGGATTCGCTGACTATTGGCGTCTCGACAACTTTGCCGTACTTGCTCAGTCGGACGGTGCGGCGTTGGTCGGGGTCGAGTTTGAGCGTGACGCGTGAGTTCAAGGGATGGCCCATCATGCGGCCGAGATCCTGAGCGCAGAACCAGGCTTGGTGATCGAGTAGGAGAGCGTGGAGGAAGCGGTTGTGGCGGGTGAAAACCGTAGGGATAAAGTGCGTCTGGGTCTCAGGTGAATTTTGCGCGTGCATAGTCAATTTCTACTCCATGTTGAAATGAGAGCCGCCACTAATCCTTCGACAGATTTGGGTGGCGAACCGCGCGGCGTTCGAAGTCGGAACATTCTCGATCAACATGGAAGCCGAGAGGCCCGCGCCACGCGGTCCGCCATAACGCGAATCCGAAAGGCAAAAAAGCCTCGGTTTCTATGGAGGACGCAGTTGCGCCATGTTGATGATGTACCGGCTTCGACCCCGGGCCGCTGATTGGGCAGCGACGGGATAAAGCCTATCGGTCAGGCGCTAGCGGCGCCAAGTCTACGCTGTGGACGCGTGGCGTAGGAAATGTGGCTTTCTTTTGAAGCCTGCATCTGTAGGAAATGTCTGTTTTTGTATGGCCGCCAGCCAGACTGCACCTGAAGCGTGATTTTTCCTTTATGAATCTCCGGCATCCTCCGGGGTGGGCGGCAGCTCAAAGGATTCTTCCGAAGGTGGGGAAGATCTACGTAGCGGCGCTAACCTGGAAGTGAACTCAATGACGACTGTATTTATTGCTGGCTCTATCAATATCAAGAACCTTGATCCGAAGGTTAAGGAGCGTATCAGTAATATCGTTGCGTCTGAATTTGAGGTGGTCGTGGGTGATGCGGGTGGCGCCGATACCTCCATTCAGGAATATCTGCTGAGTCTCGAACGATCCAGAACCACTGTGTTCTGTAGCGGTCCAGCGCCGCGGAACAACCTCGGACAGTGGCCCGCCAGAACAGTGGACTCCAAACACTCCAAAGGATCGAGGGCCTTCTTTACCGAGAAAGACGTGGTGATGGCCGAAGCCGCTGACTACGGCTTGATGATATGGGATGCGAAGAGCACCGGTACGCTCAGCAACGTCATAGAACTGCTGTCGAGAAAGAAGAAGTCCCTTGTCTTCGTCAACAAGGAGAAGGAATTCAAAGTGGTGGGAGACGTGAGTCAGCTCGAAGAGTTGATTGCATTCATGTCTGACCACGCCAAGCAAAAAGCCAACGAAAAAATCAAATTGTTCGATCGTATTTCCTCGTTGAAATACGATCAGTCCGAGCTTTTCTTTTGATGATTTGCATCGGCTTTCTTGAGCCCCGGCACTCTATCGGTGCCGGGGCCAAACGCTTTTAGCGACTCACTTTCCAGGCATCCCCAGCCGGCGCCTTCCCATGGTCATACGGCTTGCCAATCCACATGTAAACCAGCCCCAGACCAATCACGATCGCCGTGCTCAGCACCATCGCGTAGTTGATGTACCACGCCGCATCCGGCGTGCGTGGCCAGGCCATGTTGATGATTGCGCCGAGGCCGTAGACCAGCGCGCCGATGTTCACCGGCCAGCCCCAGGCGCCGAGGGTGAATTTTCCGCTGGGTTTCCAGCCTTTGCTGCGGGCGTACAGGGCGGCCAGCACGATCATCTGGAATGCGAGGTAGATGCCGATGGCGGCGAAGCTGACGATGGTCGCTACAGCGTCTTGCAGGAAGAAGCCGAGGGCGATGATCAGGCCGGGCAGGACGCCGGACACAAACAGCGCAGCAACCGGCACCTGGGTCGTAGGAGAAATCTTTTTCAGCAGTCGGCTGCCGATGACCATTTCATCGCGAGCGTAGGAATACAGCAGACGACTCGCCGCCGCCTGCAGGCTGATGACGCAGGAGATGAAGGAAATCATTACCACGCCCATCACCACTTTCGAACCGACCGGGCCGAAGGCGTTGTTGAGGATGGTGGTGACCGGGTCCTTGTCGGTGCCATTGATCACCGCTTGCATGTCAGGCACGGCGAGGATCAATGCGAGGCAAGCGAACATCGCTGCGATGCCGCCGATGTAGATGGTCATGCGCATGGCCACCGGGATTTTCTTGCTCGGGTTCGGGGTTTCTTCGGCCACATCGCCACAGGCCTCGAAGCCGTAGTAGAGGAACATCCCGGCCAGCGAAGCGGTGAGGAATGCCGGTAGATAGGAGCCGTCGACGCTGATATCGAAAGTGTTGAACAGCACGCTGATCGGCTGGTGACGTTCGAAAATCAGCAGGTAAACGCCGACGATCACCGCGCCCACCAGTTCGCAGAGGAAGCCGAACATGGCGATCCGCGCCAGCACTTTGGTGCCGCTGAGGTTGACCAGTGTGGCGAACAGCGTCAGCACCAGGGCGATGACGATGTTGGTGTTGTTGCTTGGCTCAAAGCCCAGCATGGCCGCGAGGTACGGGCCGGCGCCGACCGCCACGGCGGCGATGGTCACGCACAGGGCGATGGAGTAGATCCAGCCGACCATCCATGCCCATTTTTTGCCCACCAGACGCCGCGCCCAAGGATAAACACCGCCGGAAATCGGGAACTGCGAAACCACTTCGCCGAAGATCAGGCACACCAGTAATTGCCCGCAGCCGACCAGCAAGTAAGCCCAGAACATTGGTGGCCCGCCAGCGGCCAGACACAGGCCGAACAGGGTATAAACCCCTACGACCGGTGACAGATAAGTGAAGCCCAGCGCGAAGTTTTCCCACAGGCTCATGCTGCGGTTGAAGTTGGAGGTGTAGCCCAGCTGGCGCAGTTGTTCGGTATCGCTGTCGGCAACGGCGGCTGAGAGATCGGGTGATGCACTCATGTGTGTTTGCTCCGTGAAATCGGCAGATTTCGGATGGCCGAAACCGTGGCGGGGCTTGGTGAGCGCCGCCCGGATCGGTAGTTATTGTTTTGAATGCCTGGTGATGCGGATGACCGGTTTCTGCCTTGAAGCCGGGGGGAATGCTTTTAGTGCTTGAACATCACATGCCGAACCGTGGTGTAGTCCTCCAGCCCGTACATCGACATGTCCTTGCCGTAACCGGACAGTTTCTGACCGCCATGGGGCATTTCGCTGACAAGCATGAAGTGCGTATTCACCCAGGTGCAGCCGTACTGCAACCGTGCGGACAGGCGATGGGCGCGTCCTACATCCGCCGTCCACACCGAGGACGCCAGGCCGTAGTCCGAATCGTTGGCCCACTCCAGCGCCTGAGCCTCATCAGTGAATTTGGTCACCGACACCACCGGCCCGAACACTTCGCGACGGACGATTTCGTCATCCTGCTGGGCGTCGGCCAGCACCGTCGGTTCGAAGAAAAAGCCATTGCCGTCCACAGCCTTGCCGCCGGTGATCAAGCGGATGTGCGATTGCGCGACAGCGCGTTCGACAAACCCGGCCACGCGGTCGCGATGCTGGGCGGTGATCAGCGGCCCGAGTTCGGTCGACGGATCATCCTGCAAGCCGTACTTGATGCTACTGACCGCAGCGCCAAGCTTCTCGACGAACTTGTCGTAGATGCCTTGCTGCGCGTAGATCCGGCACGCTGCGGTGCAGTCCTGGCCGGCGTTGTAGAAGCCGAAGGTGCGAATGCCTTCGACGGCGGCATCGATGTCGGCGTCGTCGAAGATGATCACCGGGGCCTTGCCACCCAGTTCCATGTGCATGCGTTTGACGCTGTCGGCGGTGCTGGAAATGATGTTCGAACCGGTGGCGATGGAACCGGTCAGCGATACCATGCGCACTTTCGGATGGGTCACCAGCGGACTGCCCACGCTCGGCCCACGACCGAACACCAGATTGAGCACACCGGCCGGGAAAATATCCGACGCCAGTTCGGCCAGACGCAACGCGGTCAGCGGGGTTTGTTCCGACGGTTTGAGCACCACGGTATTACCGGCGGCGAGGGCCGGGGCGATTTTCCAGGCGACCATCATCAGCGGGTAGTTCCACGGCGCGATGGACGCGATCACGCCCACCGGGTCGCGGCGGATCATCGAAGTGTGGCCGGGCAGATATTCGCCGCCGGCAGAACCGCTCATGCAACGGCTGGCGCCGGCGAAGAAACGGAACACGTCGGCAATCGCCGGAATCTCGTCGTTCAGTGCGGCGTTGAAGGGTTTGCCGCAGTTGTCCGATTCCAGTTTGGCCAGCTCTTCGCCGTGGGCTTCGATGGCGTCGGCGAGTTTGAGCAGCAGCAGCGAACGGTCTTTCGGCGTGGTCTGCGACCATTCGGCGAAGGCACTGTCGGCGGCGCGCACGGCGGCATCGACCTGGGCTTCGGTGGCTTCGTTGATTTCCACCAGTACTTCGCCGCGCGCCGGGTTGAGCACCGGTTGCGCCGGGCCTTCGCCGTTGACCAGGTGGCCGTTGATCAAGAGTTTGGTTTGCATTTGATTGTCCTCTTCGAAGCAATTGTTATTTTTCTGAAGAAACCGGGTTCCATTGTGGGAGCGGGCTTGCTCGCGAAAGCAGCGGATCAGCCGACATCAATGCTGAATTTGATTGCCTCTTCGCGAGCAAGCCCGCTCCCACATTTCGATCCGGTTTCTTCAGTTATTCGGTTATTTGCCGCCGCTGCCGGCCACGCTCTCGCCACCCCGGGTCAGGTAGTAGGCGCCGAGGATCGGCAGCATGGTCACCAGCATCACGAGCATCGCCACGACGTTGGTCACCGGCACGTCCCGTGGGCGGCTCAACTGGTTGAGCAACCACAACGGCAAGGTGCGTTCATGGCCAGCGGTGAAGGTGGTGACGATGATTTCATCGAACGACAGCGCAAACGCGAGCATGCCGCCGGCGAGCAACGCCGAGCCGAGGTTCGGCAGGATGATGTAGCGAAAGGTCTGCCAGCCGTCGGCGCCGAGGTCCATCGACGCCTCGATCAGACTGTGCGAAGTGCGGCGCAAACGGGCGATGACGTTGTTGTAGACGATCACCACACAGAAGGTCGCGTGGCCGACGATGATGGTGAACATCCCCGGCTCGATCCCCAGGGTCTTGAAGGTCGCCAGCAGCGCGATCCCGGTGATGATCCCCGGCAGTGCAATCGGCAGGATCAGCATCAGCGAAATGCCCTGTTTGCCGAAGAAGTCCCGGCGGTACAACGCCGCTGAAGCCAGCGTACCGAGCACCATCGCGATCAGCGTGGCAATGGCCGCGATCTGCAACGACAGTTTGATCGCTTCCAGCACATCCGGTCGGGAAAACGCCACGCTGAACCAGTGCAACGTGAAGCCTTTCGGTGGAAAACTGAACGCCGCGTCTTCGGTGTTGAAGGCGTAGAGGAAGATGATCAGGATCGGGAAGTGCAGAAACACCAACCCGCCCCAGGCTGCGATTTTCAGGCCTATGGAGGCATGCCCTTGTGATGAAGAGTCAGAGTGCATCGAAGGCCCCCAGTCGTTTGACGATGGACAGGTAAATGGCGATCAGCACGATCGGCACCAGCGTGAACGCCGCAGCCATTGGCATGTTGCCGATCGCGCCTTGCTGCGCGTAAACCATGCTGCCGACGAAGTAGCCCGGCGGGCCCACCAGTTGCGGCACGATGAAGTCGCCCAGGGTCAGCGAAAACGTGAAGATCGAACCGGCAGCAATCCCCGGAACCGACAGCGGCAGAATCACCTGCATGAAGGTCTGGCGCGGCTTGGCCCCGAGGTCGGCGGAGGCTTGCAGCAACGAAGGCGGCAGGCGCTCCAGCGAGGCCTGGATCGGCAGGATCATGAACGGCAGCCAGATGTAGACGAACACCATGAACCGGCCCAGATGCGAGGTCGACAAGGTGCTGCCGCCGACCCCGGGAATCCCCAGAATGAACTGCAGAACCGGCTCCAGCCCCAGGTGCTGAACGAACCACTGCGCCACGCCGCCCTTGGCCAGCAACAACGTCCAGGCGTAGGCCTTGACGATGTAGCTGGCCCACATCGGCATCATCACCGCGATGTAGAAAAACGCCTTGGTCTTGCCGGTGGTGTAGCGCGCCATGTAGTAGGCAATCGGGAACGCGACGATGGCGCTGGCGATCGACACCACGACCGCCATGCTCAAGGTGCGCAGGATGATGTCGAAGTTCGACGGCTGAAACAGTGCGGCGAAATTGGCCAGGGTCAGGTCCGGTGTAACCGCCATGGTGAAGTCGTCGAAGGTGTAGAAACCTTGCCACAACAACACGAGCAACGAGCCCAGATAGATCGCGCCGAACCACAGCAGCGGCGGCACCAGCAGCATCGACAGATACAGATTCGGCTTGCGATAGAGCAGGTTGGAAAACCTGCGCAACGGCGCCGATTGAGGGAGGGCGAGGGCGGTCATGTCACACCCCGCTCGCAACGGTGTCGTGCAGCGGAATCATCGCTTCCCGCGCCCAGCGTGCGCTGATGCGCTGACCGGTCTGGTGCTGCGCGCTGCTGTCGATCCACTGATTGTTGGCCTGGCTGATGCTCAGGGTCTGGCCGTTTTCCAGCTTCAGTTCATAGCGCGTGGCGCTGCCCTGGTACTGGATGTCGTGGAGCAGGCCGCTGACTTCGATTTCATGGCTGGCCAGCGGGCCTTCGGCGAAGCGCACGTGCTCCGGGCGGATCGAAAACGGCTGCGGATGGCCGCTGAGCTGGCGTGCCAGATCACCGCGAATCACGTTCGAAGTGCCGACGAATTCGGCGACGAAGGTGGTGGTGGGTTTCATGTACAGATTGCGCGGGGTGTCGACCTGTTCGATGCGACCCTTGTTGAACACGGCCACGCGGTCGGACATCGACAGCGCTTCGGTCTGGTCGTGGGTGACGAAGATGAAAGTGATGCCGAGCTGGCGTTGCAGCTTCTTCAGTTCGCTCTGCATTTGTTCGCGCAGCTTAAGATCGAGGGCACCCAACGGCTCGTCGAGCAACAGCACTCGCGGGCGATTGACCAGTGCGCGGGCGAGGGCGACACGTTGGCGCTGACCGCCGGACAACTGCACCGGTTTACGTGCGCCGTAACCGCCGAGGGCGACCATGTCCAACGCCTCTTCGGCGCGTTTGTGGCGCTCGGCTTTGCTCACGCCTTTGACCTTCAGACCGTAGGCGACGTTGTCCAGCACGTTCATGTGCGGGAACAACGCGTAATCCTGAAACACCGTGTTTACGTCGCGTTGATAAGGCGGCAGACCGGCGGCTTCGGCGCCGTGAATGCGGATCGAGCCGGCGCTCGGTTGTTCGAACCCGGCGATCAGGCGCAGGCACGTGGTCTTGCCCGAACCGGAGGGGCCGAGCATGGAAAAGAACTCGCCGTCCTGGATATCGATGGAAACCCGGTCAACGGCCTTCACCTCGCCGAACTGCCGGGAAACGTTGGTGAACTGGACTGCAAGCGTCATGATGCGGTGCTCCAAAAAGGCGAGGGCCGTCGCAGCGGCCCTGCCTGGACTTCTGAAAAAACTGGATCGTTTGGCGGTGTATGCGATGGTTTTTGGCTGACTCATCTGGTCGATACGCCGCGATCTGCTTTTAGCTCCCTCTCCCTCCGGGAGAGGGCGGGGGGTGAGGGCAGCTATTTCAGCCATTGCTCCAATTTCAAAAGCAAAGTCAAAAGCTACCCCCTCACCCCAGCCCTCTCCCCCAGGGGGGCGAGGGGGGAAAGGGGGTAGACCGCGTCGTTCCGGAGTGCTACCTACCGCCCATAATCGCAATGTAGTCCTGCGTCCACCGGCTATAAGGCACAAACTTCCCACCCTCAGCCTGCGGTGTTTTCCAGAAAGCGATCTTGTCGAACTGATCGAACCCGTTGGTCTTGCAGCCTTCAGCGCCGAGCAACTCACTGCCCTGGCAAGCCGCCGGAACCGCCGGCAACGAACCGAACCACGCCGCCACGTCACCCTGGACTTTCGGCTGCAGCGACCAGTCCATCCACTTGTAGGCGCAGTTCGGGTGCTTGGCCTCGGCGTGCAGCATGGTGGTGTCGGCCCAACCGGTGGCGCCTTCTTTCGGCACGGTCGAAGCGATCGGCTGTTTGTCGTTGATCAGGCCGTTGACCTGATACGGCCAGGCGCTGGATGCGACCACGCCTTCGTTCTTGAAGTCGCTCATCTGCACGGTCGTGTCGTGCCAGTAGCGGTGGATCAGCTTCTGCTGGGCGCGCAACAGTTCCAGCACGGCTTTGTACTGATCTTCGGTGAGCTGGTACGGATCCTTGATCCCCAGTTCAGGCTTGGTGGATTTCAGATAGAGCGCCGCGTCGGCAATGTAGATCGGGCCGTCATAGGCCTGCACGCGGCCCTTGTTCGGCTTGCCGTCCGGCAGGTTCTGTTCCTCGAAGACCACGTTCCAGCTGGTCGGCGCGGTCTTGAACACATTGGTGTTGTACATCAACACGTTCGGGCCCCACTGGTACGGGGTGCCGTAGGTTTGTTTATTGACGACGTACCACGGCGCGTCTTTCAGGCGCGGGTCGAGGGATTTCCAGTTCGGGATCAACGCAGTGTTGATCGGTTGTACACGCTTGCCGACGATCAACCGCAGCGAGGCATCGCCCGACGCCGTCACCAGGTCGTAACCGCCCTTGGCCATCAGGCTGACCATTTCGTCGGAGGTGGCGGCGGTTTTCACATTCACCTTGCAGCCGGTTTCCTTCTCGAAACCGGTCACCCAGTCGTAGGCTTTATCGCTTTCACCGCGTTCGATGTAGCCGGGCCAGGCGACGATATCCAGCTGGCCTTCGCCGGCGCCGATGGCTTTCAGCGGCTCGGCGGCCTGCAGGCTGGCGCTGGCCAGCAGGGCCATGGTGATTGCACTGAGCAGTGCGGTCTTGTGCACGAACATGGTGAACCCTCTTCTTTAAATTATGGTCGGGGCAGTTGTGAACGCGGTGAAGCATGCCGTGGTCGGCTTGTTATTAGCGTAGTCAGAGATGTTGGCCGTGGCGGGCCATTACGTGCCGCACCACGCTGTAGTCCTGTAGCGAATCGCTGGATAAGTCTTTGCCGTAACCGGAGCGTTTCAGCCCGCCGTGGGGCATTTCGCTGACCAGCATGAAATGGCTGTTGATCCAGGTGCAGCCGTATTGCAGACGTGCGGCGACCTGCATCGCCTTGTCCAGGTTCTGGGTCCACACCGACGAGGCGAGGCCGTATTCCGAATCGTTGGCCCAGTCCACCGCTTGCGCCAGTTCGTCAAAGCGGGTCACGGTCACCACCGGCCCGAACACTTCGCGCTGGACGATTTCATCGCTCTGTTTGCATCCGGCCAGCAAGGTTGGCTGATAGAAGAACCCGGCGCCGGAATGCACTGCCGCACCGGTCACTCGCTCGATGTGCGGCTGACCGAGGGCGCGTTCGACAAAACTGGCCACGCGGTCGCGCTGGCGGGTGCTGATCAGCGGCCCGATTTCGTTGTCGGCATCGCGTTTGCCGGCGAAACGCAGACTGCTGACCGCCGCGCCGAGTTCAGCCACCAATTTGTCGTGAATCCCGGCCTGGGCGTAGATCCGGCACGCCGCCGTGCAGTCCTGCCCGGCGTTGTAATAGCCATAAGTGCGCACGCCTTCGACCACGGCTTTGAGATCGGCATCGTTGCAGACGATCACCGGAGCCTTGCCACCGAGTTCGAGGTGCGTGCGTTTGAGAGTTTTGGCGGCGGCCTGGAGGATTTTCTGGCCGGTGACGATATCGCCGGTCAGCGACACCATGCGCACTTTCGGGTGGCCGACCAAGTGACTGCCAACGCCTTCGCCGCCACCGCAGACAATGTTGATCACCCCGCGCGGCAGGATTTCCGCCAGTGCTGGCGCCAACGCCAGAATCGACAACGGCGTGTGCTCGGACGGCTTGAACACCAGCGTATTGCCGGCGGCGAGGGCCGGGGCGATCTTCCACGCGGCCATCATGATCGGGTAGTTCCACGGCGCAATCGAGGCGACAACGCCAATCGGATCGCGGCGCACCATGCTGGTGTAGCCCGGCACGTACTCGCCGCTGAGCTGGCCGGTCTGGCAGCGCACGGCGCCGGCGAAGAAGCGGAACACATCGACGGTGGCGGTCAAATCGTCCTGCCGCGCCAGGTGCAGCGGTTTGCCGCAGTTCAGGGCTTCGAGGCGGGCGAGGTGATCGGCGTGTTTTTCGATGGCGCTGGCGATTTCCAGCAGCAGATTCGAGCGTTGTTGCGGGGTGGTGCGCGACCACTCGGCGAAGGCGCGGTGGGCGGCGAGGATGGCGGCTTCGACTTGCTCGGTACTGGCTTCGGCGATCTGGATCAGGACTTCGCCGGTGGCCGGGTTGAGGATCGGTTCGACAAAACCCTGGCCGGCGACCAGTTCGCCGTCGATCAGCAACGCGGTGTGCATGTGGGTCTGCGCGCCAGCCATTTTCCGTGATCTCTTTTCTTGTATGGCCATGTTGCTCCCTGTTCCGGGAGCCGACCGTCTTATAGATGCAGCAAGACTAGTGTGCGGCTCCGGGGTCGACAAATTCTAAATACTGAAGGTGGCATTCGATTAAATAGATGGCTTGCGTCCGCCGTGAGGCTGCTCGCGGGCCACGGTCAGGAACGGATCGACCAGAGCGGGGCGGGCGGTGCCACGACGCCAGGCCAGACCGACGTCGAGGGTCTGGTTGAGGTCGGCAATTGGCCGCGCCTCAATGATGTCGCCTTCCAGTGACCATGGGCGATACGTCATGTCTGGCTGGATCGACACGCCGAGACCCGCCGCGACCAGACTTCGTACGGCCTCGGTCGACGCGGTTCTGAGCGTGATTTTCGGTTGCAGACCGGCGCCACGCCAAAGGCGTTGAGCGTTGCGATCCATCTCGTCGACGTTCAGTTGAATCAACGGCTCACGGGCAACGTCGGCGAGGTTGATGCTGTCGTGTTCCAGCAGCGGATGTTGGGCCGGCAGCCACAAACGGTGCGGCGAGTGGGTCAGCACTTCGGTCTGCAACGCGTGGCGGTCTTCGAGATTGGAGAGGATCAACACCCCGACATCGATCTCGCCGCTGACCAGCAGATGCTCGATATACGGGCGCTCGTCCTCCATTACCCGGATCTCGACATTGGGATAGGCGCGCTGGAAACGAGTGAGCAAATCCGCCAGGTAATAACCGGCCACCAGACTGGTCACTCCGACGATCAACTGCCCGGCAACCTGATCGGTGCTCTGTTGCAGGCTGCGTTTGGCGTTGTCCACGGTGGCCAGAATCAGGTGCGCCTGGCGCAGGAACTGGTGTCCCTGATGGGTGAGGGTCATGCCCTTGGCGTGGCGGTTGAACAGGCTGACGCCGATTTCTTCCTCCAGTTGCTGGATGGCCAGGGTCAGGGTCGATTGGGAAATGAACGCGGTTTGCGCGGCGGCGGAGATCGAGCCGGTCTCGGCCACGGCGATGAAATGGCGGATCTGACGCAAGGTCATCATGGAAGGTTTACCCGGTGGGCGGTTTTTATAGATTGCCTCGAGTGTATATCTATTTTCGCGAAGGGCTGCGGTGGGGCAGGCAACATCTGGAAGCACACTCGCACCCAAGTGACGGGCACTTTCGAACTAGGCTGAGGGCCTTATTGATCCGGATAACCCCTGTTTGGAGACGGAACATGAACACCCGTGGATTGCTCGATCAACTCCTCAAGTCCGGCCAGGATCTGCTGCAGAACAAGGCGGGCGGGGCGCAGAACAAACCGGCGGCCGGTGGTTTGGGCGGCTTGCTGGGCGGATCTTCCAGTAATGGCGCACTCGGCGGCTTGCTGTCAGGCGCAGGCGGCGGTGCCCTGGCGGCCGGGGCCATGAGCCTGTTGCTGGGCAGTAAAAAGGCCCGCAAGGTTGGCGGTAAAGTCGCCATCTACGGCGGGCTCGCCGCACTGGGCGTGATCGCCTACAAAGCCTACGGCAACTGGAACGCCCAGAAAGGCACCGCCCCACAAAGCGAACCGCAAACCCTCGATCGCCTGCCACCGGCGCAAGTCGAACAACACAGCCAGGCCATCCTCAAAGCCCTGGTCGCTGCCGCCAAGGCCGACGGCCACATCGACGACCGCGAACGCCAACTGATCGAAGGCGAATTCACCAAACTCGACAACGATCAGGAGCTCAAACACTGGCTCCACGCCGAACTCAACAAACCCCTCGACCCCACCGACGTCGCCCGTGCTGCGAGCACACCGGAAATGGCCGCCGAAATGTACGTGGCGAGCGTGATGATGGTGGATGAGGAGAACTTCATGGAGAAGAGCTATCTGGATGAACTGGCTCGGCAGTTGAAGCTGGAGCCGGGGTTGAAGGT
This sequence comes from Pseudomonas fluorescens, assembly GCF_030344995.1. GTDB lineage: Bacteria > Pseudomonadota > Gammaproteobacteria > Pseudomonadales > Pseudomonadaceae > Aquipseudomonas > Aquipseudomonas fluorescens_BF. Next base: position 1,491,745 of record NZ_CP128260.1, read on the forward strand.
TGAGTTGGAGAGGCAGGTGAGGGTGGCGGTTGTTTAAAAGGTAGGAAAGAAAAAATCGCAGCTTTGGGCTGGGATTTTTTTGATCACGGTCGTCGTGGGAAGGCGTGTCTTGGAAGATGCTTGCCTTCCTACGAATTTTTTTACTCGCAGTGACCAGAATTCGAATGTTTGATCTTGAAGTAATCGAGCAAAGATTGCCTATTGGAAAAAGCCTTAAGAACCTCCGCGCTTTCCTGTAACAGCTCTTCGCTCGGCTTGGCATGCTGGTTTGAAGGAAGTGGTCTCGACCAATCCAATACCTCTTTAGGAAATCCTGCTTTTGGTCGCTTATTGACCCAACCAGAAATGTAGCAGGGCAACGTCCATCCACTGAAAAACTGGATTGTTACAAAGCCCCAGAGGTAGCGTAGATAAGAGTGTTCTTTTCGGTAAGTTCGGCGACATAAGTGAAAGAATGCAACGCTACCTTCTTCGAGTTCATCCGTTTGTTGTGGGGGTAAAACAGAAGGGCCTTCTTCCATATATGCGCGTATGGCTTCCCATTCGGAAATCGCTAGGTTGAGGCTTCCGGTTGATATGACTGTCCAAAGGACGTCGCCAGTTAGAGTGTCTCGTAAACCAATGATTAATTTATGATCAGGCATTACAGTATATTGAGTGATTAGTTGGCCCGATGATACACATATGATGATGTCCTCCCATTGTATATATCGCGGTCGGTCACCTCGTTTCGCAAGGAATGCGACCTCGCGGCGTTGTCGATTGAAGCGAATAGGAGGGTAGGTGCTGACTTTACGGACTGTGTAAATGAATATGCAAAGGTAGACTGCAGAAAGAGTCCAGATAAAACCTTGGGTGAAGGCATTTGTAAAGAAATCAAACCAGCCAGCAAGGAACGGTTGTACATCCCTTCTAAGCCAAGAGCCGAATCCAGATACAAACAGAAAGAACAGCGTGATGAAGGCTATAGAACCTATGCCTGCGCGTGCCATGAATTCAAAGTTGCCGCGGCCAACGGAAAAATCAAGATAGGTTTCATTAACTCCCCGATGTAAGTTTCTAGCACTGAAGGCTGGTATGCCTGTAGGAACAGGTAATGGCGACAAATAAGTAAATACGGATCCGAATTTATGTTCAGTGTCGCCGGCACGAGGTAGTCGGGAGTATTTTGTTTCCGGCAAAAGAGTCTCCTGGAAAAGTGACAGAGTTATTCTGCAGAATATAAAGCTACCAGCTTTCTCTTCGCAGGTTTCCATGTTTCGAATTTGGAAATTCACCACATCCAATTTTTTTCCGTAAAAACTGCATCTTTCGGAAGTAGTTCTTTAAGTGTTGACAAATATTCTGCAAATAAGCTTTCGGGAAGCCTGGCCTCAAAGCCGATCATGATGTCAGTGTGTTGAGCTACGATTAAACGTCTCTTTTTGTCGATGGTGACGAACTTATATTCTTTCCATTCGGAAGACTTTTCTATTTTTGGAGTGTTATTCCAAGTAAGAAAGAATTTTGCTGCTATCAAGGCCATCCCTGCAGGGCCTGCGAGTATTAAAGCCGATGAAGGGCTATAGATAATGGTTGCGATAATGATTATGAAAAATAGTGCCGATATGGCCTTGAATGCAATATGAAAAGGCTTTGGAAAATTTACTGAAGATTCCTCGGTTCCCACTGTTTCGGTAATAGTATAGGTATATGTCTTTTTTTGATGAATGACGAGAATCCAAAGGTAGGTGGCTACCAAAGTCCAGATTATACCAGCACGAAGATTCAAGAAAACTGAGCCATTTTCTTCTGATAAGTTGAGGATATAAGACTCGTGGATACCATTTATTATCGCCGCTACACCGATGGCTATAAGAATTGCCATGCCGATGTACATGTGGGTTGTATCCCGGGGTTTGGCTTTTATCGTCCATTTCATCAGGATTTTTTCCTGATTTTTTAATGGTTTTTCTGAAGGGGTCGTGTCGTTTTTTAATTCCATTGTTTGTGTTTTTCTTGTCGTTTTGCTTGCATTTTGTCAATCAGTGCTTAGCGGTACATCGACTTTGGCGGTGATGAAGGGCACGTCTTTGGCTAAGTAGGGTTTAATCAGGTTGGCTACAGTTTTTTTTTGTTTGTTGCCGCAGAAAATGTTCAGGTTCCAGTTCGTTTTATGGTTGTCGCCGTCTTGAATGACGCTGTACTTTAAATCTACGACTTCTCTGTTTGTAGCGATAGCCAGTTGGGTGATGTCTTCCCATCTGTATGCGTAGTGGTGATGTTGGGTGTGCATTTCTTGGTAGTTTTTCGAGTTGATCAGCAGGAGGTAGGTCAAGCCCATGCCGCCCGGTCCTATCAGGGCACCTATCAAAAAAGCAGGATCAATAACGGCCAGCAGAATGAAAGCGATTGCTGTTATTCCGGAGAACCATTTGAGAAATGTGAAAGTATATTTGGAGAGGTTATTCCACTTGCAATATTCTATTCCTGACCTGGTAAGGCGGTAAGCGAAATTCATTTTTTGATGGGTGATTGATATTAATGAAATGCCCACTGTAATGAAAAATAGAGAGGTCAATGTTGCACTGAAAACAGGATCGTCGTCCATGCTTTGATATATAAAAAATGAAGCTGTCGTTATGGCAATTAGGCAGGTAAAAAACATTAAATTGGCAACAAAGGTGTTGTAGTTTCTTGCTCGGATTGTCCACTCCAATAATGCTGGTTCTTTTTCGTGCTTCCATTGTAGCTGCGGAGGCAGTGCTGGTGGCTTTTCAAAATTTAACATGGTGGCGTTCATTGAGTATCTCAAAGCGGGACCGATATTTTTAAAAGTTTGGTGTTTTTTTTGCTTAATACGATATCATCGCTCAATTCGCCATTGAAAGCATTGTTGGCTCGATCTGCTTCACTGGTGGCCCATTCCAGTGCCATTCTAAACATATAGTTGCTTCCGTTTTCAAGTTGAAGAACCCCCGCAGGATACTTTACTTCCAGTTCTAAGATTGGGCTTTCAATTGATGTGTTAATCCATGCTTGCCACAAACGATGCTGGTCCGTTTTTTTGTAACTGTAGTCAGAAAGAGAATGCATGTTTCCATTCTCGTTTGGTAGTGTTCCGAATAGTTTTGGGTCAATCCAGTTTCCACAAAGAAATTGTTCATAAAAATTGTTGCTTGTAGTCTGCAATTCATCTTTTGAAAAGAGGTTTTTCTTGATCATTGCTGGTTGAAGCATGATTTCTTTGCCAGTTAATGAACTGGGTATCTGTATTTGTATCCAAAAGCCGAGCCACTTTCTTGGAGTGCTGCCTCCTCCGTAGTATAAGGCCCTTCCACCTACACTTGGCCGTTGTAGAGTTTCCAGCAGAGCACGCATTTGTTTTGAATGGCCGTCCTCGCTTAACCACTCAGGTATGGTCCCACGCCCCCAACTACAGCGGTACAACCAGAGACGCAATCCTTCTCGTTTAAAACGGTTTGCGGCCATTGATATCATTAAATATGCAACGCCGAGGACTGCAATGATTATGGTCACGGGATTGGACATAACCCAAGCGAAGCCAAACCAGTAGCCGAGCCCCGCTCCAATGGTTTGTATGCCCGCAATGGCGGACATGCCTAATACGACCACTCTTTTAGCGTTGAGTAGTTTCTTTTCCTCATCGCTAGTCGCATTACCGACGTCTTTAGATAATTGCCAAGCCTCAAGACTCGTCGCGATAGCTCCCAAAGCCGCCCAAGTGACCGTTCTTAAAATCAAGCCTTTGGAGGCAGAAGCAAATTCGCCCGCAACTGCAGAGTTAGCTCCAGATTTGGCAGCCTCTTTGGCTGCCTTCAGCCATTGCTTGTATGCGCCTTGAGTCAGCTTCAGCGTTTCAGTACCAAGTTGCATAGACATTGCTCCGGCGCGGCTCCAAGCTGGGCCTACCCACAATGCAGCGATAGCGTTGGCTGCATAGGACGCGTTTGCGCCGATATTGCGCAATTCATCAGCCGTGAAAACCCCATCGTTTTGCGCTTGTTTCGCAGTGTTGTATGCGTTCCAGATGTTCAAGCCAACAAGCAAGGCGGGCAATGCGTTGCCCAGATTTTGGCTCATCCAGGATTTAGTGCGTGTCAAATAGGCTGGCGTGCCTGCAACTTTGAGTTGTGCAATAACTTCCGACTGTCCCAAATCGGCGAGCCAGCCATTTATCTTCGGTAAATCAGAACTCAGGCGAGTGCTCCCTGAGGCTTTGGCTATGACCTTGCTGGGGCGTTCCAACATAAGCGATTTCATTTGCTCCTCAAGAGCATCTAAAGAAATGCGAGCGGAGCGTTGGTCATATGCTGGCGCGGGACGTTGTAACACTCCTTTGGTGCCGGATATCTTTTTTTGTACAGGTATGACTTTCGTCATCCAGGCCTGATAGTCACGTTGGTAGGTCGAGCTGCGGGCGAGTTGGGTTGCGCTAGAGATCTCTGTAGAAATTAATACCTGTGGCACTGCTAGTGTCAGTGCGGCCTCTTGCTTCATCGCTGGAAGAAGCATAATGCTTAGTCCGTGCCATGCATCTCTGGCCCTGTTGTTGGCGACTTTGATTAACGTGGACATTGATTGCTTTGCAGCATTGCTCATGGCTTTGTAGAGCTTGCTGTTTTTGACGGACTCCAGATCCAGTACTGCTTTGACCTCAGCCGTTCGAGTGGTGACACTCGTGGCATCTCCCGGGGAGGTCGGTGACAATGGAGCGGTGCTGCCATCACTTTCACGACCTTGGTCATCAAGGTTACCGCTAGTGGCAAAGTTGTGTGTTATCTGCTTGATGAGTGCAGCGAGTTCCGGATTGAAATTGAACAATGCAGTGCCAAACAGGGTACTTGGGCGCGCTGCCTGTTTGCATAACCATTCCTGTCCCTTTTCACTATTACCCAACAAGGTGTACACCGCGTGGGCTGTTTCCAGTAATTGGCAGGCTTGGGCTTCATTACAAGTGTCATGGTAGATCGCCTCTGCGCTTGGGCTGAGTTGGTCAATCCAGGTGATCAAGTCTTGCACACTGTGCTCGCAATGCTTTTGAAGCTTTAAGGCTTCAAGCGTGCTCGTGCTCAGATATTTCTGGACTTCATCAAACCGTACGTCTTCGCGCCAGAGTCGTTTGGCATTCCATTCCTCAAGCGCGCTTTGCCATTTTTTCTGATCTGGTAGATATCCCCACTTGCCTTTGAATGAGGCTTGGGCGACAGAAGTGCTGGACGCTGACCCCATTTCCACCATGCCGACTTGGTCACCAGAGACAAGGTCTTTAGCCCGCTCCGTTTCATCGTTGTTGCTTAAAAGCTTGTAGAGATCGTCGGCATAGGCCTGCCGCTTGATTGGATCTTTTATGGATGAAGGCGTGAAAACGTCGGTATTGAAGCCACATAGATTCTCTACAGCAATTGCACTTTGCAGTTTTTGCTGATTCAAGCCTTCAAACTGACTTTGCTCCAGAAGCCGACCGGCAAGGTTCATGCTTAAGTCGCTAACCATTGCCAAGGGATCATCCAGAGCGATAAACAGGGCAGTATCCTGCTCAGGGACTTTGCCACGCACCAGCGCCTCTTCGAATGCCGGTTTGAAGGCTCCGCCGTTTTCCGATGCTGTTGTGGGAAGGCAAGTGCTTGTGAATGCAGGTGCATTTTCGCCAGATGCGAGAATGTCCGAAACACTTTTACCCAACTCTGTAATCGGACCGCCATGGCCTACTTTTGCGCTCTTGCAGAAGCCCGCCAGATCGACTTTTCGCATCCATTGGGTCTGTTCCGTCTTGCTATTTCGCATCAGTTCGCACATGCGCCAAGTCCATTGGACTGGAGAATAGGCAATACGCAACTGATTACGGCGGGGATAAAGCAGGTATGAATGTGTTTCGCCAGGGTTGTTGCGCACATCCTGGTTTAGTTGGCTGTCAGTCCACTTATGACGGGTGAATTGTTCGCCTTTGACCTGGTACTCGTGGAAGGTCTTATCAACGCTGTCCCATACATACAGCCAGCCATCGCGCAGTTGGCGAAGGGTGTAGCTGCGGGTCTTGAGTTCAGCCGGTTTGTCTGACCAGTCTTTAGGTAGCGGATTCGGACCTTGGGCGCTGCCTTTTTTGGGGGACTCATCCACCGCGTAGCGCACCGGGAAAATGGCGACTTCACCAGCCATCAGTGCGCACTGTCCCGATCCCATGGTCGTGTTGGTGAAATTCTGGTTTCGGTTGGCCTGTTTCAGTTGGGCGTCAGTCGCGGGCTGAGTCATCACACTTCCTTGTTGATTTCGATGTCCAGGCAATCGTTGTCCATCTTCTGGATACGGATTTCTGGAGCGAGCCTGGAGGCCTCCGGGGTGCGGGCCAACCAGTTCTGATAAGGCTCATTCACGTGCTCAGTGAATCCTGCCCCCCATCGGAGGCTGTATTCCACCCAGATAGCGAGACTACGTTCACTTGACAGTCCCCAAGCTTGAGCTTCATCCAGTCGTTCATCAAACCACTGGGTGCGACTGCTCAATTTCAGGGTAGCGAGGTGCCGAGGATGGTATTGCTCAAAATTTTCGTGCAGTCGCTCCATGAATTGCCAGCGCGCCGCGTGTCCAAGTGCATCCAGTTGTGTTTGCCCCAATTGGGCGTAGCTGTCTTGCCACGCCAGTGGAGCAGAGGTCCGAAGAAAATTTAACCATTGAACAGCTGGGTTTGCTTCCCACGAATGCGGTCGTTCAGGTATTGACCATGATTCGATCGGGCCAAGTATCACATTCAGGTGTTCACCCTGATAACTGCCTAGCCAATATCGTGTGACTAGTGGGTCGGCGAAGCGAAGCATTCCGTTGCCACCCAACACATCGGAAGGTGCGATATACCGTCTCAAGTGGTCCGCAACAACACTCATTGGGGCAGAACTGTATAGCAGGCTGGCGTCTATTTGATGGTTAGCATTCTGATACGTCTGGCTAATCATGCTCGTTGAACTTGAGGGCTTCACCAATATTGGCCCCAGATCCATCAACTCCGCCCAACGCGTTCCCAGGTACAGCGGTTCAATTTCCAGCGGCTCGCCAAGCTGGTAAAGGCTGGCAATCGCGTTGGGGCGTAGGACGCCGTCGATCAACAAGAAATTGGCTTTGGACGCGTTATTCACTTGGCGGCTTCCTTGGCAGCCCTCTCGCAAATCTCACAACGTGGAGTGCCCCGCATCAACGCCTGCCGCTGCGCCGGCACCAACAATTTCCCAGCCTTGTCCGCATCCGCCTGCTTCAGCACGCCCGGCATCAACGGCGCCGCCCCGGTCCCGCTCCCCGGTCCACCGCCCGAGTTGATGTTGATCGCCGGCCCGCTCATGGTCACGCCGCCGCCATCGATCTTGATGAAGCTGCCACCGCCGACCAGCGTCAGCTCAGCCCCTGCCTCCAGCACCACCTTCATCCCACTGCTCAGGTGAATTTCCTGGCCGGCGTCGATGAATTGTCCGGTGCCGATCTTGATGTGCTGGTTCACGCCCACGGTCAGGTGGTCGTTGGCCCGCGCTTCGACTTTGCGGTCTGCGTAAACCGTGTGGTGTTCTTCAGCCTTGAATTCCGTGTAGCTGTTCTTTTCCACGACGTCGTGGCGTTCGTTGCCGACGCGGATTTTCTGGTCGTGTTCGATGTTTTCGTCCCAGTCACGCTGGGCGTGGAGGAAGATCTGTTCCTGGCCTTTCTTGTCTTCGATGCGCAGTTCGTTGAAGCCGCCGCCACCCATCGAGCTCAGGGTCTTGAAGGTGGTGCGCGTCTTGTTCGCCGGCAGGGCGTAGGGGACGGTGTTTTCCTTGTGGTACAGGCAGCCGCTGATCAGCGGCTGGTCGGGGTCGCCTTCGAGGAAGGTCACCAGCACTTCCATGCCGATGCGCGGGATGGCGATGCCGCCGTACTGGGCGCCGGCCCAGGCGGAAGACACGCGCAGCCAGCAGCTGGTTTTGTCGTCGGCCTGACCTTCACGATCCCAGTGGAACTGCACTTTCACGCGGCCGTATTCGTCGCAGTGGATTTCTTCGCCTTTCGGCCCGGTGACCACGGCGCTCTGGCTGCCGAGGATGCGCGGTTTCGGGTGACGCAGGGGCGGGCGGTTCGGCACGTCCCACGGGGTGGCCTGGAAGCGGTTGCGGTAGCCCTGGTGGAAATCGTCTTTCAGCGCGGTGGTGTCGCTGGTGACCGACTCTTCCAGCACTTGCGGCTGCTTGCCTTCGTGGTGGACTTCGGTGAGCAGCCACAGGTCGTTCCACTTGGCTTTCGGGTGTTCTTTCAGCGCGAGGAAATGGCCGCTGACCAGCAGCGGCTGGTCGCTCTTGCCTTCGGCGAGCTGGAAGTCGCTGCGATGGCGTTCGAGGGCGCGTTTGGCCAGGTGTTTGCCGCGCTCGCGGTCGACGAAACGGCCCGGGTAATCGTAGTCCTCGAGGTCGGGCAGGGCGTCGCCACGGTTTTCGCTTTCGAGGGTGATGCGCGGTTTTTCGAAGTCGTAGTCGCGGCGGGTGGTGCGGCTGGTGCGGGTTTCCAGGCGCAGGTCGAAACGCTTGATCACCGGGTCGCTGGCGACCATGCCGGAGTCCTGCTGGTAGGCCACCGGCGCCAGTTTTTTAAACACTGTCTGGTCATCACCGAACACCAGTTTGTGCGCCGTGGCGCTGTGCTGGAAGTGGTAGTGAATGCCTTCTTCTTCGCACAGGCGCTGGATGAAATGCAGGTCCGATTCGTCGTACTGCACGCAGTAGAGACGATCGGGGTAGATCGAACCGGTCTGGAATTCATAGGCGTTGCCCTGGATGCCGTGTTCTTCGAGGACCTTGCCGATGATTTTCGGCACGCTGAGGTTCTGGAAGATCCGCTGGTTGACCCGGTGCGCCAGGTACGCGAGTTGCGGGCGCAGGGTCACGGAATAGCGCGTCAGGCGCTTGCCGGAATCGCCTTGCGCGGCGCGGTAGATCAGGCCGTGGATGCCGCTGCCGTCGGGCGACAGCTGCAGGAAGGCCGGTTTGTGCAGCAGGGTTTCGAGGTCCAGCGACGGCTGCTCACTGACCAGCTCCACCTCGAACACAAAAGGCTGGCTGACGGCTTCCCGACCGGTGAGGGTAAACACCTGGAAATCGGCGGAAAGACCTTCGATGGTCAGGGCAAAGTGGGTTTCATTGGCCGGCGCGAACATCCCTTGTTCCTCGTGCTGTACAGCGGCGCCCGTCGACCGCAAGAGCAGTCAACGCGCGCGAAATTCTGGAGGGGCGTAAACAACATCGACCAGCAGAGCTGGCCGATGCTTGAAACGATCAGCCGTAATTAAACGACTGGAGCACGCCAGTCATCGGAACCCGAAGTACCGGATACTTCGTGGGTCCAGGTGATTTTGCGGTAGGTGAACTGCACTTCTTCCAGGTGGGTGAAGTGCGCGTTGCCTGGATCCTGGCAGTTGTGCATTTTGTTGTTGATGGCGACGATGATCGCGTCTTCCAGTTTGGTGGTGTAGTAGTGCTCTTGGGTACCTTGAGCCGAAGTGCGGTACCACTGGATAACGATTTCGCTCATGCGCTCGCCGGAAGTCAGAGCGGCTTGCAGCAGTGGCGAAGCCTTGTCGTAGACCTTGGTGATCACAACTGGCTTGTGCACGCGCTGACCGGTTGGCTGACCGGATTGCGGGTCACGCGGGATGATCACGTCGTGGGTGAAAGCCTGAACCATAACCTGGTCTTCGTGGCCTTCCTGGTAGGTGTTGCCAACGGAGTCGGCAGTGAAGGCGCCGGCAGTGATCAGGCCTTGTTTTTCGCCGGTAACCGACATGTACGCTGGTGTTGCCATGGGAGGTGCTCCTTGCGGATAAAGTTAGGGTGCCCGGGAGGCGAAATCGCCCGGTGGGTGGCTGACTGTTATCAAGGAGCGTGCCAGTTTTTGGTGCGGCCCCGGCAGCCGGGGACTTCACCGCTCTGGCTCGCGGGTTTGAGCGTTTTTTGAACAGCGATGAAAGCAAAAGTGCGCAACTTCTTGCGCAGTACCGCGCAAGAAGTTGCGCACTCGGCTACAGGCGACGGTACCTGGGGGCTGTAGCGATATCGGGAGGCAATTTCGCGAAACAAGTGCGCAAGAAGTTGCGCACCATGGCATCTGGCTACTGTCTCGCCAGATCATCTAAAACCGAAATGGCCAATCCATCGCCCCTTTTTGCCATTGCGTCACTGGCACGCCCCCCACCGATTCCTTGAAAGTCCCTGTCCAGAGCCCACCCCGTTTACTAACGGAAGGCCTGAGCGCGGCAAACCGTCTTATAAATGAAACACCGCCCTCAGCTATACTCCCCCGCAATTTCGATCTGGCCCTGAGGACTGACTGTGAAGAACTGGACGTTGCGCCAACGCATTTTGGCGAGCTTTGCGGTGATTATCGCCATCATGCTGTTGATGGTGGTCGTCTCGTATTCACGGTTGTTGAAGATCGAAGCCGGCGAGCAGAGCGTGCGTCAGGACGCGGTGCCAGGCGTGTATTTCAGCTCGATGATTCGCAGTGCGTGGGTCGACAGCTATCTGCAGACTCAAGAGTTGCTGGGCCTGAAAAAAGGCCAGGGGATCAGTGCCGAAGACGCTGCGGACTTCAAGTCTTTCGAAGCGCGTCTCAACGAGCAGATGGGCAACTACGAAAGCACCGTTACCACTGCTGAAGACAAGGCCGAGTACACCGTGTTCAAGCAGGACGTGCTCAACTACAACAAGATTCAGGCGCAGGTGCTCGACCTGCATGTGCGCAATCAGGAGGATGCGGCCGCGAAGTTGTTCAATGAACAGCTGACCCCGGCCTGGACCGCCGGGCGCATGAAACTCAACGACATCATTCGTGAGAACAAGACCGTTGCCGATGAAGCCATGAACAACATCGACGAGGCGGTGGCAGCGGCCAAAGTCAGCATGTTCGTCTCGCTGCTGGTAGCCGTGCTGGCCGCCGGCCTCTGCGGTTTGCTGCTGATGCGCGCAATCATGGCGCCGATGAACCGCATCGTGCAGATCCTCGAAATCATGCGCACGGGCGATCTGAGCAGCCGCTTGAACCTCGACCGCAAAGACGAGTTCGGCGCCGTGGAAACCGGCTTCAACGACATGATGACCGAGCTCACCTCGCTGGTGTCCCAGGCCCAGCGCTCGTCGGTGCAGGTTACCACCTCGGTGACCGAGATCGCCGCTACCTCCAAACAACAGCAGGCCACCGCCACTGAAACCGCCGCGACCACGACCGAAATCGGCGCAACGTCGCGCGAGATTGCGGCGACCTCCCGTGACCTGGTGCGCACCATGACCGAAGTGTCCACCGCCGCCGATCAGGCCTCGGTGCTGGCCGGTTCCGGGCAACAAGGCCTGGCGCGCATGGAAGACACCATGCACTCGGTGATGGGCGCGGCGGATCTGGTGAACGCCAAACTGGCGATCCTCAACGAGAAGGCCGGCAACATCAATCAGGTGGTCGTGACCATCGTCAAGGTCGCCGACCAGACCAACCTGCTGTCCCTGAACGCCGCGATCGAAGCGGAGAAGGCCGGCGAATATGGTCGCGGTTTTGCCGTGGTCGCCACCGAAGTGCGGCGCCTGGCGGATCAGACTGCTGTTGCCACGTATGACATCGAACAGATGGTCCGCGAGATCCAGTCGGCGGTGTCCGCCGGGGTGATGGGCATGGACAAGTTCTCCGAGGAAGTGCGTCGCGGCATGGCTGAAGTGCAGCAGGTCGGCGAGCAGCTGTCGCAGATCATCCATCAGGTGCAGGCGCTGGCGCCGCGAGTGTTGATGGTCAACGAAGGCATGCAGGCCCAGGCCACCGGCGCCGAACAGATCAACCACGCGCTGGTGCAGCTGGGTGATGCCAGCAGCCAGACCGTCGAGTCGTTGCGTCAGGCCAGTTTCGCCATTGACGAACTGAGCCAGGTGGCCGTGGGCCTGCGCAGCGGCGTTTCGCGATTCAAAGTCTGATGAGCGAAATCACCGCCAAACGCAGCGCTGCACCGGTGGCGAAGCAGGCGTTGTTCCTGCTGTTTCGCATCGGCAGCGAACGCTACGCCTTGCGCGCCACGGAAGTGGCCGAAGTGCTGCCGCGCCTGCCGTTGAAGCCGATTGCCCGGGCGCCGCATTGGGTGGCGGGGGTGTTCGCCTATCGCGGAACGGTGGTGCCGGTGATCGACCTCAGTGCCCTGACGTTCGGCCATCCTGCGCAAGCGCGCACCAGCACACGGCTGGTGCTGGTGCATTACCACCCGGAGGAGTCGCAACCCTCGCAATGGCTGGGCCTGATCCTCGAACAGGCCACCGACACCTTGCGTTGCAACCCGGATGATTTTCAGCCGTACGGCCTCGACAATCGTCAGGCGCCGTACCTGGGCCCGGTGCGTGAAGACGCGCAAGGGCTGGTGCAATGGGTGCGGGTCAACGACTTGCTGGACGAGTCGGTGCGTACGTTGTTGTTCCCGTCGCCGCCGCTGGATCCGGCGCGGCTTGAGGAGCAGTCATGAGCAGCGACCAGCGCTTCTTCGATTTTCTCAAGGAACGCATCGGCCTCGATGTCGCCTCGGTCGGCCCGGCGATCATCGAGCGGGCCGTACGCCAGCGCATCACCCTGTCGCAAACGGTGAATGCCAATGAGTACTGGCAGACGTTGCAAGGCTCTCGGGATGAGCAGCAGGCGCTGATCGAAGCGGTGATCGTCCCCGAGACCTGGTTTTTCCGTTACCCGGAATCTTTCGCCACGCTGGGCAAACTGGCGCGCAAACGCCTGGGCGAACTGAACAACATGCGCGCGCTGCGCATACTCAGCCTGCCGTGTTCCACCGGTGAAGAACCCTATTCGATTGCCATGGCTTTGCTCGATGCCGGCCTCAAGCCCCATCAGTTCAAGGTCGATGGCATGGACGTCAGCCCCTTGTCGGTGGACAAGGCGCGGAGGGCGCTGTACGGCAAGAACTCGTTTCGCGGTCAGGAGCTGGACTTTCGTGAGCGGCATTTTTTCGCCGAGAACGAGGGCTATCGGGTAAATGAAATCGTCCGCGAGCAAGTGCGCCTGCATGTCGGCAACGTGCTCGATCCGTCATTGCTGGTCAACGAGCCGCCGTTCGATTTCGTGTTCTGTCGCAACCTGCTGATCTATTTCGACCAGCCGACCCAGCAGCAGGTATTCGCCGTGCTCAAGCGCCTGACCCATGTCGATGGCGTGCTGTTTATCGGCCCGGCCGAGGGCAGTCTGCTCGGGCGGCTGGGCATGCGCTCGATCGGGATTCCACAGTCCTTCGCCTTCAGTCGTCACAGCGAACCGCAGCCCGAACCGTTGCCGATGCCGACCGCGATTCCGGTGCCGTTGCCTGTGCGCCAACCGGTGCGCAGCACGCCACCGCCGCCGGTGCGCAATCGTCCGTTTGCTGGCGTGACGCCGTTGCCCGCGACGGCTAAAAGCACCAACCCCGACGCCGCGACGTTGCTGGCCAACATCGCCGCCCTGGCCAACGAAGGCAAAAGTGCCGAGGCCCGGGCCGCGTGCGAACAGTATTTGCGCAGCCATGAGCCGGTGGCCCAGGTGTTCTACTGGCTCGGCCTGCTGAGCGATGTCGCCGGCAGCGCCCTTGAAGCCCAGGGCTTTTACCGCAAGGCGCTGTACCTCGAACCGCAACACCCCGAAGCCTTGATGCACCTGGCCGCGCTGCTGCAAGCCCAGGGCGACACGGCCGGCGCCAGACGATTGCAGGAGCGCGCCGCTCGCAGCGACCGCACCGCCGACAGTGAGCGTAAACGATGATCCCGTCCGACACTTTGAATGTCACCCATGAAGACGCCCGGGCCATCGACGATTGCTGGAACCGCATCGGCATCCACGGCGACAAGTCCTGTCCGCTGCTGGACGAGCACATTCATTGCCGCAATTGCTCGGTGTACTCCGCCGCGGCCACGCGTTTGCTCGACCGCTATGCGTTGCAGCAGGACGAGCGCGACCCGGTGGCGACCCAGGTCGAAACCGAGCTGAAGACCCGTTCGCTGCTGATGTTCCGCCTCGGCGAAGAATGGCTCGGCCTGGCCACCCGCAGCCTGGTGGAGGTCGCGCCGTTGCAGGCGATTCACTCGCTGCCGCACCAGCGCTCCCGGGCCTTGCTCGGCGTGGCGAACGTGCGCGGTGCGCTGGTGGCGTGCCTGTCGCTGGTCGAACTGCTCGACCTCGACGGCAACGTAGCCCCGGCAACTGGCGCGCGAATCATGCCGCGCATGCTGATCATCGCGGCCCAGGGTGGGCCAGTGGTGGTGCCGGTGGACGAAGTCGACGGGATTCATGCCATCGACGAGCGAATCCTCGATGCCGCCTCACGTTCCGGCGCACAGGCCAGCGCCAAATACACCCGGGGCGTGTTGCCTTTCAAAGGTCGCAGCCTGCGTTGGCTGGATGAAGAACAGCTGTTATCCGCCGTTTCCCGGAGCCTCACATGACCCCCGAGCAAATGCGCGACGCCTCCTTGCTCGAGCTGTTCAGCCTCGAAGCCGAAGCCCAGACTCAGGTGCTCAGCGCCGGGCTGCTGGCGCTGGAGCGCAACCCGACCCAGGCCGATCAGCTCGAATCGTGCATGCGCGCGGCGCACTCGTTGAAAGGCGCGGCGCGGATCGTCGGCATCGACAGCGGCGTCAGCGTCGCCCACGTGATGGAAGATTGCCTGGTCAGCGCCCAGGAAGGGCGGTTGTTCCTGCGTCCGGAACATATCGACGCGCTGTTGCAGGGCACCGACTTGCTGATGCGCATCGCAACACCGGCCAATGGCCCGCAACCGGCGGACATTGAGGCGTACGTGGCGTTGATGGGCGGTTTGCTCGACCCGACGGCACCGGCCGTGGTGCCCGCCGCTCCGAGTGCGCCACCGATGGCCGAGTTGCAGGTTCAGCCACCGCCGGTGGTTGAACCTGCGCCGGTTGAAATCCCGGTCGAGGTTGCCGAGCCTGAGCCCGCGCCGCGCAAGAGTAAACGCACAACCGAGGGTGGCGAGCGGGTGCTGCGGGTCACCGCCGAACGCCTGAACAGCCTGCTCGATCTGTCGAGCAAATCCCTGGTGGAAACCCAGCGCCTCAAGCCGCACCTGGCCACTATGCAGCGCCTCAAGCGTATGCAGAACAACGGCCTGCGGGCGCTGGAAAGTCTTAACGTACATCTCAAGGAACACGCCCTGAGCCTTGAGGCTCAAGAGGCACTCGAAGACGCGCGACGTTTGCTCGCCGAATCCCAGCAGTTGCTGGCAGAGAAAAACGCCGAGCTCGACGAGTTTGCCTGGCAAGCCAGCCAGCGCGCGCAAGTGCTCTACGACACCGCGCTGGCCTGCCGCATGCGGCCGTTCGCCGATGTGTTGTCCGGGCAGGTGCGGATGGTGCGCGACCTCGGTCGCAGCCTCGGCAAACAGGTGCGACTGGAGATCGAGGGCGAGAAGACTCAGGTCGACCGCGATGTATTGGAAAAACTCGAAGCACCGCTGACGCACCTGCTGCGCAATGCGGTCGATCACGGCATCGAAACCCCGGAAGAACGCCGGCTCAGAGGCAAGTCCGAGGAAGGGCTGATTCGTCTGCGCGCCTCGCATCAGGCGGGTCTGCTGGTGCTGGAATTGAGCGACGACGGCAATGGCGTGGATCTGGAGAAGGTCCGCCGCAGCATCGTCGAACGCCAGTTGTCGCCAGCGGAAACCGCCGCCCAGTTGAGCGAAGAAGAACTGCTGACCTTCCTGTTCCTGCCGGGTTTCAGTCTGCGGGACAAGGTCACCGAAGTGTCCGGTCGCGGCGTCGGCCTCGATGCCGTCCAGCACATGGTCCGCCAGTTGCGCGGCGCGGTGGTGCTGGAGCAGACGGCGGGCGAGGGCAGTCGTTTCCATCTGGAAGTGCCGCTGACCCTGTCGGTGGTGCGCAGCCTGGTGGTGGAAGTCGGCGACGAGGCCTACGCGTTCCCGCTGGCGCACATCGAGCGCATGTGCGATTTGGCGCCGGAGGACATCGTGCAGGTCGAAGGGCGCCAGCATTTCTGGCACGAGGGCCGGCATGTCGGTCTTGTTGCGGCCAGCCAATTGCTGCAGCGCCCGGCGAGCCAGAACAGCGGCGACACGCTCAAGGTCGTAGTGATCCGCGAGCGCGATGCGATCTACGGCGTGGCGGTCGAGCGCTTCATCGGCGAGCGCACGCTGGTGGTGCTGCCGCTGGATGAGCGGCTGGGCAAGGTGCAGGACATTTCCGCCGGGGCCTTGCTCGACGACGGTTCGGTGGTGCTGATTGTCGACGTCGAAGACATGCTGCGTTCGGTGGACAAACTGCTCAACACCGGGCGTCTGGAGCGCATCGCACGTCACGGCAGTCAGGCCGCAGAAGCCGCGCGCAAGCGGATTCTGGTGGTCGACGACTCGCTGACCGTGCGCGAACTGCAACGCAAACTGCTGCTCAATCGCGGCTACGACGTGGCCGTTGCGGTGGACGGTATGGACGGCTGGAACGCCCTGCGCTCCGAGGACTTCGATCTGCTGATCACCGACATCGACATGCCGCGCATGGACGGCATCGAACTGGTCTCGCTGCTGCGCCGCGACAACCGACTGCAATCGCTGCCGGTGATGGTGGTGTCCTACAAGGATCGCGAGGAAGACCGCCGCCGTGGACTGGACGCCGGCGCCGACTATTATCTGGCCAAGGCCAGTTTTCATGACGACGCCTTGCTCGACGCGGTGGTTGAGCTCATCGGAGGAGCGCGGGCATGAAGATCGCAATCGTCAACGACATGCCTCTGGCGGTGGAGGCCCTGCGCCGCGCGCTGGCCTTCGAGCCGGCGCATCAGGTGGTGTGGGTCGCCAGCAACGGCGCCGAAGCGGTGCGCCTGTGCGCGGAAAACACCCCGGACCTGATCCTGATGGACCTGATCATGCCGGTGATGGATGGCGTCGAGGCCACCCGCCGGATCATGGCCGAGAGCCCGTGCGCGATCGTCATCGTCACGGTGGACCGCCAGCAGAACGTGCATCGGGTGTTCGAAGCCATGGGCCACGGCGCGCTGGACGTGGTCGACACCCCGGCCATCGGTGGCGGCAATCCTCAGGAAGCGGCGGCGCCGCTGCTGCGCAAAATCCTCAACATCGGCTGGCTGATCGGCGAGAAAACCGCCCGCTCGCGTCCGGCACCTGCGACACCGCGCAGCACCGCCTCGCGTCAGCGACTGGTGGCGATCGGCTCTTCGGCCGGTGGCCCGGCGGCGCTGGAGGTCTTGCTCAAAGGCCTGCCGCGGCACTTTTCGGCGGCCATCGTGCTGGTGCAGCATGTCGACCAGGTGTTTGCCGCCGGCATGGCCGAATGGTTGGCCAGCGCCAGCGGCCTTGACGTGCGTCTGGCCCGCGAAGGTGAACCGCCGCAGGCCGGCGCAGTGCTGCTGGCCGGTACCAACCACCATATTCGCTTGCTCAAGAACGGCACGCTGGCCTACACCGCCGAGCCGGTCAACGAGATCTACCGCCCCTCGATCGACGTGTTTTTCGAAAGCGTCGCCAACTACTGGAACGGTGACGCAGTAGGGGTTTTATTGACAGGGATGGGACGCGACG
Source organism: Pseudomonas fluorescens (assembly GCF_030344995.1). GTDB lineage: Bacteria > Pseudomonadota > Gammaproteobacteria > Pseudomonadales > Pseudomonadaceae > Aquipseudomonas > Aquipseudomonas fluorescens_BF. Next base: position 1,509,320 of record NZ_CP128260.1, read on the forward strand.
GGGCTCAAGGGCTTAAGCTCATGCGCCAACAGGGTTACCTGACCATCGCGCAGGATCAGCAAAGCAGTGCGGTGTACGGCATGCCCAAGGCTGCCGCAGCCATCGACGCGGCCGTAGAAATCCGTCCACTGGAAAAGATAGCGCCACGATTGCTGGAGATTTTCCCCAAATGAACACGTTCCTCCGCAATCCTGGCCCCCGCAGCACTCAGGTGACCGCCCATGAATGACTTACAGATCGATGACATCAAAACCGACGAGAACGCCGCCATGGTGTTGTTGGTGGACGATCAGGCGATGATCGGCGAAGCCGTGCGCCGTGGGCTGTCGAATGAAGAGAACATCGACTTCCACTTCTGCTCCGACCCGCATCAGGCCGTGGCCCACGCGGTGCGGATCAAGCCGACCGTGATCCTGCAGGATCTGGTGATGCCCGGCCTCGACGGCCTGAGCCTGGTGCGCGAATACCGCAATCACCCGGCAACCAAGGACATCCCGATCATCGTCCTGTCGACCAAGGAAGACCCGCTGATCAAAAGTGCGGCGTTCTCCGCCGGGGCCAACGATTACCTGGTGAAACTGCCGGACAACATCGAGCTGGTGGCGCGTATCCGCTATCACTCGCGCTCCTACATGACGTTGCTGCAACGGGACGCGGCCTACCGCGCCTTGCGGGTCAGCCAGCAGCAATTGCTCGACACCAACCTTGTCTTGCAACGCCTGATGAACTCCGACGGCCTGACCGGGCTGTCCAACCGTCGGCACTTCGACGAATACCTGGAACTGGAATGGCGCCGTTCGCTGCGCGACCAGAGCCAGTTGTCGTTGCTGATGATCGACGTCGATTACTTCAAGTCCTACAACGACACCTTCGGCCACGTCGAAGGCGACGAAGCCTTGCGCAAGGTCGCCACGGCGATCCGCGAGGCCAGTGCCCGGCCGTCCGATCTGCCGGCGCGTTATGGCGGCGAAGAATTTGCGCTGGTGCTGCCCAACACCTCGCCGGGCGGGGCGCGACTGGTTGCGGAGAAGCTGCGCCAGACGGTCGCGGCGCTGAAGATTCCGCACAATGCTCCGGCCGAAGGCTCGAGCCTGACCATCAGCATCGGCTTGGCAACCATGGTGCCGGAGTCGGGCAGCGACTGCCGGTTACTGATCTCGGCGGCGGACCGTGGGCTGTACCTGGCCAAGAACAACGGGCGCAATCAGGTGGGGATCGAATGAACCATCGGGTTCATTCGCCTCAAGAGCCGCCAGACGGGCTGCCGTGACAGCGTGATTACGTTATACTCGCCGGCTTTCAAAAGTTCGCCAACGAGTGCTGCCCGTCATGGAAATCAACCCGATCCTGAACACCATCAAGGACCTGTCCGAGCGCTCCGAAACTATTCGGGGGTATCTTTGACTACGATCAAAAGCATGAGCGTCTGATCGAAGTCAATCGCGAGCTTGAAGATCCTGCAGTCTGGAACAAACCTGAATACGCCCAGGAACTGGGCCGCGAGCGCGCTGCGCTGGCGCAGATCGTCGATACCCTCGACGAACTGAACGGTGGCCTGGCCGATTGCCGCGAGCTGCTGGACATGGCCGTTGAAGAGAACGACGAGGGCGCGGTCAACGACGTCGTCGAAGTCCTTCAAGGTCTCGAAGAGTCCCTGTCCAAACTCGAATTCCGCCGTATGTTCAGCCACGAGATGGACCCGAACAACGCCTACCTGGACATCCAGGCCGGTTCCGGCGGCACCGAAGCCCAGGACTGGGCCAACATCCTGCTGCGCATGTACCTGCGCTGGGCCGACAAACGCGGTTTCGACGCGACCATCATGGAGCTGTCGGCCGGTGAAGTCGCCGGGATCAAAGGTGCCACCGTGCACATCAAGGGCGAATACGCCTTTGGCTGGCTGCGTACCGAGATCGGCGTGCACCGTCTGGTGCGCAAGAGCCCGTTCGACTCCGGCAACCGTCGCCACACTTCGTTCTCCGCGGTTTTCGTCTCGCCAGAGATCGACGACAAGGTGGAAATCGAAATCAACCCGGCAGACCTGCGGATCGACACCTATCGTTCTTCCGGTGCCGGTGGTCAGCACGTAAACACCACCGACTCGGCCGTACGTATCACCCACGTACCGACCAACACCGTGGTGAGCTGCCAGAACGAACGTTCCCAGCACGCCAACAAGGACACCGCCATGAAAATGCTGCGGGCCAAGTTGTACGAGCAGGAAATGCAGAAGCGCAACGCGGCGTCCCAGGCGCTGGAAGACACCAAGTCGGACATCGGCTGGGGTCACCAGATCCGTTCGTACGTGCTCGATGCGTCGCGGATCAAGGATCTGCGCACCAACATCGAACGCAGTGACTGCGACAAGGTGCTCGACGGCGACATCGACGAATACCTGGAAGCCAGCCTGAAATCGGGGCTGTAAGCTTCACCCGACCTCAAGTCCCCCGTCACCGGCGGGGGCAACGAACCTGTGATGGAAAATTTAAAGACATGAGCGACCAACAACTCGATTCGCAAGCCCTGCAACAGGAAGAAAACTCCCTGATCGCCCTGCGCAAGGAAAAGCTTGCTGCCGAGCGCGCCAAGGGCAATGCCTTCCCGAATGACTTCCGCCGCGACAACTACTGCGAAGCACTGCAGAAACAGTACGCGGACAAGACCAAGGAAGAGCTGGCAGAGGCTGCGATTCCGGTCAAGGTTGCAGGTCGCATCATGCTCAACCGTGGCTCGTTCATGGTGATTCAGGACATGACCGGTCGCATCCAGGTCTACGTCAACCGCAAGACCCTGTCCGAAGAAACCCTGGCCGCGGTGAAAACCTGGGACATGGGCGACATCATCGCCGCCGAAGGCACCCTGGCCCGTTCCGGTAAGGGCGACCTGTACGTCGAGATGACCAGCGTGCGCCTGCTGACCAAATCCCTGCGCCCGCTGCCGGACAAGCACCACGGCCTGACCGACACCGAACAGCGCTACCGTCAGCGCTACGTTGACCTGATCGTCAACGAAGACGTGCGTCAGACTTTCCGCGTGCGTTCGCAAGTGATCGCGCACATCCGCAGCTTCCTGATGAAGCGCGACTTCCTCGAAGTCGAAACGCCGATGCTGCAGACCATTCCTGGCGGCGCCGCGGCCAAGCCGTTCGAAACCCACCACAACGCGCTGGACATGGAAATGTTCCTGCGTATTGCACCAGAGCTGTATCTGAAGCGTCTGGTGGTTGGCGGCTTCGAAAAAGTGTTCGAGATCAACCGCAACTTCCGTAACGAAGGCGTTTCGACTCGTCACAACCCTGAATTCACCATGTTGGAGTTCTACCAGGCTTACGCCGACTACGAAGACAACATGGACCTGACCGAAGAACTGTTCCGCGAACTGGCGCAGTTGGTTCTGGGCAGCACCGACGTGCCGTACGGCGACAAGGTGTTCCACTTCGGCGAGCCGTTCGTGCGCCTGTCGGTGTTCGACTCGATCCTCAAGTACAACCCTGAGCTGACCGCCGATGACCTGAACGACATCGACAAGGCGCGCGCCATCGCCAAGAAGGCCGGCGCCAAGGTGCTGGGCTTCGAAGGTCTGGGCAAGCTGCAGGTGATGATTTTCGAAGAACTGGTCGAGCACAAGCTGGAACAGCCGCACTTCATTACCCAGTACCCGTTCGAAGTGTCGCCACTGGCCCGTCGCAACGACGACAACCCGAACGTCACTGACCGCTTCGAGCTGTTCATCGGCGGCCGTGAAATCGCCAACGCCTACTCCGAGCTGAACGACGCGGAAGACCAGGCCGAGCGCTTCATGGCGCAGGTGGCCGACAAGGACGCCGGCGACGATGAAGCCATGCACTACGACGCCGACTTCGTTCGCGCGCTGGAGTACGGCATGCCGCCAACGGCCGGTGAAGGTATCGGCATCGACCGTCTGGTGATGCTGCTGACCAACTCCCCGTCGATCCGCGACGTGATCCTGTTCCCGCACATGCGGCCACAAGCGTAAGTGTTTCAATAAAAAAGCCGCCTGAAATGGGCGGCTTTTTATTGCCTGTCTGGTACAAACGTATCAAATGGTTAATTTTGAAGAAAACAACAGAGGTATGCCTGTCGTGATCGGTGCAATGGCTCAAGAGGGTGCAGCGGGAATCGCCACTGCGGTCGCTGAAAGTGTTCAGTACCAGGGCCGCAAGGCCAGCCGGCAGGGCAGTGAACAGCGCCGACAGGACATTCTCGATGCGGCGATGCGCATTGTCGTGCGTGACGGCGTGCGGGCCGTGCGTCACCGGGCGGTGGCCGCCGAGGCCGGTGTGCCGCTGTCGGCCACCACTTATTACTTCAAGGACATCGATGACTTGCTCACCGATACCTTCGCTCAATACGTCGAACGCAGCGCGGCCTACATGGCCAAGCTGTGGATCAACAACGAAGGCCTGCTGCGCGAAATGGTGGTCAGCGGTGACGGCAGCCCGGAGTCGCGTTCGCAACTGGCCGACGATATCGCCCGATTGATGGCCGACTACGTGCACCGGCAACTGGTCAACCGTCGCGAGCATTTGATGGCTGAACAGGCGTTCCGCCAGGAGGCGCTGCTCAACCCGCGTCTGGCGGAACTGGTGCGCTCCCATCAGCAGATTCTGCTGCAGGGCACCTGCCAGTTGTTCCAGGTATTGGGCTCGCGCGAGCCGCAGCAGGATGCCAAGGTGTTGACGGCGATTATCGGACGGATGGAATATCAGGGCCTGCTCAACGACGCCGAGCCTTTGGCCGAAGAGGACATGCTCGGCATTCTGACGCGCTATATGCACCTGGTACTCGCGTCGGTGTAACGCAATCCCCTGTGGGAGCGAGCTTGCTCCGGGCGGCGATCCGACGATTGCGATCTGTCATTCAAAGTCTTCATTGGCTGACACTCCGCCATCGCGAGCAAGCTCGCTCCCACAGGTTCGCTGGTGAGTTCGGGTCTAGGGAGTGTCGAATGAAAGCCTGGCGTGGCGTGCTGATCGCCTTGTCGTTCCTGCTGCTCAGCGGATGTCTGGTGACCTTCAAGGATCCGCTGCCCGCCAGTGAGCCGGCGCCCAAGGGCCTGCTCGGCCAATGGTCGAGCACCAATGCCTGGGGCGAGCCGATGAATCTGGAACTGACGCGCCTGGGCAACGATCGTTATCAGGCGGTTGCGTACTTCAAAGCCAAACCCCGCGAGCGTGAAGCCTATCCGTTCACGGTGTCGCGCCACGGTAACCGCTGGTACCTGTCGGCGAAGGTGCCGGCGCAATACGGCGGGCACTTCACCATTGCCGGTTTCGAGATCACCGACAAGCGCGAACTGGTGATCTACAACCTCGACCTCGAGCAGATCAACCAGGCCATCGCCCAGAAGACCCTCGACGGCCAGGGCTTCCAGACCGATGACGGCGAGGGCGTGCAGGTCGACAGCCCGCTTGAAAAGGTCTTTGCTTACCTCGACGACCCGGCCAATTCCGACGTTTTCGTCGAAGCGGCGCGCTATCAGCACCAAGCCAAAGCCAAATAATTCAGTTCGTCACGTTTTCTACAGGAGTTTCGGGTGGACGATTACCAGCAGACGATACGCACGCTGTCCGATCGCATTGTGCTGGCGCAGACGCCGATCCGCGTGCTCGACGCGGTGAAGTGGGACGAGAACATCCGCAAGGGTTTCCTCAAGGCCAAGGGCAAGGAATTGCCGGCGGTGGATCGCGACTACTACCTCAACCGGCCACTGTCCTTCGATTCGAGCAAGGTCAAGCTGGAATTCCAGAACATCGAACGGGACATCACCCGCCAGCTCGGCCAGTTCAACCCGGTCGGCCAGATCATGCGCCGCATGTGCAAGGAATACCGGATGGTGGTGCGCATGCTCGAAGCGCGCGGCACCGAGGATTTCGGCCTGATTTCCCAGGAGCTTTACGGCGCCGCGTCCGACGCGTTCCACGCCGGTGACCCGACCCTGGCCGACCTCGGCCTGATGATGTCCGACTACCTGAACAACATCGACGGTCGGGGCGACCTGAAGGACGAACCGAAGATCCTCACCGCCAAGGATGCCGTGCATCTGCTGCAAACCCGCCTGAACAAAGTGTTCGGCGAGGCCGAGGAAACCATCCGCGTGTTCGAGTCCGACGGGATCGTCGCCGATGCGGCGGCGGGCGCCGACTACATCAAGATCCGCACCGACGCGATGTTCAACGACCGCGACGTACGCGCGCTGGAAGTCCACGAAGGCCTGGTGCATGTCGGCACCACGCTCAACGGCTTGAACCAGCCGATCTGCACCTTCCTGTCCAAGGGTCCGCCCTCGTCGACGGTGACTCAGGAAGGCCTGGCGATCCTGATGGAAATCATCACGTTCGCCTCCTACCCGAGCCGCTTGCGCAAGCTGACCAATCGCACCCGCGCCATTCACATGGTCGAGGAGGGCGCAGACTTCCTGCAGATTTTCGAGTTCTTCCGCGAGCAGGGCTTCGAAATGGCGGAAAGCTACGGCAACGCCAGTCGGGTTTTCCGTGGATCGACGCCGACCGGTCTGCCATTCACCAAAGACTTGTCCTACCTCAAGGGCTTCATCATGGTTTACAACTACATTCAGTTGGCCGTGCGCAAGGGCAAGCTCGAGCAGATCCCGCTGTTGTTCTGCGGCAAGACCACGCTGGAGGACATGCGAACCCTGCGTCAGCTGGTGGACGAAGGCCTGGTTGTGCCGCCCAAGTACCTGCCGGACCAGTTCCGCGACATGAACGCGTTGTCGGCGTGGATGTGCTTCTCCAACTTCCTCAATCACTTGAGCCTGGACCGGATCGAGGCGGATTACTCCAACATCCTGTAGGTCCAATACCGTCCTCTGTGGGAGCGGGCTTGCCCGCGATAGCGGTCTGACATTCAACGTTGATGTCGATTGATCCTCCGCCATCGCGGGCAAGCCCGCTCCCACAAGGTCATTTGTTTTCTTCAGGGTTGTGTTTCAACTCTCTTCGCGAGGTTTCACCGGATGAGAATCCTCGGCATCCTTTGCCTGCTCCTGACCCTCGGCGGTTGCAGCTCCTTGCTGTTCTACCCCGAACCGGGGCAGATCTTCACGCCGGAAAAGGCCAAGCTCGAATACCGCACCGTCACCCTGACCACCGCCGACGGCCTCAAGCTGAACGCCTGGTGGCTGCCGGCCAAGCCCGGGGTCGAGGTCAAAGGCACGGTCCTGCACCTGCACGGCAACGGCGGCAACCTGCCGATGCACCTGGGCGGGAGCTGGTGGCTGCCGAAAAACGGCTATCAAGTGCTGCTGGTGGACTATCGCGGTTACGGCTTGTCCGAAGGCGAACCGAGCCTGCCGGCGATCTATCAGGACATTGATGCCGCCTTCGCCTGGCTGGACAAGGCGCCGGAAGTCAAAGGCAAACCGCTGGTGCTGCTGGGTCAGAGTCTCGGCGGGGCGATGGCGGTGCATTGGCTGGTGCAACATCCGGAAAGACAAAAACAGCTCAAGGCCCTGGTGCTCGACGGCGTGCCCGCCAGTTACCGCAGCGTCGGCCAATACGCCCTCAGCACCTCATGGCTGACGTGGCCATTTCAGGTGCCGCTGTCGTGGCTGGTGCCCGATGGCGACAGCGCGATCAACGCCATGCCGCAGCTCAACGGCGTGCCGAAACTGATCTTCCACAGCCTCGACGATCCGCTGGTGCCCCTTTCCAACGGCATCCATCTGTATCAAGCTGCGCCGCCACCGCGCGTGCTGCAGCTGACCCGGGGCGGGCATGTGCAGACCTTCGGCGACCCGGTCTGGCGTCAGGTGATGCTGCGCTACCTCGACGATCCCGAACACTTCAACGGCCTGCGCCGTCTCGGCGAGATCCCGAATTATCCGACACCCCCGAATTCTGAAGACGAACCACCAGAGAGTCCGCAATGAGTGAAGAACGTAACGCCATCCCGCTGATCATCACCGGTATCTGCAGCATCCTCGGCACCGTCGGCGCCCTGTGGTACTACGGCTACCTGCACTTCGCCAAACCCGAGGATGCGTTGCTGCTCAACGAATTCACCATGCTCAAGACCATTCCCGGCGAAGACTACAAAGTCTCCCTGGACCCGGCGCCGCAAGTGGCGCAGTGCATCGATGGCGTGCTGGTGCTGTTCGACACCGAACAGAAAGGCCTTACCGGTGTGCTGGTCAACAGCCAGAAAAAAGCCGTGCGCTGCATGGGCCAGGAGACGCCGCAGAAGCTCGAAGAGTAAAGCCCTCACCCTAACCCTCTCCCAGGGGGAGAGGGGACTGACCGAGGTGTCTGACGCTATACATCGACCTGAAAGATTGTGTCGATTATGGATTCGGTAAATAACTTTCAGGTCGACGTATTTCTGGAGCATCCTCCAATCGGCTCCCTTTCCCAGTGGGAGAGGGGACTGACCGAGGTGTCTGACGCTATACATCGACCTGAAAGGTTGTGTCGATTATGGATTCGGCAAATAACTTTCAGGTCGACGTATTTCTGTAGCATCCCCCAATCGACTCCCTCTCCCTCGGGGAGAGGGCTGGGGTGAGGGGGCTACGATCTCTGATCCCCACACATTCCGAGCCGAGCATCCAAACAAAAAGCCCCGCCTGATCAAAATCAGGCGGGGCTTTTTGTTTGTTGCTCAGCGAATCAGTGCGCGGTCGAACTCACGGCCGAACGCGGCACTACTGGCTGGTTGTCGTTGGAAATGGTCACTTCCACTCGACGGTTCATTGCTCGGCCCGAAACGCTGCCGTTATCCGCCACCGGGTATTCCTTGCCATAACCCTGGGCCACGATGCGCGACGGATCGACGCCCATCTTGATCAGTGCAACCTGCACCGATGTCGCACGACGCTCGGACAGCGACTGGTTGTAGTTCGCCGTACCGGTGCTGTCGGTGTAGCCCTCGACGATCACTTTGCGGTCAGGGTTTTCCTGGAGGAACTGCGCCAGTTTGTTGATGTTCACCAGACCGCTGGATTTCAGCTCGGCCTTGTTGGTGGCGAACAGCACGTCACCGAAGGTCACCAGCGTACCGCGATCGGTCTGCTTGGCGTTGAGGCTGTCCTGCAGCTGTTTGATCTGCTGATCGCGAGCATCCAGACGGGCCTGGGCACGTTGGGCGGCGGCGTTCTTCAGGTTGTTTTCAGCGGTGCGCAGGGCGATGGTCTGCTTGGCCACTTCCACGCGCTGGTTGGTCAGATAAGCCAGCTGGTCGACCTTGTGCTGGTCTTCCTTGTCCAGATAAGCCTTGTCGGCCTTGTCCAGGTAATCACTGGCGTCCTTGGTTTCCAGCGCTGCGACTTTGCTCGCCTGCGGGTTGGCCTGCAGGCCGGCATAGTTGGTGCGTGCCTGTTCCAGGTTCGGATTCGGCGGTGTCGAGCAGGCAGCCAGGGCAACGCTTGCGGCCAGGAGAGCGGGGATCATCAGTTGTTTACGCATAATCGTTCGTCCTTTCTATCGATAAGAGTTTCAGCCTTGCGGTCGGGATGCGCGCTTACTGCACGGTGCGCTGACTTTCCTGACGCAGTTCCTGAACACCTTTCTGGGAATCCTTCACCGCTTGTTCGGCTTTCATCGCCTGAGCCTTGCGTTCCGCTACGCGAGCGTCCCACTCGGCCTGTTCGGCCAGGGTGCGGGCCTCGTCATACTTCTTGTCATGCATGGCGATTTCGGCTTGTTTGAGCTTGTCCTGGGCCTGCTTCATTTCCACGGCGGCGAATTCGGTACCGCCGGCGCTGACCGCGCTGTTGACCGCCGATTGAGTCACGGCGTATTGCTCGGTCGGTGGATTGCCGGCGCAACCGGCCAGCACGAAGCTGGTGCCGATGGCGAGAGCGGCCAGTTTCAGACCGCGCAGGTGGGAAAACGAGGTTTGGGTCTTCATGGTCTTCAACTCCATTGGTTAACTCCTTGGAAGCTTCGAAATCCATCCTGGTAGCGGAGCCGCAACCGTCATGTGCAAGTGCGTTTTGAAACGCTCGTTCCAGGCGTGGTTACCTGTTCCGACCGAAGGCATTTTTCAAAAGTTCAGAAAAGATGGCTCATCGCCAAAAAATATTCTGACCAAACGGACAAGGCTCTAAACCGGGAACTTTGGCGGGGGAGAGTGGTACGCGCGGGCGAAAAATGGCGGAAAAGCGCAGGAGAAATTCAGTCCCTGTGGGAGCTGGCTTGCCAGCGATGAGGCCATCAAGTTCAGCACATTTGCGGCTGAACTGATGCCATCGAGGACAAACCGTTTCCCACAGTTTTGAAGTATCAGGGATCAGTGTTTCTGCTTGCCGGCTGCAGCCGACAAGTCATGCAAATGCCGCCGTGACAACGCGAGAAAACGCGGAGTCGGGCCGACGTCTTCATATAGCGGATCGCCTTCCTCATCGGTGGCAACCACCGTCGAACCTTTCACGTACGGCAGGCTCGCTTCGAACTCTTCGAGGGCGGCGCCGATCAGCTCGCCGAGCAGTTCTTCGGCATGGCGTTTGGGGTACATCTCGGCGATCGCCGCCAGCCGTGCGGCAGCTTCCACATCCAGATGAATCGTGTAGCCGGTATCGGTCAGGCGACCCTTGGCGGTTTCTTCCCAATGCTGGGCGAGTTCACGGATTTTCATAATGACCTCATGTCGCACCTGCTCATGGCAGGTCTTGGTGAGTGTCCGCCGTCAGCCGGCGGCAAGCCGTTGTGGGGCTTACTGTTGAGACTAGCTTCAAGCCTCAAGGTTTAAAGTCCCTTCGTCGTCTGCTTGTAAGAAGCGTCCCAGAGCGGCACTCTCTGTTCATCCACTCACTTGCGATCCGTCACCGATTACTGCTGGAGAGATGCTGATGACCGATATTGATGCACGCTTGCGCGAAGACGTTCACCTGCTCGGTGAGCTGTTGGGCAACACCATTCGTGACCAGTACGGCGAGGCGTTTCTCGACAAGATCGAGCAGATTCGCAAGGGCGCCAAGGCCGACCGGCGCGGCTCGATGGACGCCGAACTCAGCGCCAGCCTCAATCAATTGAGCGAAGACGAACTGCTGCCGGTGGCGCGGGCCTTCAACCAGTTTCTCAACCTGGCGAACATCGCCGAGCAGTACCAGCTCATCCATCGCCGGGAAGAGACCCATGCCGCGCCGTTCGAGTCCCGCGTGCTGCCGCAACTGCTCGCCCGCCTGCGCAACGAAGGGCACAGCGCCGAATCCCTGGCCCGGCAACTGGCGCGGCTGGAAATCGAACTGGTGCTCACCGCGCACCCGACCGAAGTGGCGCGGCGTACGCTGATCCAGAAGTACGACGCGATTGCCGCGCAACTGGCGGCTCAGGATCACCGCGACCTGACCACCGCTGAGCGCGAGCAGATCCACAACACCCTGCAGCGGCTGATCGCCGAAGCCTGGCACACCGAAGAAATCCGCCGCACCCGGCCGACTCCGGTGGACGAAGCCAAGTGGGGTTTTGCGGTGATCGAGCATTCGCTGTGGCAGGCGATACCCAACCATATGCGCAAGGCCGATCAGGCGCTGTTCGCCGCCACTGGCCTGCGTTTGCCGCTGGAAGCCGCGCCGATCCGCTTTGCTTCGTGGATGGGCGGCGACCGCGACGGTAACCCGAACGTGACGGCTGCCGTGACCCGCGAAGTGCTGTTGCTGGCGCGCTGGATGGCGGCGGATCTGTACCTGCGTGACGTCGATCACCTGGCTGCCGAATTATCGATGCAGCAGGCCAGCGAAGCGCTCAAGGCCCGGGCCGGCGACAGTGCCGAGCCGTATCGTGCGGTGCTCAAGCAATTGCGCGAACGCCTGCGCGCCACGCGCAACTGGGCCCATGCATCCTTGACGGCGACCACCCCGGCGCCTGCCGATGTGCTGCACAACAACCGCGACCTGCTCGATCCGCTGGAACTGTGTTTCAACTCGCTGCATGAATGCGGGATGGGCGTGATCGCTGACGGGCCATTGCTCGATTGCCTGCGTCGGGCCGTGACCTTCGGCCTGTTCCTGGTGCGCCTCGATGTGCGTCAGGATTCGTCCCGCCACAGCGCGGCCATGACCGAAATCACCGATTACCTCGGCCTCGGCAAGTACGAAGAGTGGGACGAAGAACAGCGCATCAGCTTCCTGACTCGCGAACTGCAAAATCGTCGGCCGCTGCTGCCGGCGCATTTCAAACCCTCGGCCGACACCGCCGAAGTGCTCGCCACCTGCAAGGAAATCGCCGCCGCGCCGGGCGCTTCGCTGGGCTCCTACGTGATCTCCATGGCCGGTGCTGCCTCTGATGTGCTGGCGGTGCAATTGCTGCTGAAAGAGTCCGGCGTATTGCGGCCGATGCGTGTGGTGCCGTTGTTCGAAACCCTCGCCGACCTCGATAACGCTGGCCCGGTGATCGAACGCCTGTTGCTGTTGCCGGGTTATCGCGCACGTCTGCAAGGCCCGCAGGAGGTGATGATCGGCTATTCCGACTCGGCCAAGGACGCCGGCACCACGGCGGCGGCGTGGGCGCAGTACCGGGCGCAGGAGCGGCTGGTGGAAATCTGTCGTGAGCAGCAAGTCGAACTGCTGCTGTTCCACGGTCGCGGTGGCACCGTGGGCCGTGGCGGCGGCCCGGCGCACGCGGCGATTCTGTCGCAGCCGCCGGGTTCGGTAGCGGGGCGTTTCCGCACCACCGAACAGGGGGAAATGATTCGATTCAAATTCGGCCTGCCGGACATCGCCGAGCAAAACCTCAATCTGTATCTGGCGGCGGTGCTCGAAGCGACCCTGTTGCCACCGCCGCCACCGACCCCAGAATGGCGGCATCTGATGGACGAACTGGCCGCTGACGGTGTCGCCGCCTACCGCGCAGTGGTGCGGGAAAATCCGCAATTCGTCGAGTATTTCCGCCAGTCGACCCCGGAGCAGGAGCTTGGTCGCTTGCCATTGGGCAGCCGTCCGGCCAAGCGCCGCGCTGGCGGGATCGAAAGTCTGCGGGCGATTCCGTGGATCTTCGGCTGGACTCAGACCCGCCTGATGCTGCCGGCCTGGCTCGGCTGGGAAACCGCATTGAGCAAAGCGCTGGAGCGCGGCGAGGGCGAGTTGCTGGGGCAGATGCGCGAGCAGTGGCCGTTCTTCCGCACACGCATCGACATGCTGGAGATGGTGCTGGCCAAGGCCGACGCCGACATTGCGCTGTCCTACGACGAGCGTCTGGTGGAGTCGGATTTGCTGCCTTTGGGTGCGCACTTACGCGACCTATTGTCGCAGGCGTGTTCCGTCGTCCTCGGCCTGACCGGTCAGTCGCAGCTACTGGCACATAGCCCGGACACCCTGGAATTCATCCGTCTGCGCAACACCTACCTCGACCCGCTGCATCTATTGCAGGCGGAGTTGCTGGCGCGTTCACGGCAGCAGAATGTCGAGCAGGGCAGCCCGGTGGAACAGGCGTTGCTGGTGTCTGTGGCGGGGATTGCCGCCGGTTTGCGAAATACCGGCTAAGGTTTTCTGCGTGGGGCGGGGCACCCGGGACGAGCGTCGGGTGCCGTTTAACGACCGTGGGAAAAATGCGGTCAGGCGACAGTTAATGATGGGGTTGCGACTTGGGGAACCGCGTCGCAAGGTCGCGGCGGGCGCCGGTTTCTCCGACTTTTGGCGTCTTGTGTGGGCGCAGCCTGCTGTGTATCTTGATCAGCCTTTGGCCGTTTGGGCGGCCACGACCCGTTTTATGAGATTGGCCCCACGAGGCGAATCCGTTGTTTTTTATATAAAAAATTGAGGAGCACATCGATGCGCGTCATTCTGCTGGGAGCTCCCGGGGCCGGTAAAGGTACTCAGGCTAAGTTCATCACCGAGAAATTCGGCATTCCGCAAATCTCCACCGGCGACATGCTGCGTGCTGCGGTCAAGGCCGGCACCGAGCTGGGCATCAAGGCCAAGAGCATCATGGATGCCGGTGGCCTGGTGTCGGATGACCTGATCATCGCGCTGGTCAAGGACCGTATCGCTCAAGCCGATTGCGCCAAGGGTTTCCTGTTCGATGGCTTCCCGCGCACCATTCCTCAGGCTGAAGCGCTGGTGACTGCCGGTGTCGAGCTGGACGCCGTGGTCGAAATCGCCGTTGAAGACGAAGAAATCGTTCAGCGTATCGCCGGTCGTCGCGTTCACGAGGCCAGCGGCCGCGTTTACCACATCGTCTACAACCCGCCGAAAATTGCCGGTAAAGACGACATCACCGGTGAAGAGCTGGTACAGCGCAAGGACGACACCGAAGAAACCGTGCGTCATCGCCTGTCGGTCTACCACTCGCAGACCAAGCCGCTGGTGGAGTTCTACCAGAACCTGTCCGCCAAGAACGGTGGCAAACCGAAGTACAGCCACATCCCTGGCGTCGGTTCGGTTGAAGCGATCACCGCCAAGGTGCTTGAAGCGCTGAGCTGAAAAACCTGATCCGCTGCATCATCCACGGCCCGCTTGCGGGCCGTAGTTGTTTATACTGGCGCACTTTTTCCCCACCTGATTTACGGACACTTCGATGAGCACCTTGCTGGCCCTGGACACCGCGACTGAAGCTTGCTCCGTTGCCTTGCTGCATGACGGCAAGGTCACGAGCCATTACGAGGTGATCCCGCGCCTGCACGCGCAGAAACTGCTGCCGATGATCCAGCAACTGCTGGCCGACGCCGGCACCACCCTGCAAGCGGTGGACGCCATCGCCTTCGGCCGTGGCCCGGGCGCATTCACCGGCGTGCGGATTGCCATCGGCGTGGTGCAAGGCCTGGCGTTTGCGCTGGATCGCCCGGTGTTGCCGGTGTCGAACCTGGCCGTGCTGGCGCAACGGGCTTATCGCGAACACGGCGTGAGCCAGGTCGCGGCGGCCATCGATGCGCGGATGGATGAGGTGTATTGGGGCTGCTACCGCGAGACGGCCGGGGAGATGCGCTTGGTCGACGCCGAGGCGGTGCTGCCGCCGGAAGTCGCCGCGCTGCCGGACGATGCTTCGGGTGACTGGTTCGGTGCCGGCACTGGTTGGGGTTATGGCGAACGCATCGCTGTAAACCTGGCCCGATCCGACGCTGGCATGCTGCCCCACGCCGAAGACCTGCTGACCCTGGCGCGATTCGCCTGGGAGCGCGGCGAAGCGATTCCAGCAGACGACGCCCAGCCGGTTTACCTGCGCGACAAAGTCGCCACCCCGAAAGCCCGCTGAGGCCATTAACCCTGTGGCATTCGCCACAGGGTTCTCCCGTTCCTGCCAATCGTCCGTTTCTAACCCCGCGCTTTAAACCTTTTGTCTTTTATGTGTTCTAGTTATCACTCGGCGATTTGCTAAGTCGGTCAGGTGCCGCTAAATTGCCATCATCGATACCGAGCATGACTTTATGCGTATAGACGGCGTTTCCACTCATTCCTACCCCATCAAGCGCAAGCCTCGCAAAGGCAATCCGGCGCTGGATGAGTCCGTCGACGATATCGACGGCGAGCTGGAATTCCCGACCGAAGAGCAATTGGCTGCCCGTGCCGCCAAAGCCACCGCCCAACGCCTGAGCAATCTGCCCGCCCGCCAACAAGACATGATTTATCACCGCGCGATGAAGAAAAGCGTGGCCATGGCCCTGGCCAGCTACCTGAGCACCGCCGGTTTTGTCGATTGGGATGCAGACGTGCTGGGCCTCGATCTGTACATCTGATGGATCTGCCTTACTACCTCGGTTGCCCGTCCTGGAGCGAAAACGCCTGGCGCGAGTATCTGTATCCGGTAGACGCCAAGACCTCCGATTTCCTCGGTCTGTATTCTCAAGTGTTCAACGCCGTGGAAGGCAACACGACCTTCTACGCCAGCCCCTCGCCCGCCACTGTGCAGCGTTGGGCCGAGGTGATGCCGGCGCACTTTCGCTTCACCGCCAAGTTTCCCGGTGACATCAGCCACAGCGGCGACTTGCGCGATCAGCTGACTGCCGCCGAAACCTTCCTCCAGCTACTCAAGCCGCTCGGTGAGCGCGTCTCGCCAATGTGGTTGCAACTGTCGAAAAGCTTCACGCCGCACCGCTTGCCGGAACTCGCCGCATTCATCGATGCGCTGGATTGTCCGCTGGCAGTGGAGGTTCGCCATGAGCAGTTCTTCGCCAAGGGTGAGAGTGAGCGCCTGCTCAATCGCCTGCTGTTGGATCGTGGCGTGGAGCGCATCTGTCTCGATCCGCGCGCCTTGTTCAGTTGCCTGTCCACCGAGTCGTCGGTGATCCACGCCCAATCGAAAAAGCCCCGCGTACCGACGCGGCCGGCAGCGTTCACTCAATTCCCGCAGGTGCGCTTCATCGGCCATCCGGAGCTTGAGGCCAACGATCCGTTCCTGGTGCCGTGGGTGGCGAAGATCGCCGAGTGGATCGAAGAGGGCCGCACGCCGTACATCTTCCTGCACACCGCCGACAACCTCCTCGCGGCGAAGCTGGCGCAACGTTTTCACGCACACCTGATGCAACGTTTGCCTGGCCTGCGACCTTTGCCTGAGCTATACAGAGAACCCGCCGCCGAGCAACTTGGCCTGCTCTGAGGCGGATTTCTTTCCTGCCCAGGAGCCTGCCAATGGACGCCCAAGCCCGTCAACAACAAGTCCGTAAAGCCGAAGCCTTCAAAGTCCTGCACGAACGCCCGGGGATTTTCGTGATTCCCAATCCGTGGGATGCCGGTTCCGCGAAGATGCTCGCCAGTCTCGGCTATCAGGCGCTGGCGACCACCAGCGCCGGCTATGCGTTTTCCCAAAGCAAGCCCGATGGTGGCCTGAGTCTCGACGATACGCTGGCCAATGTCCGGGCGATTGTCGCTGCCACCGATCTGCCGGTGGCGGTGGATCTGGAAAACGGCTTCGCCGACGCCCCGGCCGAATCGGCGCAGAGTCTGATCCGCGCAGCCGAGGCGGGCGCCGTGGGTGGTTCGATCGAAGATGCCACCGGCCGGGAAGATTCGCCGATCTACTGCTTCGAACACGCCGTGGCGCGGATCGAAGCCGCCGTCGCTGCCGTGCGCACCTTGCCGTTTCCGTTCATGCTGACTGCCCGTGCGGAAAACTACCTGCACGGCAATCCCGATATCAACGACACCATCCGCCGCTTGCAGGCCTTTGCCGAAGCCGGCGCCGACGTGCTGTACGCGCCGGGCCTGCGCACCGCTGAAGAAGTTCTGGCGGTGGTGCGCGCGGTGGCGCCGAAACCGGTCAATGTGTTGATGTCCGGCGGTTTGAAGCTGACCGTGCAGCAGCTCGAAGAAATGGGTGTGAAGCGGATCAGCACCGGGTCGGCGCTGGCACTGGCGGCGTTGGGTGAGTTTTACCGCGCGGCGGAAGAGATCCAGCAGTCCGGCACGTTCACTTTCACCTCCCGTTCGATGCCGTACGCCAAGGCCAATCAATTGTTCAAGGGATGAGCATGGGGCGCTGGACGCTGTTGACCGTGCTGCTGATCATCGGTGGCAGCCTGATCGGCGTCTGGCGCGGTTGGCTCGATGTGCCGCCGCAGTGGAACCCGTGGGCGCCATTGGACGTGAAGGCGACGCCCAACTGGCTCACGGGCTACAAATTGATGCGCATGCGCAGCGATCCGGCCTTGTGCGAGCAGGCGCTGGGCAGCTCCGGCCTGCGGGTTTCGCCACAGGCTGACAGTCCCGATGCCAAATGCCCGCTGATCGGCGCTTTGCGCGTGCAGGGCGGCGAGGTGGGGCTCAGCAGCAGCTTTCTCGCCAGTTGCCCGTTGGCCGTGGCGTTCGCGATGTTCGAGCGCCATACGCTGCAACCGGCGGCGCAGCAGGCCTACGGTCAATCGGTGGCGCGGGTCGATCACCTCGGCAGCTTCGCCTGCCGCAACGTCTACAACCGCGAGAACGGTGCGCTCAGCCGCCATGCCAGCGCCGATGCGCTCGACATCGCCGGCTTCCGCCTGGCGGATGGTCGCGCGATCAGCGTGCTCAAGGACTGGCCGAAGCAAAATCAGGACGCGCAGTTTCTACGTCAGGTGCGCGACGGTGCCTGCGAGGCGTTCAGTGTGGTGTTGAGTCCGGATTACAACGCGGCCCATCGCAATCACTTTCATGTCGATGTCGGGCGCTGGAGCGTGTGTCGCTGAGGGATCAGGCGGCGATGCGCAGGTTCTGCTGAACGATCGGGCGCACCCAGCCGTTATCGAAGTCCAGAGCTTTCTGCTGCTCGACGATTTCTTCCGGCGGGAACGGCGGGTAAGGCTGCAGCAGATCCAGGTCGAACTCGGCAATCGGCAGGTACAGCGGCTTTTTCTGCGGGGCAGGGCCCGGTTCCGGAATCGGCTGGCCGTTGTTGATCACGACCGGACGAACCCAACTGCTGTCGAAATCCTGCTGCTTTTGCTGAGTCTTGATTTCTTCTGCCGGGAACGGCGGGTACGGCTCGGCCAGTGTCATGTCGATTTCGGCGATCGGCAGGAACAGCGGCTCCGGCGGACGCACCTCGGTTTCAACCACATCGCATTCACGCTGGCTGATGATGTGCGCGTGCAGTTCGCTGCCGACGGTCGGCTCTTCAGGACTTTCCAGATCAACCGGCGGGAAAGTGCCGCAGGCCGGCACCACATCACTCGATTGTTCGGCCAGTGCCTGGGCAAAGAAATCCTGCCAAAGGTGGCTGACGCCGCCCAATGCTTGAGTGTTATGACGGCTGAAGTCGCCTGTGGGCGAAATGTAGCCAATCGATGTGGGAAGAATGCCTGACATTTTTTTCGGTTGACGCTCAGCTCTGGCAAAATGCGCGTTGATTGGGTTATCGGCGGTTTTTGCCGATCCTTAACTTTTTTGAGCGTGTTTTCCATGATTGAGCAACCTGCGGCCTGCCGCATCCATGTCGAGGCCCTCGGCCCGGCGTTCGAAGCGCAGGCCGAGCAGTGGGCGCAGCGCCTGAACCTGCCGTTGCAGGTGGCTGACGGCGAGTTTGCCTTGCAGGTCGGCGAGCAGGGTTTGCAGCTGCAACAGCTGGGGCCGGATGCGCCGGGGCCAGTGCGGGTCGACTTCGTCGAGGGTGGCGCGGCCCATCGTCGGTTGTACGGCGGTGGCAGCGGGCAGATGATCGCCAAGGCGGTCGGCATCGCCCAGGGCGTGCGTCCACGGGTGCTGGATGCCACGGCAGGGCTGGGCAAGGATGCGTTCGTGCTGGCGAGTCTCGGTTGCGAGATGAGCCTGATCGAGCGTCAGCCATTGATCGGCGCGTTGCTGGAGGATGGTCTGGCCCGAGCGGCGGAAGACTTCGACGTGGCGCCGATCGTGGCGCGGATGAAGCTGCTCAAGGGCAACTCCATCGAGGTGATGCGCAATTGGGAAGGCGAGCCGCCGCAGGTGATCTACCTCGACCCGATGTTCCCGCATCGTGAGAAAACCGCGCTGGTGAAGAAGGAAATGCGCCTGTTCCGCCCGCTGGTAGGCGATGATCCGGATGCGCCGGCCTTGCTGGAAGCGGCGTTGGCGCTGGCCACGCACCGGGTGGTGGTCAAGCGCCCGCGCAAGGCGCCGTGCATCGAAGGGCCGAAGCCGAGCCATGCGCTGGATGGCAAATCCAGCCGCTATGACATCTACCCGAAGAAAGCGCTCAAGGCCTGATCCGTCGCATAAGAAAATCCCACGCATGGCGTGGGATTTTTGTTTTCAGGGTCGATAGGCCCGCATGAACAGTCCGACCACTTCCTGCACATGACTTTCCGCCGCCTCGCCGGTCAGCGGCTCACCGCAGCCGTATAACAGCCGGAAATTCCCCGCGCCCTTGATCAGGCAAAAGAAGTGCTCGGCGGCGTTGTGCGGGTTGTCGATGCTCAGCACGCCGGTTTCGTGAATCCGCCGCAGCAAACGTTCCATGCCTTGCACCATGCGCTGGGGGCCGGCCTCGAAGAAGATCAAAGACAGCTTCGGATCCTGACTGCCCAGCGCCATGATCAGGCGATGCAGGTTCACCGATTCATCGCTGTTGATCAGCTGGTGAAAGCCTCGCGCAATGTTCAGCAACACATTTTCCACCGCGATGCCGTCGGGCAATTCGAAGAACAGCGGCGGCAATTGCTCCTCGCATTTGGCCACCACGGCGGCGGAGAACAGCGTCTCCTTGTCGTTGAAATGGCTGTAGACCGTCAGCTTCGACACGCCAGCCTCGGCGGCCACGGCGTCCATGCTGGTGTTGGCGTAGCCATGACTCAGGAACAGGATTTTCGCCGCCTCGAGAATCGCCTGGCGCTTGGCCGGATCCTTCGGTCGGCCCGGGCCGTTTGGAGTGGAAAGATTGTTCGACATTCTTCGCTTTTAATACTGGACTGGTGAGTTTGCTATTAATAACATACCGGCCAGTATAATTATTCCAAGCCTCCTTAGCGAAAGGTCCTTCACCATGTTCCGCCATGCGTTGTCCTTTGCGGTGCCAGTCAGTCTGGCGTTTTTATTGTCGGCGTGTGGCAAGGAAGAGGTGACGCAAGTCAGCGTGCGACCGGCCATGGTGGTGCAGCCAGAGCCTTCGGCGCAGGCGATGGAAAGCTATCCGGGTGAGGTTCGCGCCCGCTACGAACCCGATCTGGCGTTCCGCATCGGCGGCAAAGTCAGCCGACGACTGGTCGAGGAAGGTCAGCGCGTGAAGGCCGATCAACCGCTCGCCGAACTCGATCCGCAGGATGTACGCCTGCAACTGGAAGCCACCCGGGCCCAGGTCGCGGCCGCCGAAGCCAACCTGAATCTGGTGCGCGCCGAGCGTGATCGCTACAAGACCCTGATGGAGCGGCAGATGGTCAGCCGCTCGGCCTACGACAATGCCGAGAACCTTTTCCGCTCCGGCGAGGCCCGCCTCAAGCAGATCAAGGCCGAATTCAACGTCTCGACCAATCAGGCCAGTTACGCCGTGCTGCGCGCGCCCCAGGATGGCGTGGTGGCCAAGCGTTCGGTGGAAGTCGGGCAAGTGGTCGCCGCCGGGCAGACCGTTTTCACCCTCGCCACTGACGGCGAGCGTGAAGTGCTGATCAGCCTGCCGGAGCAGAGCTTCGGCCGGTTCAAGGTTGGCCAGCCGGTCTCGGTGGAGCTGTGGACGCAACAGAACCAGCGCTTCGCCGGGCAGATCCGCGAGCTGTCGCCGGCCGCCGATCCGAAATCCCGCACCTTCGCCGCGCGTATTTCATTCACCTCCGGCAAAGTCCCGGCGGAACTGGGCCAGAGCGCCCGGGTCTTCGTGCAGACCGCCGATGTCATCCCGCTGTCGGTGCCGCTCTCGGCGCTGACCGCCGAAAACGGCGCGACTTACGTCTGGGTCGTCAGCGCCAACAACACGTTGAAAAAGACCCCGGTGCGCACCGGCCCGTTCGGTGAGAAAACCGTGCCGGTGCTTGAAGGCCTGAACGCCAGCGACTGGGTGGTCGCCGCCGGCGTCCACGTGCTGCTGGAAGGGCAGCAGGTGCGTCCGGTGGATCGCTCCAACCGCGTGGTCAATCTGGCGGACAAGGAGTAATCCCCGATGGGTTTCAATCTTTCCGCCTGGGCGCTGCGCAATCGCCAGATCGTACTGTTCCTGATGCTTTTGCTGGCGATCGTCGGCGCCTTGTCCTACACCAAGCTCGGCCAGAGCGAAGACCCGCCGTTTACCTTCAAGGCGATGGTCATCCAGACCCGCTGGCCGGGCGCTACGGCGCAGGAAGTCTCGCGTCAGGTCACCGAGCGCATCGAAAAGAAACTGATGGAAACCGGCGAGTACGAGCGGATTGTTTCGTTCTCGCGCCCCGGTGAATCCCAGGTCACGTTCATCGCCCGCGACTCCATGCATTCGGTAGAGATTCCGGATCTCTGGTATCAGGTGCGCAAGAAGGTCAGCGACATTCGCCAGACCTTGCCGCCGGGGATTCAGGGGCCGTTTTTCAACGATGAGTTCGGTACCACCTTCGGCAATATCTATGCGCTGACCGGCGACGGTTTCGACTACGCGGTGCTCAAGGATTACGCCGACCGCATCCAGATCCAGCTGCAACGGGTCAGGGATGTGGGCAAGGTCGACCTGCTCGGTTTGCAGGACGAGAAGATCTGGGTCGAACTGTCCAACGTCAAACTCGCCACCCTCGGCTTGCCGCTGGCAGCGGTGCAGCAGGCGCTGGAAGAACAGAATGCGGTGTCCACCGCCGGCTTCTTTGAAACCGGCAGCGAGCGATTGCAGCTACGGGTTTCGGGGAATTTTCAGACAGTCGAAGAGATCAGGAACTTCCCGATCCGGGTCGGTGATCGTACGTTCCGCATCTCCGATGTCGCCGACGTGCGGCGCGGTTTCAACGATCCTCCGGCGCCGCGCATGCGCTTCATGGGCGAAGACGCCATCGGTCTTGCGGTGGCGATGAAGGACGGCGGCGACATTCTGGTGCTGGGCAAAGCATTGGAAATCGAGTTCGCCCGGATCCAGAAAAACCTGCCGGCCGGCATGCAGTTGCGCAAGGTCTCCGACCAGCCCGCAGCTGTGAAAACCGGCGTCGGCGAGTTCGTTCAGGTGCTGGTCGAGGCGTTGGCCATCGTGTTGCTGGTGAGCTTCTTCTCCCTCGGCGTGCGCACTGGCATGGTGGTGGCTCTGACCATTCCGCTGGTGCTGGCGATGACGTTCGCCTGCATGTATTACCTCGGCATCGGCCTGCACAAGATCTCCCTCGGTGCGCTGGTGCTGGCGCTGGGCTTGCTGGTGGACGACGCGATCATCGCCGTGGAAATGATGGCGATCAAAATGGAGCAGGGTTTCGACCGGATCAAGGCCGCCAGTTACGCCTGGACCAGCACCGCATTCCCGATGCTCACCGGTACGCTGATCACCGCCGCAGGCTTCCTGCCGATTGCCACGGCGCAGTCCGGCACCGGCGAATACACCCGCTCGATCTTCCAGGTGGTGACCATCGCCTTGCTCGCATCGTGGGTGGCGGCCGTGGTGTTCGTGCCGTATCTGGGGGAAAAGCTCCTGCCGGATCTGGCGAAAATTCATGCAGCCAAACACGGTACGGCTGACGGCCAGACCGATCCCTATGGCACGCCGTTCTACCAACGGGTACGACGTCTGGTGGAGTGGTGCGTGCGTCGGCGCAAAACCGTGATCGTGCTCACGGTGCTGCTGTTCGTGGCGTCGGTGGCGTTGTTCCGGTTCGTACCGCAACAGTTCTTCCCGGCTTCCGGGCGACTGGAATTGATGGTGGATCTGAAGCTTGCCGAAGGCGCCTCGCTGGCCAATACCACGGGCGAGGTCAAACGGCTGGAAGCGATGCTCAAGGACCACGCCGGCATCGACAACTATGTCGCTTACGTCGGCACCGGTTCGCCGCGTTTCTACCTGCCGCTGGATCAACAACTGCCGGCGGCGAGTTTCGCCCAGTTCGTCGTACTGGCGAAAACCATCGAGGAGCGCGAAGCGCTACGCACCTGGCTGATCGACACCTTGAACGAGCAGTTCCCGTCCCTGCGCTCGCGGGTCACGCGCCTGGAGAACGGTCCTCCGGTTGGCTATCCGGTGCAGTTCCGCGTCACCGGCGAGCACATCGAAGAAGTCCGGGCGCTGGCCCGGAAAGTTGCGGCCAAGGTGCGTGAGAATCCGCATGTGGTGAACGTGCATCTGGACTGGGAGGAGCCGAGCAAGGTCGTGTACCTGAACATCGATCAGGATCGTGCCCGGGCATTGGGTGTGAGCACGGCGAATCTGGCGAAGTTTCTCCAGAGTTCGCTGACCGGCTCCAGCGTCAGCCAGTACCGTGAGGACAACGAGCTGATCGAAATCCTCCTGCGCGGCACCGTGCACGAGCGCACCGAACTGTCGTTGCTGCCGAGTCTGGCGGTGCCCACCGATAACGGTCGCAGTGTCGCGCTGTCGCAGATTGCCACGCTGGAATATGGCTTCGAGGAAGGCATCATCTGGCACCGCAATCGCCTGCCGAACGTGACCGTGCGCGCGGACATCTATGGCAAGGAGCAACCGGCGACGCTGGTGAAGCAGATCATGCCGACGCTTGATCCGATCCGTGCCGAATTGCCGGACGGCTATCTGCTGGATGTCGGCGGCACCGTTGAAGATTCGGAGCGTGGGCAGAAGTCGGTGAACGCCGGCGTGCCGATGTTCATTGTCGTGGTGCTGACGCTGCTGATGGTGCAGTTGCGCAGTTTTTCGCGCACGGCGATGGTGTTTCTGACGGCGCCTTTGGGGTTGATCGGGGTGACGCTGTTTCTGCTGGTGTTCCGTCAGCCGTTCGGGTTTGTGGCGATGCTCGGGACGATCGCGCTGTCGGGGATGATCATGCGTAACTCGGTGATTCTGGTGGATCAGATCGAGCAGGATATTGCGGCGGGGCTCAAGCCCTGGCAGGCGATCATCGAGGCGACCGTGCGGCGGTTCAGGCCGATTGTGTTGACGGCGCTGGCGGCGGTGCTGGCGATGATTCCGCTTTCTCGCAGTGTGTTTTTCGGGCCGATGGCGGTGGCGATCATGGGGGGGTTGATTGTTGCTACTGCTTTGACGCTTTTGTTTTTGCCGGCGTTGTATGCGGCTTGGTTCAGGGTTCGCAAGGAGGCTTGATTTGGTTTGTTGAGCGTGGCGGCCTTCGGGCCGGCCAGGCTCTGGGTTGTTTTTAGTACATATCCGTTTCTGCGGTAACGGCTTCTTATGGTTTCGCCCTTACGGCGAGTCCCTTTTGCAGACGCCCAAAAGGTACCAAAACGCTGGGCCCCGGCGTTCGGCCCCTCGCTGGGGCTCGGGGTTCCTTCGCTCCGGGATTCATCCGGGGGCATCGCCTACGGTTTGCTTCGCTGCACCTCCTCTCGATGTGTTCGACTTCGTCGAACGGCGCTACGCGCCTACCCCCGGATGACTCCCTCCACTCAGCCGGCCGAAGGGGCCGGCACGTCAAGAGCGGTACTCGAGCTAACGCTCATTGTGTTGAGTGGTGAGAAGCGCATCGGAGTGTAGGTTTTGCGCTTTTCTGTGGGAGCGGGCTTGCTCGCGAAGGCGGCCTGACAGCTGAGCAAAACAATGGTGTAGGACTCTGCGTCGCCTCCTACAAGTTTTTCAGACGCCTCCGATATTGAGGTCGCTGTGTTGGCGGTGCTGTACTCGACGCTGTTTTTCAGCCTTGTTTGAGTCAGCTTTGATGAAGAAACCGCCGGTATTGAAAGGTCGGGCCGATCCGGTCTTTGAGTTGTTGATGCGCGCGCCTCACAAGCAGCGTCTGGCGGATTATCTTGCGTTGCTCAAGCCGCTGGATGATCAGGGGCGGTATCTGCCTTTTGAGGATTTGCGGTATCGCTGGGCCAGTGGGCTGGATTCGCGTTTGTGTTGGGCGTTGGTCAAGAAGGCGCGGGTCGCTCAGTACATTCATCTTCTGCCTTTGGGGGAGCCGGCGCAGTGGGGGAAGTTTGTGCCGACGCCCACCGCGCAGAAGGCACTTTCAGTGGTTGATCGGCAAACCACGACGGCGTCGCTGGAGTACATGACCAGCCAGATAGGCGAGCGGGCGCATTTCAGTTATTTGCTTAACGATCTGATCGAGGATGAGGCGATCAGCAGCAGTCAGCTGGAGGGCGCCGCGACCACCACTCGTGTTGCCAAGGACATGCTCAAGCAACGGCGTCAGCCGCGAACGCCGGATGAGCGGATGGTCATGGGCAATTACCGGATGATGAATTTCGCCTGGGAAAAACGTTACGAGCCTTTGAGCGTGGAGTTGATTGCGTCGATCCATCGAGTCGGTGTCGAGGGTATTGATGACGAGCAGTATGACCCCGGGCATTTCAGGACCGACGATGAAGTGGTGGTGCAGGACGGCGAAGGGAATACCGTGCACTCGCCACCGCCTGCCGCCGGATTGGTGAGGCGACTGGATTTGCTCTCGCAGTGGATCAATCAACCACAGGGTTCACCTCGGCAAAAAAACTACCTGCATCCGCTGATCAAGGCGATCACGCTGCACTTTGCCCTGGGTTACGAACATCCGTTTCGCGACGGCAACGGGCGGGTCGCCAGGTCGCTGTTTTACTGGTTCATGTTTAAGCATGATTTTTCGGCCTTCCGCTATATCGCGATCAGTCTTTTACTGCGCAACGCGCCGGTGAAGTACGGGCGGTCGTATTTGCACAGCGAAGCCGATGAGCTCGATCTGACGTACTTCATCGAGTTTCAGTGTTCGGTGATTCTGCGGGCGGTCGAGGGGTTTACCGATGTGTATCGCAAGAGTGTGGCGTACAGCGAAGACTTCGAGCACTGGCTGACCTGTTCGGGTTTTTTTGATCGGCTGACAGAGCGGCAGCGAGCGATTTATCAGGTGGCCAGAAGTGGGGTGGCGAAGGAGTTCATGGCGGGGAACGTCAAGGAACATCTTGGTTGTGCCTACAACACAGCGGTGTCGACGTTGAACGGATTGGTTGAACTGCAGGTTTTCGAGAGGAAGAAAATGGGGCGTGAGTGGGTGTACTTTTTACGAGTATCTGCTGGCGACGGATTGAACAACGGGAGTGAGAGGCCTCACTCCCGTGTCGTGTCGGTCTAGAGCGTACCGAACACTTTTTTCGCCAGACTCGTCGCCGCAGCCGCCGGGTTCTTGCGGATGGTTTCTTCCTGTTTGCCGATCATTTCGAACAGGCCATTAAGTGCTTGTTCGGTCACGTAGCTTTCGATGTTGGCGCTTTTCGCATCCACCACGCCGAAGGTCGCGGCCTGGCCGGCGAAGGCGTTGTATTTCTGGGCTACGCCGACTTTGTCGGTTGCCTGTTTGACGATCGGCAGGAATTTGGTGCGAATCTGTTCGCGGCTGGATTTGTCCAGGTATTGCGTCGCGGAGTCGTTGCCGCCGCTGAGGATGCCTTTGGCGTCTTCCACGCTCATTTTCTTCACGGCGTCGACGAGGATTGGCTGGGCCTGGGTGACGGCGGTTTCCGCGGCCTTGTTCATGGCGGTTTCCAGTTCGTCGACCTGGGCGCCCATGCCGAAGGCTTTCATCTTGCCGGCGACTTTGCCGAGCTTGCCCGGCAGTTCGATTTTCACCTCCGGGTTATTGCTGAAGCCGCCCGGGGTGCCGAGTTGTTTGACGGCCAGTTGCGCGCCCTGGGTCAGGGCGTCCTTGAGGCCGCCGGTGGCGTCGCCTTGCGACAGGTCGCCGAGGGACAGGGCCAGTGCGTTGGCGGAGATCATCAGGCCCGCGCACAGGCCGGCGAAGCGAAGGGTAGGGCGGAGCATGAAGGCTTCCTTATTGGATAAGAGCGTTAGCGGGCAGCGTCGACGCGGATCTTCAGCGGCTGCGGATCCTTGCCATCAAGCTGTACGGCATGGTTTTCGGTGGTGATGAACATCAACTCGCCGTTGACTTCGATGCGTGCGCTGACCGAGTAGCGGTGGCCGGGTTTGACCTGGGCAGGATCGTAGCTCAAGTGGAACGGCAGTGGCACCTGGCCTTTGACCGGGCCTTTCTGTTCGTCGAGCACGACAGCCGGAGTGTCGGCCAGCGAAACGTCCTGCAGGCTCACGCTCAAGGTCGCACTTGGCGGCAGGGCGATGCGTTGCAGGTAGAACACTTCGCCATCGAGGCTCGCTTTGCCGCTTGGAGTCGTGGACTGGCAGGCGCTCAACAATGTGGCGGCGGCGAGAAGAGAAAGTTTTTTCATGGGGACCTCAAAAGACTTGGGCGCCGGAGGGGCGCCCAAGGAAATCTAGCGGATTTTGCGTAATGAATCAGTGAACAAACGTAACGGTTGATTCAGCTTGTGATAGAGGGTCTGTAATAAACCTGACCGATAGGCGCGTGAGGGGGGAACTAGCTCGACAAGTCCGGGTGAATTTGAAAGTTGTTGGTGGTACCTGTTTTCTATGCTTGTCAGTGCATAGCGTTTGCCGGGTACGACATGCTCTGGATCATATTTGAGATAAAACGAAGTGGCGGTTTCTTCATCATGGGAAACGCGCGCAAGCTCGACTTCCGGACTGTCGTTTTCATGCAGGCTGATGGTGATTGCCTGATCGGCCGGGATCATCTCGGGCTCTTGCACTTCTACGTACAGGTACCCGATCGGGCTCACATGCAGCGTCTGGCGGTGCGGAACCTGATGAACAATGACGAAGTGATCCTGTTCCAGCAACAAGGGTTTTCCGTCGTGAAACAACTGGAGGTTGACGCGGTATTTGACGCTGATATTGCTGTATCGATGGGGAAAACTGAAATTCCACGGGCCATCGGCAATTGCAGCTGATTTCCAGTGTTTGATCTTTATCGTTTGCCGGGCATTGATCACTTGAACATCGACAACGGTTTCATTATTTCCGTCGAGAGGGGCACGGAACTCTGGTGGAAAACTGAAGGTTACGGTTATGTACTGAGGGGACTCGTTTAACAGGCTCATCTCGATTTCCTTATCGATACAAAAGAGCCCATTAATTCATAAAACAACTAACTGGAAAACAATCCGGTCTGCCAGTTAGTTGTCTTCAAGTTTCAGATGTCTGGGGTCGTTGCTGTTTCCGCCGCATCTTCACTGCGATGCAACGCCACCTGACGGATCGACAGGCGAATCTCCGCCGGCAACACCCGTTTGGCCGCGCCCTCGGCCAGTTCACCGAGCAGTTCGTGGTAGCTCAGCTTGCCCGCTTCGTCGCGACGCAGCACGTCGAGGTCGAGCAGGGTCTGGATGAAGTGACGGAACAGGCTCTTGTCGAAGAACTCCGGTGCGTTCAGACCATGCAGGATCGACAGGCGCTGGGCCATGACTGTGCAAAGGTCTTCCAGTTCTTCGGCGCTGATGGTGTTCTGGCCTGCGTTGAGCAGCAGCGACACGGTCATGTAGAAGCGTTGCAGGGTCTGGGCGATGCTCTTCGACAGCAGAGTCAACAACACGAAATGCCGCGAGCTCGGTGCCGGGCGCAGGTACACATCTTTCTCGAAGCGCAGCAGGCCTTGTTCGACGAACGCTTCAAGCCACTGATCGATCACCGCATCCAGTTCGTCCAGGGTCCAGCGGATGAACAGTTCCGATTGCAGGTACGGATACAGCGCGCGGGTGTAGCGCAGGATCTGTTCGCGGCTCATGCGCGATGCACTCTGGAAGAAGCTCGCGAGCAACGCCGGCAGGGCGAAGATGTGCAGCACGTTGTTGCGGTAGTAGGTCATCAGGACGGCATTCTGCTCGTCCAGGTACAGAATCTTGCCCAGCGCATCGTTCTGCTCGGACAGCAGATTCATGTCCTTCACGTGTTCGATCAGCGCTCGACCATCGCCTTCCGGCAAGGTGGTGTGTGGCGAGTACGGGACTTTGCGCAGCAACGCCAGATACAGATCCAGCACTCGCGCCATGGCCCGATCATCCAGCGCCAGGCGGGTGGTCGACAGCAGCGCCAGCGCCACCAGATTGACCGGGTTGATCGCCGCCGCTTCGTTCAGGTGCTGTGCGACCTTCTCGCCGAGGCGGTTGGTGGTTTCGTTGAGCCACGCCGGTTTGTACTGCGGGCCAAGTTCCTGCTGGCGCCAGTCCGGCTGTTCGCTGTCGAGGAATTCTGCGAGTTTGATCGGCTCGCCGAAGTTCACCGCCACCTGGCCGAAGCGCTGCTTGAGCGCGCCGATGACTTTGAAGATGTCGAAGATCGATTCTTTCTTCTTGCTCGCGCCGCGCAGTTCGCCGAGGTAGGTACGACCTTCAAGTACGCGCTCGTAACCGATGTACACCGGTACGAACACGATCGGCATCCGCGACGAACGCAGGAAGCTGCGCATGGTGATCGCGAGCATCCCGGTTTTCGGTTGCAGCATGCGCCCGGTGCGGGAGCGACCGCCCTCGACGAAGTATTCGACCGGGAAACCTTTGGTGAACAGGGTGTGCAGGTATTCGTTGAACACCGAGGTGTACAGCGGATTGCCCTTGAACGTACGGCGCATGAAGAACGCACCGCCACGGCGCAGCAGACTGCCGATCACCGGCATGTTCAGGTTGATGCCGGCGGCGATGTGCGGCGGGGTCAGGCCGTTGCGGAACAGCAAGTACGACAGCAGCAGGTAGTCGATGTGGCTGCGGTGGCACGGCACGTAGATCACTTCGTGACCCTGGGCGACCTTCTGCACGCCTTCGATGTGGTTGACCTTGATCCCGTCGTAGATCTTGTTCCAGAACCAGCTCAACACCACTTCCAGAAAACGGATCGCGGTGTAGGTGTAGTCCGAGGCGATCTCATTGCCGTAGCGCAGAGCCTGGGCCTTGGCTTTTTCCGGGGAGATGTTTTCGCGCTCGGCTTCGTCGAGGATCGCTTGCTTGACCAGCGGCTGGTTAAGCAGGCCTTTGACGAGGTTACGGCGGTGGGAAATGTCCGGGCCGATCACCGCAGCTTTCAGATTGCGGAAGTGCACCCGCAGGATCCGCTGGGCCATGCGCACGGTGCGCTCGTGGCCCTTGTTGTGTTCGATCAGTTCGCGCAGGTGGATCGGCGCGGAGAATTGCACGCGGGTCTTGCGGCCCAGAATCATGATGCTCAGCAGCCGACGCAGGCGCCCGGTGACGGCCCAGCTGTCGGCGAACAGTAGTTTCCACGGGCTGTTCTCGCTGTCCGGCGACTGGCCCCAGAACACGCTGACCGGAATGATCTGCGCATCTTCGGCAGCGTTCTGGCTGAGGGCGCTGACCAGTCGGGTCAGGGTCGGCGGTGCGCCGCGTTTGTCCTGGCGGCCGAGCCAGTCCGGGTCCGGCGTCAGGTAGAAGAACGCCGCCGGTTCGATCAGCGAACCCACGGACACCGGCAGCACCGGGCGCGGCAGGCCGGCCTTGGTGCACTCGGTGTCGACCACCGCCAGATCAGTCAGCGATGGGTTTTGCAGGACGTAGAACACCGGGCGACTGCGGTCGAGGTTGAGGGTGAACGACGACTGGTTGATCGTCTCGGAGCGAACCCAGAGATACAACAGTCGGCGCAAGGTGCCAAACACAAGACGGCGGAACGGGGAACGGGTCATACGGCTTCTGCGTGAGTGGATAAACCGAGCGTTTGCTCGGGCGGTCGATAGTGTGCCGGATTCATGGAAAATCGGCAAAAAAGCGGCGAAGTAATCTCCTGTTGAGAGTTTTGCCGCCTGTCATATACTCGGCGGTCTGTCGCCGGGGCCCTTTTATGGACGTCGGACGCAGGCTGACGTTCCGCAAAGGCTTTCCTGCGAAAAGCCTGTTCAATAATAAAAAAGGAGTATGAACAGATGGCAACACGTGAGACCGGCAACGTGAAGTGGTTCAACGACGCCAAGGGCTACGGCTTCATTCAGCGCGAAGACGGGGTGGACGTGTTCGTGCACTACCGCGCGATCCGCGGCGAAGGCCACCGTTCGCTGACCGAGGGTCAGCAGGTTGAATACGCGGTGGTGGAAGGGCAGAAGGGCTTGCAGGCTGAAGACGTTGTAGGCCTGTAACGCAAATCTTCAGGACACCAAAAACACTGTGGGAGCGAGCTTGCTCGCGATGGGGCCCTTTCAGTCAACATTGATGTTGAATGTCCGACCGCAATCGCGAGCAAGCTCGCTCCCACAGGTTTTGTGCATTGTCTGTTACGCAGTTTTCCAGGTGATCTCTTCTTCACCATCTTCGCTGATGCGAATCCAGCGATCCGCCGTCTCCTCGCCTTCTTCCTCGACCCACGTCCCCGGCGCGCAGCGCACTTCGACGTTCAGCGCGGCAAAGGCTGCGCGGGCGCAGGCGATGTCGTCGTCCCATGGGGTCGCATCGCTTTCCAGGTACAGGCTGTTCCACTTGCCCACGGCTTTCGGCAGCCAGGTCACCGGGATGTTGCCGGCCTTGCACTTGTATGTCTGGCCTTTCTGCACCCAGTCGCTGCACGGGCCAAGGGCTGCGCCCAGCCAGGCGGAAATGGCCTTGTGGTCGACGTCGGCGTCTTTCAGGTAAATCTCGATGTCCGGTTGGCGCATGGATATCCTCACTGCGGGTCTGAAAAATCCATTCGCGGATTTAGCCGGCCCCGGGTCGTTGCCCGAGACCAAAAGTTATTGAAGAACGAAATAATCGTAGCGCATCGAGACAGTGGTCACGAACGGCTCGGGCTGTTCGATCACCGCCGCGCGGCGCTCGGCACTGGCGCGCCAGCCGTGGGGTGTCATCGCCAGCAGATTGGCGCGATCCTCGGGCTTGTCCAGCGTCAGCTTGAATTCCAGGGTTTCACTGTGCGCCAGCGCCATGCCTTCCGGCACCAGGGCCAGATGCTTGTCGTCGGTGTACTCGCGTACTTCGTCGTACAGGCGTTCACGCAGTTCCATCAGGTGGCCGCTGGTCGGGCCGACTTTCATCAGGCCGCCGCCAACGCTGAGCAGGCGTTTGGCTTCTTCCCAGTCCAGCGGGCTGAAGACACTGGCCAGAAACTGGCAGCTGCCGGAAGCCAATGGCACACGGGCCATGCTCGCAATCAACCACGTCAGCGAAGGATTGCGTTTGCAGGCGCGTTTGACCGCTTCTTTCGAGATGTCCAGCGCGTAACCGTCAGCATCCGGCACGGCCTCGGCGATCTGCGCGGTGTAGTAACCCTCGCCACAACCGATATCGACCCAGCGTGCCGGCGCATAACTCGCCGCCAGCTCCGCCAGACGTTTGGCCACCGGCGCGTAATGGCCGGCGTTCAGGAAGTCGCGGCGGGCCTCGACCATGGCCTGGTTGTCGCCGGGATCGCGGCTGTTCTTGTGCTGCACCGGCAGCAGGTTCAGGTAACCCTGACGCGCACGGTCGAAGCGGTGGCCGGCGGGGCAGACCACGCCGTTGTCCACCGCGTTCAGCGGTTCACTGCAGATCGGGCACGCGAGCATCAGGCGAGCAACTTGATCAGGGTCTGGTAGTAGATCTCGGTCAGCACGTCGAGATCGGCCGCCAGCACGCGCTCGTTGACCTGGTGGATGGTCGCGTTGACCGGGCCCAATTCAACCACTTGCGTGCCCATGGTCGCGATGAAACGACCGTCGGAGGTGCCGCCGCTGGTGGACGCCTTGGTCTCGCGGCCGGTGATCTGCTTGATGCTCGACGACACCGCGTCGAGCAGCGCGCCCGGCTCGGTGAGGAACGGCAGACCGGACAGCGCCCAATCGATGTGCCAGTCCAGGCCGTGCTTGTCGAGGATGTCGGCGACGCGTTTCTGCAGGCCTTCGACCGTCGATTCGGTGGAGAAGCGGAAGTTGAACAACGCCACCAGATCGCCCGGAATCACGTTGGTCGCGCCGGTGCCGGAATTGACGTTGGAAATCTGGAAACTGGTCGGCGGGAAGAAGTCGTTGCCGTGATCCCAATGCTCGGCGGCCAATTCGGCCAGAGCCGGGGCAGCGAGGTGGATCGGGTTCTTCGCCAGATGCGGATAAGCCACGTGGCCCTGCACACCGCGTACGGTCAGTTTGGCGCCGAGGGAGCCGCGACGGCCGTTCTTCACCACGTCGCCCACCAGCGTGGTGCTCGACGGTTCGCCGACGATGCACCAGTCCAGACGCTCGTTACGGGCTGCCAGACGCTCGACCACAGCCTTGGTGCCGTGATGCGCCGGACCTTCTTCGTCGCTGGTGATCAGGAACGCGACCTTGCCCTTGTGATCCGGGTAGTCGGCGACAAAACGCTCGGCCGCCACGGTCATCGAAGCCAGGCTGCCTTTCATGTCCGCCGCGCCACGGCCGCAGAGCATGCCGTGTTCGTCGATTACCGCATTGAACGGGTCGATCTGCCAGGC
The DNA here is from genome assembly GCF_030344995.1 of Pseudomonas fluorescens. Taxonomy (GTDB): domain Bacteria; phylum Pseudomonadota; class Gammaproteobacteria; order Pseudomonadales; family Pseudomonadaceae; genus Aquipseudomonas; species Aquipseudomonas fluorescens_BF. The sequence continues at coordinate 1,542,984 of NZ_CP128260.1, forward strand.
GGTCACCGGGCCGGTCGGCACCACGTCGGTGTGACCGGCGAAGCACAGCACCGGGCCGTCGCCTTTACCGTGAGTCGCCCAGAAGTTATCCACATCTTCGATGCGCATCGGTTCCAGCTGGAAACCGGCATCGCCCAGGCGCTGCATCATCTGCTTCTGGCAATCGGCGTCGACCGGCGTCACGGACGGACGGCGGATCAGGTCGATGGCGAGTTGGAGGGTCGGCGAAAGGTCGGCGTGGGCCGTCATGGAAAACTCCGAAGTCATGAATGTGGGCGCGGACTAAATGTGGGAGCGGCGGTTCGACGCTTCGACTTGCTCGCGAAGGCAATTCATCAGCCAACATAGATGTTGAATGTTACAAAGCCTTCGCGAGCAAGCCCGCTCCCACAGGGATACAGTCCAGTCAGTCAGACCGGATATCACGCCAAGCCCCGCAAAATGGCGGTTATCTTAAAGCAAAACGGCGACCATTGGCCGCCGTTTAGTGCTTCGTCGAGGAATTAGACCACCGGTGCCGGTTCAGGCGCCGCCGAAGGTTTTGGCAGCGACGACAGGAACGCCATGATCAGCGCCGCCACGTACGGCAGCGACTGCACCAGCAGCATGGCCACCCAGAAGCGCATGTCGTTGCTCGGAATGCCTTGCACCAGGAAAATCCCCAGCGCCGCGCCCCATAACAGCAACATGATGAACAACTCTTCCCGGGCCTCGGAAATCGCCACCCAGAAGCCATGGTTGTCGGCGTTTTTCGGGGTGCGGAAGAACGGAATGCTGCTGGTGAAGAAGCCGTACAGCACCGCTTTGGCGATGGTGTGCGACAACGCCAGACCGGCCAATGCCGCGCAGAATGCATCCTTGAGGTTCACGCCCACCGCGCGACGGTACAGGAAGATGATCTTGCCGACCTTGAACACGAACAGCGCCAGCGGCGGGATCGCGAAGATCAGCAGCGGCGGATCGACCCGTTGCGGCACGATGATCATCGCCGCCGACCACAGCAGCGCGCCGACGGTGAAGAAGATATTCATGCCGTCCGCCACCCACGGCAGCCAGCCCGCGAGGAAGTGGTAACGCTGGCCGCGCGTCAGCTCGGTGTCCTTGCCGCGCAGCAGGCTGCGGGTGTGACGCTTGATGATCTGGATCGCACCGTAGGCCCAGCGGAAACGCTGCTTCTTGAAGTCGATGAAGGTGTCCGGCATCAGACCCTTGCCGTAACTGTCGTGGTAATACGCCGCCGACAGGCCTTTCTCGAATACCCGCAGACCGAGTTCGGCGTCTTCACAGATGCACCAGTCGGCCCAGCCCAGTTCTTCGAGCACCGAGCGACGGGTCATGGTCATGGTGCCGTGCTGGATGATCGCGTCGCGGTCGTTGCGGGTGACCATGCCGATGTGGAAGAAGCCTTTGTATTCGGCGTAGCAGAGCTTCTTGAAGGTGCTTTCGTTCTGGTCGCGATAGTCCTGCGGCGACTGCACCACGGCGATTTTCGGGTCGGCGAAGTGCGGCACCATGTGCTTGAGCCAGTTCGGGTGCACGCAGTAGTCGGAGTCGATCACCGCGATCACTTCGGCGTCCTTGGCGGTGTGCGGGATCAGGTAGTTCAGCGCACCGCCCTTGAAGCCGGCCAGGGGCGAGACGTGGAAGAACTTGAAGCGCGGGCCGAGGGTTTCGCAATAGTCGCGCACCGGTTCCCAGACCGCCGGGTCCTTGGTGTTGTTGTCGATGATCAGGACTTCGAAGTCCGGATAGTCGAGGTTGGCCAGGGCGTTGAGGGTCTGTTTGACCATCTCCGGCGGCTCGTTGTAGCAGGGCACGTGGATCGAGACTTTCGGGCGGTAATCGGAATCGCCGACCACCGGCAGAAATTCACGGCGACGCTTGTGAATCCACACCGCTTCGGCCAGTTCGTGGGCCTCGGTCAGCAGCACGATGAACACCCCGAGCGCACCGAGCGCCAGCAGGAAGCCCACGGTCAGGCTGAACCACGTGCTGTATTGCTGGCTGTAGTCGTAACCGATCCACACCAGCACCGATCCGCACAGGAACGCGATAAAGGTCAGGAAGGTACGACCGCGCTGACGCAGGGCCGAGCCGTCGATCATCAGCAGGGTCAGCGACAAGAGCGCCAGCACCACCGAACCGATGGCCAGCACGCGCCATTGCGGGATCGCCACCACCGGGCCTTCGAAGTTGAATTTCTGCTGGCGCGCGGCGTTGAACACACCCCAGTAAGCGCCGACCGAACCTTCGTCACTGGCCTTCCACGGCTGGTCAAACGCTTCGATCACGAAGTAGTTGAAGCCCTGGCGGTTGAGTTTGTTGACCAGTGTGCGCAGGTAGATCGCCTGATCCGCCGGCGATGCATCGGCGCCACCGCGCATACGGCCATTGCTCGGCCAGCCCACTTCGGACAGCAGCAGCGGCTTTTTCGGGAACATTTTTTTCAGGTCGCGGGCGCGGTCGAAAACGAACTGCCCGGCCTTGTCTACCGGAATGAACTCCCAGTAAGGCAGGATGTGCGCGGCGATCAGGTCGACGTGCTTGGCCAGTTGCGGGTATTTCTCCCAGATATGCCACTGCTCGGAGGTGGTGACCGGCACCTTCACCGCAGCACGGACACGATCCAGCAGGACGATCAGTGCCTCAGGCGTGATTTCCTCCCGGAACAATGCTTCGTTGCCAACTACCACGCGAACCACACTGCGTGAAGAGTTGGCCAGTTCGATGGCTTTAGCGATCTCGCGTTCATTGCGTTCCTGATCGGGGCTGATCCAGATCCCCAGGGTCACGCGCAGGCCGAATTCTTCCGCCAACTTCGGGATGTCCTGCAGGGAGCCGTCGACCGAGTAGATGCGGATGTTGTCCGTCAGCTTGCTCATGATCTCCAGGTCGCGGCGCATTTCATCGTCGGACGGATACTGATCCTTCTGTGGGAACTGTCCCTGCTGGAACGGTGAATAGGAGAAACCGGAGATCTGCTCCGGCCAGTTCGGCGCGGAGACGGGACGGTTGATCAGCGCCCAGAAACCGGTGAACAGGGCGGCGATTGCCAGAACCACCACCAGGTTGAGTCCAAATTTACGCGATGACATAGCTGTGTCGGGTTCCAAAGGCTGTGGAACGAAGGGTCGGCTGGTTGACGCCAAGAGGGCGCGCATCCTACACCGGCAGTTCGCTGAGTCCTACAAGAGACAGGGAAATGCCGGATGTTGGGCAATCCAACCCGACTTAAGTTCTTTCGTTTCAGCGTGTAAGACAAATCTTTGTTACGTGCAGGTTTAATTAAAGCAGGCGCGCTCGCCGTTCATAGCGCAAAGATGCTCTTGGCCGCCGACGGCCCTATAATGCGCGCCGGTTTTTAGGGTAATGGTCATGAGTACAGAAGATCCGCGGTTTGCAGGCATCGCCCGTTTGTATGGCATCGAGGGGCTCGAGCGCCTGCGTGCAGCCCACGTGGCGATTGTCGGCGTTGGCGGCGTCGGTTCCTGGGCGGCGGAAGCGATGGCCCGTTGCGGGGTGGGCGAGATTTCGCTGTTCGACCTCGACGACGTCTGCGTCAGCAACGCCAACCGCCAGTTGCACGCGCTGGACAGCACCGTCGGCAAGCCCAAGGTCGAGGTGATGGCCGAGCGTCTGCGCGGGATCAATCCGGACTGCAAGGTGCACGCCGTGGCGGACTTCGTTACCCGCGACACCATGGCCGAATACATCACGCCGAACATCGATTGCGTCATCGACTGCATCGACGCCGTTAACGCGAAAGCCGCGCTGATCGCCTGGTGCAAACGGCGCAAGATCCAGATCATCACCACCGGCGGCGCCGGCGGGCAGATCGATCCGACGCTGATTCAGGTCTGCGATCTCAACCGCACCTTCAACGATCCGCTGGCCTCGAAAGTGCGCTCGACCCTGCGCCGTGACTACGGCTTCTCGCGTACCGTGACCCGTCACTACAGCGTGCCGTGCGTGTTCTCCACCGAACAGCTGCGCTATCCGAAACCGGACGGCAGCATTTGCCTGCAGAAGAGTTTTGTCGGCGATGGCGTGAAGCTGGACTGCGCTGGTGGATTTGGTGCGGTGATGATGGTGACGGCGACGTTCGGCATGGTCGCGGCGACGAAGGCCGTGGACAAGATTGTGGCGGGTGTTCGGCGCCCGGCGGATCGGGTCAAGCCTCAGGTTTGACCTGTGCGGCTGATGGCCTCATCGCTGGCAAGCCAGCTCCCACAGTTGATGTTCAGTGAACACACGTTCTATGCAGCACCAACTTCCAATGTGGGAGCTGGCTTGCCAGCGATGGCGGTTAGCCGGCCAGCTCATTCATCCGCTTGAGCACGGCATTCAGGCCATTGCTGCGCGATGGCGACAGCTGTCGCGACAACCCCAGTTGATTGAACCAGTCCGGCAGATCCAGCTGCTGCAATTCTTCAGCATTCAAGCCGTTGACCCGCAACAGCAACAACGCCACCAACCCGCGAATCATCCGCGCATCGCTGCTCGCCGCGAACTGCCAGTGGCCGTCGCACAATTCACCGACCAGCCACACCTGACTTTCACAGCCGTGTACCCGATTGGCCTCGCACTTGTCTGCATCGCTCAACGGCGGCAGGCGATCACCGAACTGCATCAACAGCCGCGCCCGTTGTTCCCAACCGGCAGCGTTCTGAAACGTTTGCAGCGCTTCGGCGGCTTCGACCGGCAGGCTCATCGCAACAACTCCAGCGCATGATCCAGCGCTTCAAAAAAATGCTCCAGGTCCTCGGAATCGTTGTACAGCGCCAGCGACACACGAATCGCCCCGGCCAGCTCAAAACGCTTGAGCAGCGGCATCGCGCAATGATGCCCGGCGCGTACGGCGATGCCTTGTTCGGTCAGCAGATGCGCAAGATCGGCGTTGTGCACGCCTTCGACGACAAAACTGGCCAGCGCCAGTTGCGGCTTGCCCAACAGACGAATGCCATTACGGGCGGCGAGGCCACGTAACAGGTAATCGTGCAGTGCTGCTTCGTGGGCGGACACCGCGTCCTGATCCAGACCGGCGAGATAGTCTAGGGTCGCGCCAAGGCCGATCACGCTGGCAATCGGCGGCGTTCCGGCCTCGAAGCCCAGTGGGGCAGGGCGGAAACGCGCGTCGTGATAATTGGCTTCCAGCACCATCTCGCCACCGAACTGCCACGGGCGCAGTTGCTCGAGCGCTTCGTTGCGCCCGAACAGCACGCCGAGGCCATCGGGGCCGTACAGCTTGTGGCTGGAAAACACGTAAAAGTCGCAACCCAGCGCCTGCACGTCATGCCGGCCATGGACCACGCCTTGGGCGCCATCGACCACGGTCAGCGCGTTGTGCGCCTTGGCCATCGCCAACAATGCCGGCAGCGGTTGCCAGGCACCGAGCACGTTGGACAACTGACTGACTGCCAGCAGGCGAGTACGCGGGCCGATCAGGTGAACGGCGGCGGCGAGGTCGATCACGCCGTCATCGTCCAGCGGCAGGATCACCAGTTTCAGGTCGCGACGTTGTGACAGTTGCTGCCACGGCAGCAGGTTGGCGTGATGCTCCAAGGCGCTGATGACAATTTCATCGCCCGGATGGAAAAGATGTTCCAGGCCATAAGCCAGGAGATTCAGCGCACTGGTGGCGCCGTGGGTGAAGATGATCTGCCCGCTGTCACCGGCATTCAGCCACTGGGCAACCTTCAGGCGGCTGTCCTCGAACGCCTGCGTAGCGTGGGCGCCGGGCAGATGCTGGGCGCGATGCACATTGGCTGCGCCATTGGCGTAGTAATGCGCCAGCGCGTCGAGCAGGGCCTGGGGTTTTTGCGTGGTGGCGGCGTTGTCCAGGTAAGTCTGGTCTTGCCGTTGCAGGGCGGCGATAGCCGGGAAATCGGCGCGCCAGGGGGAGGGAATCATCATCTGTTCAGCCCTGTGAACTTGGGCGGGTGTACACCGAACCTTGTGGAAGCGGGCTTGCTCGCGAATGCGTCGTGTCAGTCGAAATCAAGGGTGGCTGACACACCGTCTTCGCGAGCAAGCCCGCTCCCACAGGAGGTCACAGCGGCGCTTAGTTGTGAGCGTGCAGCGCTTCGTTCAGTTCGATCGCCGATTTGTGGGTCTTGCATTCCACAGCGCCGGTTTCCGAATTACGACGGAACAGCAGGTCGGTCTGACCGGCCAGTTCACGGGCCTTGACCACTTTGACCAGGTTGTTGTGCTCGTCCAGCAGTGCGACCTTGGTGCCGGCGGTCACGTACAGGCCCGACTCGACGGTGTTGCGGTCGCCCAATGGGATGCCGATACCGGCGTTGGCGCCGATCAGGCAGCCTTCGCCGACCTTGATCACGATGTTGCCGCCGCCCGACAGGGTGCCCATGGTCGAGCAGCCGCCGCCCAGGTCCGAACCCTTGCCGACGAATACGCCAGCGGAGACGCGGCCTTCGATCATGCCCGGGCCTTCGGTGCCGGCGTTGAAGTTGATGAAACCTTCGTGCATCACGGTGGTGCCTTCACCCACGTAGGCACCCAGACGCAGACGTGCAGCGTCAGCGATACGCACGCCGGCCGGTACCACGTAGTCGGTCATTTTCGGGAACTTGTCCACCGAGAACACTTCCAGCAGCTCGCCGCGCAGACGGGCTTCGAGTTGCAACTCGGCCAGTTCGCTCAGGTCGATGGCGCCCTGGCTGGTCCAGGCCACGTTTGGCAGCAGCGGGAAGATCCCGGCCAGGCTCACGCCGTGCGGCTTGACCAGACGATGGGACAGCAGGTGCAGCTTCAGGTAAGCCTCAGGGGTCGAGGTCAGCTGAGCGTCTTCGGCCAGCAGGGTGGCGACCAGCGGCTTGTGGCTTTCAGCCAGACGGGTCAGCAGCTTGCCTTGTACCGCGTCGATGCCTTTCACGGCTTCAGCCAGTTGGGCGGCTTGTGCGGTGGTGAAAGTGATGGCCTGGTTGCCTTCGGTGTAGCCGAGGATCGGTGCAACAGCGGCGACCAGTTCGGCCGAAGGATTCAACAGCGGCTGGGCGTAGAACACTTCCAGCCAAGCGCCTTGACGGTTCTGGGTGCCGACACCGAAGGCAATACTGAACAGGGAGTTGGACATGTGAATACCTCTACAAAAAGTGACGGGCTGCTTACTTGAGCGCAGCCGCGTAGATATCTGGCTTGAAGCCAATCAGGGTTCGGTCACCGAGATCGAGCACCGGGCGCTTGATCATCGAGGGTTGAGCGAGCATCAGTTCGATGGCTTTCGACTGGTCGAGATCGGCTTTGCGTTCGTCGTCGAGTTTGCGAAAGGTCGTGCCTGCGCGGTTCAACACCGTTTGCCAGCCATGCTCGTCGCACCATTGGGTCAGGTGCTCACGGTCGATGCCGGCGGTCTTGTAATCGTGGAAGTCATAGCTGACAGCGTGTTCATCGAGCCAGGTGCGCGCCTTTTTCATGGTGTCGCAGGCTTTGATGCCGAAAAGGTGCAACGTTTTGCTTGAAACGGTCAAGGAATTGCCCCCTTTACAGGTGCTGGAAAAAAATGGTGTCGGATTATGCCATGACCAGACGGTTTCGCGGCGCCGAGGTTGCTTTTGCTATGGGCCCTGCGACATAGGTGCAACGGTCAGCCACAGCCTAAGCGGCTAATATGGCAGTTCAACGCTGTCGATTGTCCGGGATTTCCGCTTTATGCAAACCGCTTATACCGTCCTGATCCTGCTGATGCTGGTCAGTGTCTCGCGTCTGGTGGGACGGGTGATTCCGCTGCCATTGCCATTGGTACAGATCGCCGCCGGCGCCCTGCTGGCCTGGCCGACCCTCGGCCTGCACGTGGCCCTTGATCCCGAACTGTTCCTGTTTCTGTTCCTGCCGCCGCTGCTGTTTTCCGATGGCTGGCGCATGCCCAAGCGTGAACTGTGGCGCCTGCGCGGGCCGGTGCTGACGCTGGCGGTAGGGTTGGTGCTGTTTACCGTGGTCGGGGCCGGTTACTTCATTCACTGGTTGCTGCCGACGATTCCCTTGCCGGTGGCCTTCGCGCTGGCGGCGGTGCTGTCGCCGACCGACGCCGTGGCGGTCTCGGCGATTTCGCAGAACCGCTTGCCCACGCCGCTGATGCACATGTTGCAGGGCGAGGCGTTGATGAACGATGCCTCGGGTCTGGTGACGTTCAAATTCGCGCTGGTAGCGGCGGTAACCGGTGCATTTTCCCTGGCCAATGCCAGCCTGACCTTCGTGCTGGTGGCGGTCGGCGGGCTGGCGGTCGGTGTGGCGCTGAGCTGGCTGGTCGGCCGGTTGCGCGCCTGGATGATCGCCCGGGGCTGGGACGATCCGGCGACTCACGTGGTGTTCATGTTGCTGCTGCCATTCGCTGCTTACGTGCTGGCCGAACGGCTTGGCGCGTCGGGCATTCTTTCGGCGGTGGCGGCGGGGATGATGCAGAGCTGGCTCGATCTGCTGCCGCGCCAGACCAGCACCCGATTGCTCAATCGCAGTGTCTGGTCGCTGCTGGAGTTCGCCTTCAACGGTCTGATCTTTCTGCTGCTCGGCCTGCAATTGCCGGACATCGTTAAAGCGGTGGTCAGCCACGAGACGTCGCTATGGCCGACCCTGTTCTATCGCTGCCTCGATGTGGTGGCGATCTTTCTGGCGCTGGTGCTGCTGCGCTTTATCTGGGTGCAGAGCATCTGGCGTTTGTCGGTGCTGTTGCGCCGTCTGCGCGGCAAGGGTGATCTGACGCAAGTGCCGACCGCCCGTTCCTGCTGGCTGCTGACCGTCGGTGGCGTGCGCGGAGCGGTGACCCTGGCGGGCGTGATGTCGGTGCCGATGCTGATGGGGGGAGAGACGTTTCCCGAGCGCGACCTGATGATCTTCATCGCCGACGGGGTGATCCTGTTGTCGCTGGTGGTGGCGTGTATCGCGCTGCCGTTGCTGTTGCGCGGCATCGAAAAGAGCCCGGATGACAAGCGTCGTCAGGAAGTGCGTGACGCCTGGCGCAAGACCGCGGAAGCAGCGATTCATGCGCTGGAAACCGAAGAGGTCAACCCGCAAGATGCCGCGCAAGCCGCACTGGCGGCCGAGCTCAAGGCGCGAATCATGTCCGAGTATCGCCATCAACTGGAGGTCTTCAACGACTCGGCCGAAGCTCAGGCGCTGGCGTTCCAGATGGATCTGCTGGAGCGCCGTCTGCGACTCAAGGCGCTGCGTGCGCAACGCCTTGAGTTGTACAGCCTCAGCCGGCAGCACCAGATTGGTGATGACGTGCTGAGGGAAGTTTTGGGCGAGCTGGACTTGAGTGAGGCCAACCTGGGGCAGGTCAAATAATTACGGTAATTCGTGCCCGCACCGGTTACGCCGTTTGCGCATCAGCGTAAGGATAGATCTTTGCCATGAACGCCTTGTCCTTTTCACTGAGCACCATATTCAGATCAATCTTGAAGTCGCCGTGAGTCCAGCTCTGACGCACGGCGTAATGCATGATCGATTTCGGATCGTACGGTGAATAATCGAAGTCGCTGGCATCTAGAAGGTTGAAGTAACGCTCATCGACAGATTGGCGTGCGTAACTGTCTTCATCGGCGTCTTCGTCTACGTCGTGTGCGTCGTAAACCGCAGGCTTGTTCCAGGGAATGTTCGACTCCGGGTGCAGGTGCTCATGTTCGGCACCCAGTGCATGCCCGAACTCATGCATCACATTGGCGGCGAAAAATGCGGGAAATCGCAGATCCGGCGACAGCCTCATGGTGGGTTCCGGCTCTTCAAACAGTAGTGCGTTGTTACCGATGACCGACCAGTAAACGCCGGGGTCGCATTGAATACGAATATCCCCCGACTCTCCTTCGACAAAATCGAACTTCAGATTGATGTGAGGTAACCAGTTGCTCGCTGCCGCTTTAACAGCATCCTTGAACGCCTGATCGCCACTCAGGAAGGCGATGCGCAACGTCTGGCCCGGCGTCCAGAAGTGGGCTGGTTTGCCGGCCGCGCGTTTTTTACGGCTTGATTCGATAGGTGTTTGATTCATGTTCAATTGTCCTTGCTTGTAGGAATAACTAAAGGGCTTCGGAATACGATGTATTCGGGTAGTGAAGAAGTTAGTGAGGTTTGCGAGTGTGTGAAAGTTGTTTGATGTAAGGCGGTGTGTTTCAGTTGAAATTCGCCAGGCGTTGCGCCTGGCGAGCTTTGCGTTTGAAGTGTCCGGTTTATTTTGGATAAAGCAGCTTCATCAACTGTTTGTCTTTTTTGCTGATCTTGCGGTTTGTCGGAACTTCCCAGTTGCCGATTGTCAGGTCGTTCGATACCGGGTGATGCATGATCGAGCGCCTGTCGTAGGCGATATAAAGCGCATCCTGGGTATCAAAGGACGCGAACAGGTTGTAGTCGACCTGTTCGCGGGTCAGCGGATTCATTTCCCGATTCTGATAAAACGCGTACACCTTGGGTTTGTCCCATGGAATATTGGCTTGCGGGTGCTGATGTTCATGCATGGCGCCCAGTGCATGGCCGAACTCGTGCATTACGATGACCTCGAAGTCGGCGTGGTCCGGCGCGACACCCAGGTTCATTGTCGGATGGTCGGGATGAATCAGAAGTGCATCGGTGCCCAGCATCGAACTGTTGTCATTGTTTTTAGTGGCGATGCGTATGTCGCCTTGCCGGTCATCGACGAATTCAAACGTGAGGTTGATGTACGGCAACCACTGGCTGGCAGCGTTGATGATCCTGGTCTTGTGATCGGTATCGGGCTCATCCATGAAGGCGATTTTCAGTGTGCGGCCGTTGGCCCAAAGCTTTGAGTAATTGAGGATAGAGCGCTTGCGGCGAGTGCCGGTAGCGGTTCCGGCGTGGCTGTTGGCCGGACGCTCATTCACCGCTACGGTGTAAGCCGCTTGATCGTCGGGCCACTGGATGAGCTGGCAGTCTGTGAGTTCGTCCATTGTTTGCTTCTTCCATGAAGTTCAAGGGGAGGTTTTCAAGCGCCGCAGGTTGCGCTGTTCAAAATTGACGTCTGAGCGATTGCAACGGGTGGTGCATGGTTAGGGTGTCTGTAAGCAGATATAAAAAGCCGGTGATCTGATTCTGAAAGAAGTGGAGCAATTGACTTTTCGGATTTTCAGCGCGGCTGGGGTGTGACTTTTGTAGGTAAGTGGTCTCACTGTTTTGGATATATTCTGCGCATCAGTCGACGATCGTTTTGGCTGATGGTTGTATTTTTTGCGATCGAAAAATCTCCCAGTGTCATGTCGGTGTGAACTGCATAATGCATGATTGATTTTGGGTCGTATGGATTGGTTTTTGTGGTTGTTGTATCCAGTGTTCTAAAGAAGTTATGGTCAACTTGTTCTTTTGGCCAGTTATGTCTGGTCAAGTAGTAGTGGTACATGAATGGTTTGTTCCATGGAATATTGGATTCGGGATGCTGGTGTTCGTGTTCCATCCCGAGAGCATGGCCGAACTCATGCAAAACGGCGCTTTCGAATCCGGGATGCGTCAGATCGGTGCCGATATTCATCGTATTCTCGCCGGGGCCGCGCAGCGTGGCGTCGGTGCCAATGGCTGAATAGTCCGAAGTTGCTTCCATGGTAATTCTGATATCACCTTCAGTATCGCTCACGAACTCCAGTGTCAGGTTGACGGAGGGTTGCCATTGCTTGATGGCTGCTATTGCAGCTTGGCGGTGTGCTTCGGAGGGCGGGTTGAGAAAAGCGATTTTAAGCGTCCTGTGGCTGGCCCAGAATTTACTATGTGTGGCGACAGCGCGCTTTGTTCTGCCTCCGCTGGAAGAAGTGATTGCATTGGCAGGGTTTTCAATAATGGCTGCATCGTAAGATGCTTGTTCATCAAAGTTATTTATGGTTTTACAGGGCGGCTGGTAAGGCATTGTTATTCTCCGTGTCAGAACTCATGTAATTAATGAGGGTTGAAGGTTCTGTTCGGAGGTTAGTTTGAAGTTTTAGAGGCGTAAAGTTGGTATTTGTCAGTTGCTGTTGCTCTAGAGGAAAGTCTGCACTGTATTGCACAGTGCAGACATGGCTCGCTTTATTTTTTACGAGTTATAAAGCTGCGGATACGCTCGGCCGCTTCCACACATTCCGCCAGCGGTGCAACCAGCGCCATGCGCACGCGCCCGGCGCCCGGATTGACACCATCGACGTCCCGCGACAGGTACGAACCCGGCACCACGGTCACGTGCTCTTCGGCAAACAGATCCCGGCAGAACGCAGCATCATCGCCTTGCACATTCGGCCACAGGTAGAAGCTGCCATCGGGGCGCTGCACATCCATCACCGGGCTGAGGATCGCCAGCACAGCGTCGAACTTCTCGCGATACAACGCACGGTTGGCGCGTACATGCACTTCGTCATTCCACGCGGCGACGCTGGCCAGTTGGGTCTGAACCGGCATCGCGCAACCGTGGTAGGTGCGATACAGCAGGAAGCCCTTGAGGATGTCGGCATCGCCGGCGACGAAACCGGAGCGCAGGCCCGGCAGGTTAGAGCGCTTGGACAGGCTGTGGAACACCACGCAACGCTTGAAGTCCTTGCGGCCCAGTTCGACGCAAGCGCTGAGCAGGCCCGGCGGCGGGGTCTGTTCGTCGAAGTACAGCTCGCTGTAGCACTCATCGGCGGCGATCACGAAGTCGTATTCGTCGGCCAGGGCGATCAGCTTTTTCAGCACGTCGACCGGAATCAGCGCACCGGTCGGGTTGCCCGGCGAGCACAGGAACAGGATCTGGCAGCGTTTCCAGATGTCCGGCGATACGGCGTCGAAATCCGGGTTGAAGCCGTTCTCGTCCAGGCACGGCAGGTAATGCGGCTTGGCACCGGCGAGGAACGCCGCACCTTCGTAGATCTGGTAGAACGGGTTCGGGCTGACGACCAAGGCGTCATCGCCACGGTTGACCACGGTCTGGGTGAAGGCGAACAGCGCTTCACGGGTGCCGTTGACCGGCAGCACGTTGCGCGCCGGGTCGATCCAGCCGCTCGGCACGCTGAAGCGACGCTCGCACCAGGCGGCAATGGCTTCGCGTAGAGCCGGAATGCCGAGGGTGGTCGGGTACACCGCCAGCTGATCCAGATTGTTCGCCAGCGCCTCGGCGACAAAGCTTGGCGAGCGATGCTTCGGTTCGCCAATGGACAGCGCGATCGGTCGCTTGTCCGGGTTTGGCGTGACGCTGCCGAGCAGGGCGCGGAGCTTTTCGAACGGGTAGGGCTGAAGCTGGGACAGAGCGTTGTTCATCGGTGCGGGATCTCGTGCAAAGCGGTTGAATCCGGGCGCGCAATCAAATGCTGATGCGCGACAGTTTGATATCGGGTTCCTGATTGACGCTCAGCTGTTCGACGATGGCATCCTGCAAGCGGCTGCACAGCAGCGGGTCGGACAGCGGTTGATTGTGGGCGTCGGTGATGAAGAACACGTCTTCCACGCGCTCGCCCAGGGTGGCGATCTTGGCGTTCTGCAGCGACAGATCGAACTCGAGGAAAATCCCGCCGACCCGTGCCAGCAGGCCTGGGCGATCCGGAGCGGTGAGTTCCAGCACCGTCACTGGGCGCTGGGCATCGTTGTGGATCGTCACCTGCGGGGCGAACGCGAAATGCTTGAGCTGGCGCGGCACCCGGCGCTGGATGATCGTCGGGTAGTCGGCCGGGTTGCGCAGGGCTTCGGTCAGGCCGTCGCGAATCTGTTTGACCCGCACCGGATTGTCGCCGATCGAGTCGCCATCGGTATCGAGCACGATGTAGGTGTCGAGGGTGAACTGGCTGCTGGACGTGATGACCCGGGCGTCGTGAATGTTCAGGTTGAGCTGGTCCATCGCGGCCACGGTCACGGCGAAGAAGTCGTGCTGGTCCGGCGCATAGATGAAGATCTGCGTGCCGCCCTCGAACTCGCGCTGGGTGGTTTCCTTGATCAGCACCAGCGGACCGCCGTCGGCCGGTTGCTGGAGGATGGCGTCGGTGTGCCAGGCCACGTCGCCCGCGGTGTGGCGCAGGAAGTAGTCGTCGCCCAGTTGCGCCCACAATTGCTCGACGTCATCCGGATCGGTGCCGCCGCGCACCAGAATGTCCAGCGCTGCGCTTTGGGTCTGGCGGATCTGCTCTTCGCGATCCACCGGGTTTTCCAGGCCACGGCGCAGGGCACGCTTGGTTTCGGTGTAGAGCTGGCGCAACAGGCTGGCACGCCACGAGTTCCACAGGGTCGGGTTGGTCGCGTTGATGTCGGCCACGGTCAACACGTACAGGTAGTCGAGACGGGTTTCGTCACCGACCGCCAGCGCGAAGTCATGGATTACCTGCGGGTCGGACAGGTCCTTGCGCTGGGCGGTGGTCGACATCACCAGGTGGTTCTGCACCAGCCAGACGATCAGGCGACTGTCCCACACCGGCAGTTGGTGGCGCTGGCAGAACGCCTCGGCATCGACCGCGCCGATCTCCGAGTGGTCGCCATGCCGGCCCTTGCCGATGTCGTGATACAGGCCCGCCATATAAATGAGTTCAGGCTTGGGCAGTTTCGCCATGAGCTTGGCGGCCAGCGGGAATTTCTCCGACACCTGGGTGTACTGCAATTTGCGCAGGTGTTTGATCAGATTCAGCGTGTGCGCATCGACCGTATAGATGTGGAACAGGTCATGCTGCATCTGCCCGACGATGAAGCCGAACTCCGGCAGATAACGCCCGAGAATGCCGTAACGGTTCATCCGCCGCAGGTTGCGGTGGATGCCGATCTTGCACTTGAACAGCTCGATGAACAGGCTGGTGTTGCGGATGTCGTTGCGGAAGTTGTCGTCGATCAGGTGACGGTTTTCCCGCAGCAGGCGAATGGTGTCGGCGCGTACGCCTTTGATCTCCGGCTGCTGGGCCATCAGCACGAAGATCTCGAGCATGGCGAACGGCGTGCGGCGGAACACGTTGTCGTTGCGTGCCTCGATGTAGCCGTCGTGCAGCTGGAAACGCGAGTTGATCGGCTGCGGCGGCGCTTCGTCTTCCGGGGCGAGGATGACTTCCTCGAAGTGCTGGATGATCAGGTCGCTGAGTTGGGCAATGCTCATCACCACCCGGAAATACTGCTGCATGAAGTTTTCGACGGCCTGTTTGGCGTCGTCGCCTTCAAAACCCAGCAGCCCGGCAATGGTGCGCTGGTGATCGAACAGCAGGCGGTCTTCGGCGCGACCGGCGAGCATGTGCAACGCGTAACGCACTTTCCAGAGGAATTCCTGGGAGGAGGCCAGCAGCGCGTTTTCACTCTCGACCAGAAACCCTTCACCGGCCAGGGCGCGCAGGTTCAGGGTGCCGTACTGACGACGGGCCACCCACAGAATCGTCTGGATATCCCTTAGTCCGCCGGGCGAGCCTTTGACGTTGGGTTCCAGGTTGTATTCGGTGTCGTTGTACTTGTGGTGGCGGGCCTTCTGCTCGGCGCGTTTGGCCAGGAAGAAATCCTTGCTCGGCCACATATGTGCGGTGCTGGTGACATCGAGCATGCGCTGGCGCAGGCGCTCGGGGCCGCAGATGGTGCGGCTTTCCATCAGGTTGGTGACCACCGTCAGGTCGGCGCGGGCCTCTTCGGCGCATTCGTCGACCGAACGAACGCTCTGACCGACTTCCAGGCCAATGTCCCACAGCAGCGTCAGAAAACGCTCGATGGAATCGCGGAAGATTTCGTGGTCGGCGCTGTCCAGCAGGATCAGCAGGTCGATATCTGAGTACGGGTGCAGCTCACCGCGACCGTAGCCGCCGACCGCGACCAGCGCGATATCGGCGTCTTCGCTCCAGTCGAACTGGTCCCAGGCCTTTTGCAGGATGTTGTCGACGAACCACGCCCGGTCTTCGATCAACCGACGGATATCACGACCGGCCCGAAAACGTGCATCGAGCACTTCGCGGGCCTGGCGGATCGCCTTCTTGAACGCCGCGATGGGACTCGCTTTCAGGGCCAGTTCAGCCTGGAACTGGCCGCGGTCGAAGAGTTCGGGATCCACCTGCGGCATCGATTGGCTTTCCTTCTATAGGCTGGGAACGGTGTCTGGATCAGGCCGAGATGCGCGGGATGGTGTCGTCGCTGCGCAGGGTGAAGATCTCGTAGCCGGTGTCGGTGACAAGCAAAGTGTGTTCCCACTGTGCCGACAGCTTGCGATCCTTGGTGATCGCGGTCCAGCCGTCGCCCAGTACTTTGGTGTCGGCCTTGCCCTGGTTGATCATCGGTTCGATGGTGAAGGTCATGCCGGCCTTCAGTTCCATGCCGGTGCCGGCGCGGCCGTAGTGCAGGATCTGCGGTTCTTCGTGGAACACCTTGCCGATGCCGTGACCACAGAATTCACGCACCACCGAGAAGCCGTTCTTTTCCGCGTGCTTCTGGATGATTTCGCCGATGTCGCCGAGGCGGCAGCCGGGTTTTACGATCTCGATCGCCTTGTACATGCATTCCTGGGTGACCTGCGACAGGCGCTCGGCCCAGACCGGCACGGTGCCGACGTGGAACATGCGGCTGGTATCGCCGTGGTAACCGTCTTTAATAACGGTGACGTCAATGTTCAGGGTGTCGCCGTTTTTCAGCGGCTTGTCGTTCGGGATGCCGTGGCAGACCACATGGTTGATCGAGGTGCAGATCGACTTCGGGTAGCCCTTGTAGTTGAGCGGGGCAGGGATGGCCTGCTGCACGTTGACGATATAGTCGTGGCAGATCTGGTTCAGCTCATCGGTGGTCACGCCCGGCTTGACGTGCTCGGCAATCATTTCCAGCACATCGGCGGCCAGTTTTCCGGCGACACGCATGCCAGCGATGTCCTCGGGGGTTTTGAGGGTGACGGTCATACAGGCTCTCTCTGCGCTCGGCGGCGCTTGCTGATACGAACAGGGGCGCGGCTGTTGATATTGCGGCCCCGAAAAACGCGATTCTAACAGACCAAAGGCGCAAATCCGCGCCTGCGTGCATCGCTTCTCTCTATACAATGCGGTGCATTGTCCCGATTCCAAGGGGCTGGCGCGCATGTCCCTGACACGATTGCAGATTCCGGGTTCCGTTTGCGTCGTCCCTGTGGTATAAAATGCGCCGCTTTCCGGGGATAGCCCCGAGAGCATTAACCCACACACGTGTCGACACGATGGCCTGGGTGCCTTTGATCCTCGGATCAATGGTTGGTCATTGGGATACGTGGAGGCCCAACCCGACTTATCAAGGAACTATCATGTCCCAAGTCAACATGCGCGATATGCTGAAGGCCGGTGTGCACTTCGGTCACCAAACCCGTTACTGGAATCCGAAAATGGGTAAATACATTTTCGGCGCGCGTAACAAGATTCACATCATCAACCTTGAAAAAACCCTGCCAATGTTCAACGAAGCTCTGACTTTCGTAGAGCGTCTGGCCCAGGGCAAAAACAAGATTCTGTTCGTCGGCACCAAGCGTTCCGCTGGCAAGATCGTTGCTGAAGAAGCAGCACGTTGCGGTTCGCCGTACGTCGATCACCGCTGGTTGGGCGGCATGCTGACCAACTTCAAGACCATCCGTGCTTCCATCAAGCGTCTGCGTGACCTTGAAGTACAAGCCGAAGACGGTACTTTCGCCAAGCTGACCAAGAAAGAAGCGCTGATGCGCACTCGCGATCTTGAGAAGCTGGATCGCTCCCTGGGCGGCATCAAGGACATGGGCGGTCTGCCAGACGCACTGTTCGTGATCGACGTTGACCACGAGCGCATCGCGATCACCGAAGCCAACAAGCTGGGCATCCCGGTCATCGGCGTTGTCGATACCAACAGCAGCCCGGAAGGCGTTGACTACATCATCCCAGGCAACGATGACGCAATCCGCGCTATCCAGCTGTACATGGGTTCGATGGCTGACGCAGTCATCCGCGGTCGCAACAACGTTGCTGGCGGTACTGTAGAATTCGCAGCTGAAGAAACTCAGGCTGCAGCTGAGTAATTGACGCCCTGGCGTTGACTCAGTAAGCAAAAAGGGGGCTTGGCCCCCTTTTTGCCACCTCGAAAACCATTTGTCGGCAGCGCAGCTACAGCATCTGTAACGTGCAGCGGCTACAAGGTGGCTCGGGAAGAATTGAACGCCCGTTCGATCGGGTGGAATGGTTGAAAACCTATCCAAGAGGAATTTGAAAATGGCAGCAATTACTGCAGCGTTGGTCAAAGAACTGCGCGAGCGTACCGGCGAAGGCATGATGGACTGCAAGAAAGCCCTGGAAAAGGCTGGCGGCGACATCGAAAAAGCCATTGATGACATGCGTGCTTCGGGCGCGATCAAGGCTGCCAAGAAAGCCGGCAACGTTGCCGCTGAAGGCGCTATCGCCGTCAAGGCTGACGGCAAGTCCGCCGTTCTGCTGGAAGTGAACTCGCAGACCGACTTCCTGGCTCTGCAGGACGACTTCAAGAACTTCGTCAGCGAAAGCCTCGAAGAAGCCTTCGCTCAGAAGCTGACCGACGCGGCTCCGTTGATCGCTTCGCGTGAAGCTGCTCGTGAAGCCCTGGTTGCCAAGTGTGGCGAAAACGTCAACATCCGTCGTCTGGTGCGTGTTGAGGGTGACGTTGTAGGTGCTTACCTGCACGGCAACAAGATCGGTGCAGTGGTTGTTCTGAAAGGCGGCGACGTCGACCTGGCCAAGAACATCGCCATGCACGTTGCAGCTTCGAACCCGGAGTTCCTGGACGCGTCGGAAATCTCCGCCGAGGCCATCGAGCGCGAGAAGAACGTATTCCTGCAGTTGAATGCCGACAAGATCGCTGGCAAGCCGGAAAACATCGTTGAGAACATGATCAACGGTCGTATCACCAAGTTCAAAGCAGAAGCCTCGCTGAAAGAGCAGGCCTTTGTCATGAACCCGGAAGTCAAGGTCGGCGAGCTGGCCAAGAAAGCCGGTGCCGAAATCGTTTCCTTCACCTACTTCAAAGTAGGCGAAGGCATCGAGAAGCCAGTTGATGACTTCGCTGCCGAAGTTGCCGCTCAAGTGGCTGCCGCCAAGCAGTAAGACGGTTTTTCAACTGTCGCCCGAAAGAGGCTGCCCGCTCACGCGCGCAGCCTCTTTTCAGATAGGGTTACCAATTTTTAATTGGTTTCCCCTTGGAACTGACTTACAAAGCCATGTTCCGATGGCGCTGAAGCAGCGCCAAGCTAGAGTGAACGCCAGCTGTAAACAGCTCGCAAAGAATTTTTAAAATACGCCGCAGGAGAGATTCGCAATGGCTCAGCAGGGCAGTGGTTATCAGGCTCGCTATAAACGCATTCTACTCAAGCTTAGCGGCGAGGCCCTGATGGGCTCGGAAGAGTTCGGGATCGATCCGAAAGTGCTGGATCGCATGGCGCTGGAAGTCGGCCAGCTGGTCGGTATCGGCGTTCAGGTCGGTCTGGTGATTGGCGGTGGCAACCTGTTCCGCGGTGAAGCGCTGAGCAAGGCCGGCATGGATCGGGTCACGGGTGACCACATGGGCATGCTGGCCACTGTGATGAACGCCCTGGCCATGCGCGATGCGCTGGAACGTGCCAATATCTCGGCCATCGTGATGTCGGCCATTTCCATGGTCGGTGTGACCGATCACTATGACCGTCGCAAGGCCATGCGCCACCTGAACTCCAAGGACGTGGTGATCTTCGCGGCCGGTACCGGCAATCCGTTCTTTACCACGGATTCGGCAGCCTGCCTGCGAGCCATTGAAATCGACGCAGACGTCGTGCTCAAGGCGACCAAGGTCGATGGCGTCTACACCGCTGACCCGTTCAAAGACCCGCATGCCGAGAAGTTCGATCATCTGACATACGATGAAGTGCTGGATCGCAAGCTGGGTGTAATGGATCTGACGGCTATCTGCCTGTGCCGCGATCACAAGATGCCGCTGCGCGTATTTAACATGAACAAGCCGGGCGCCCTGCTGAACATCGTGCATGGTGGCGCTGAAGGCACTCTGATCGAGGAAGTCCAACAATGATCAACGAAATCAAGAAAGACGCTCAAGAGCGCATGAAAAAGTCGATCGAGTCGCTGAGCCATGCATTCGGCCAGATTCGTACCGGTAAGGCTCACCCGAGTATTCTGGGTAGCGTGATGGTTCCTTACTACGGCGCTGATACCCCTTTGAGCGGTGTTGCCAACGTCACGGTGAAAGACTCCCGTACCCTGCAGGTCGTGCCTTTCGAGCGCAACATGCTCACGGCAGTCGACAAGGCAATCATGAATGCCGGCCTGAACCTGAACCCGACCAACCTGGGTGAGCTGCTGCTGGTTTCCATGCCGGCGCTGACTGAAGAAACCCGCAAGGGCTTCACCAAGCAGGCCCGTGCTGCCGCTGAAGATGCTCGTGTCGCGGTACGCAACATTCGTCGCGATGCGCTCGGCGATCTGAAGAAGCTGGTCAAGGACAAGGAAATCAGCGAAGACGAAGAGCGCCGTGCAGCGGCTGATATCCAGAAACTGACCGACAAGGCTGAAGCGGATATCGACGCGGCTACCAAGGAAAAAGAAGCGGATCTGATGGCCGTTTAAGGGTCGAGTTTTTAATGGACAAGACCAAGCAGACTGCGCCGTCCGCGGTGCCGCGCCATGTCGCGATCATCATGGATGGCAATAATCGCTGGGCAAAAAAACGCTTTATGCCGGGTGTCGCCGGGCATAAAGCGGGCGTGGACGCTGTGCGGGCGGTGATCGAGGTGTGTGCCGAGGCCAAGGTCGAGGTTCTCACCCTGTTCGCCTTTTCCAGTGAAAACTGGCAGCGCCCGGCCGATGAGGTCAGCGCCTTGATGGATCTGTTCTTCAAGGCGCTGCGTCGTGAGGCCAAGCGCCTGAACGACAACAACATCAGTCTGCGCATTATCGGTGACCGCACGCGATTCCATCCGGAGCTTCAGGCCGCCATGCGTGAAGCCGAAGCGATGACCGCCGGCGCCAATCGTTTCATCCTGCAGATCGCCGCCAACTACGGCGGTCAGTGGGATATTGCGCAAGCGGCGCAGCGTCTGGCACGTGAGGTTCAGGCCGGTCATCTGCGGCCGGAAGACATCACGCCGGATCTGCTGCAGACCTGTCTGGTCACCGGTGATCTGCCGTTGCCCGACTTGTGCATCCGCACCGGTGGCGAGCACCGCATCAGCAACTTCCTCCTGTGGCAACTGGCTTACGCCGAGTTGTACTTCTCCGACCTGTTCTGGCCGGACTTCAAACACGAAGCCATGCGCAATGCGCTGGCCGATTTCGCTTCGCGCCAGCGTCGTTTCGGTAAAACGAGCGAGCAGGTCGAAGCTGGAGCCCGGGTTTAATGCTTAAACAACGCATCATTACTGCACTGATTCTGCTGCCGATTGCCCTGGGCGGGTTTTTCCTGCTCGAAGGTTCCGGTTTTGCCCTGTTCATCGGTCTGGTCGTGAGCCTGGGCGCCTGGGAATGGGCGCGTCTGGCCGGCTTCACCGCGCAGGCATTTCGTGTCGGCTACGCGGCGGTGGTCGCGCTGATGCTGTTCGTCATGTACATCCTGCCGGGGCTGGCGCCGTGGGTGCTGGGCGCCTCGGTGATCTGGTGGGCGTTGGCGACCTGGCTGGTGCTGACTTATCCGCGTTCCAGCGAGCATTGGTCCAGCGCCGCCGCCAAGCTGGTGATCGGTCTGCTGATTCTGTTGCCCGCCTGGCAAGGGCTGGTGCAGATCAAGCAATACCCGCTCGGCAACTGGTTGATCATGGCGGTGATGGTGCTGGTCTGGGGCGCTGACATCGGGGCGTATTTCTCCGGTCGTGCGTTCGGCAAGCGCAAGCTGGCGCCGCAAGTCAGTCCCGGCAAAAGCTGGGAAGGCGTGTATGGCGGTCTGGCGCTGAGCCTGGTCATCACCACGCTGGTCGCTCTGTTCCGTGACTGGACGGTAGCGCAACTGTTCAAGGGTTTGATCGGTGCTGCGGTGATCGTCTTCATCTCGGTGGTGGGCGACCTGACCGAAAGCATGTTCAAGCGCCAGTCCGGCATCAAGGACAGCAGTAATCTGCTGCCTGGTCACGGTGGCGTACTGGATCGCATCGATAGCCTGACGGCGGCGATCCCGGTGTTCGCGGTGCTGCTGTGGATGGCGGCGTCGTGAGTCGCCCGCAGCAGATTACCGTCCTGGGCGCGACCGGTTCGATTGGTCTGAGCACCCTGGATGTCATCGCCCGGCATCCGGAGCGTTATCAGGCTTTCGCCCTGAGCGGTTTTACCCGTCTGAGCGAACTGTTTGCCCTGTGTGTTCGCCATCTCCCGAAATATGCAGTGGTGCCGGAAGCCGGCGCTGCTCGCAACCTGCAGGACGATTTGCGTGCGGCAGGCCTTTCGACGCAGGTGCTGGTCGGTGAGGAAGGCTTGTGTCAGGTCGCTGCTGCGCCCGAGGTGGATGCTGTCATGGCCGCCATCGTCGGCGCCGCCGGTCTGCGTCCGACCCTCGCGGCTGTCGAGGCGGGCAAAAAGATTCTTCTGGCCAACAAGGAAGCGCTGGTCATGTCCGGCGCCTTGTTCATGCAGGCGGTGCGCAAGAGCGGTTCGGTCCTGTTGCCGATCGATAGCGAGCACAACGCGATTTTCCAGTGCATGCCGCAGGACTTTGCTCGCGGGCTGAGTAATGTGGGAGTCCGTCGGATTTTGCTGACAGCTTCTGGTGGCCCTTTCCGGCAGACGCCGATGGCCGAGCTGGCGCATGTTTCACCCGATCAGGCGTGTGCGCACCCGAACTGGTCGATGGGTCGCAAGATCTCTGTGGATTCAGCCAGCATGATGAACAAGGGGCTCGAGCTGATCGAGGCTTGCTGGTTGTTCGATGCCAAGCCTTCGCAAGTCGAGGTGGTGATTCATCCGCAGAGCGTGATTCATTCGCTGGTCGATTATGTCGACGGCTCTGTGCTGGCGCAGTTGGGCAATCCCGACATGCGCACCCCGATTGCCAACGCCCTGGCCTGGCCTGAGCGGATTGACTCGGGCGTGGCGCCGCTGGATCTTTTCGCTGTTGCACGCCTGGATTTCGAAGCCCCCGACGAAGAGCGCTTTCCGTGCCTGCGTCTGGCGCGGCAGGCTGCCGAGGCGGGAAACAGTGCCCCGGCCATGCTCAATGCGGCAAATGAAGTGGCAGTTGCCGCGTTTCTCGACGGACGGGTTCGCTACCTGGAAATCGCGAGTATCATCGAGGAAGTCTTGAATCTCGAGCCTGTGGTGGCGTTGAACGATCTCGATGCGGTGTTTACCGCGGACGCGACTGCCCGGGCATTGGCCGGGCAGTGGTTGAATCGTCACGGCCGATAGGTCTTGCAACACATGGCTTCACGCGGCACTGGACAGGATTGCGGAGAAAGTAGATGAGCGCGCTCTATATGATTGCCGGCACCCTGATCGCTCTGGGTGTGCTGGTCACCTTTCACGAATTCGGCCATTTCTGGGTCGCGCGTCGCTGTGGTGTCAAGGTTCTGCGTTTCTCCGTGGGCTTCGGCATGCCGCTGCTGCGCTGGCATGACAAGCAGGGCACCGAGTTCGTGGTTGCAGCTATTCCACTGGGTGGCTACGTCAAGATGCTCGATGAGCGCGAAGGCGAAGTGCCGGCCGATCAGCTTCATCAGTCATTCAATCGCAAGTCTGTTCGTCAGCGCATCGCCATCGTCGCGGCCGGTCCTGTGGCCAACTTCCTGCTCGCGCTGGTGTTCTTCTGGGTGCTGGCCATGCTCGGAAGCGAGCAGATTCGCCCGGTCATCGGTTCGGTGGAGCCCGGCAGCATCGCCGCAACGGCCGGACTGAACGCCGGTCAGGAAATCGTCGCGATCGACGGTGAGCCGACCTCGGGTTGGGCTGCGGTCAATCTGCAATTGGTGCGCCGACTGGGGGAGAGCGGTTCTCTGCAATTGCTGGTACGCGATCAGGGTTCCACGGTGGATTCGCCTCGTGTGCTGGCACTCGATAAATGGCTCAAGGGGGCTGACGAGCCGGATCCTATTCGCTCTCTCGGTATTCGCCCTTGGCGCCCGGCATTGCCGCCGGTGCTGGCCGAGCTCGATCCGAAAGGCCCGGCTCAGGCGGCTGGACTGAAAACCGGTGATCGTCTGCTGACGCTCGATGGCAAGGCGCTGGATGACTGGCAGCAGGTGGTCGACACCGTTCGTACGCGTCCAGATACCAAAATCGTGCTGCGCGTCGAGCGCGACAGTGTTCAAATCGACGTCCCTGTGACGCTGGCCGCACGTGGCGAGAAAAAGTCGCCAAGCGGCTACTTGGGGGCGGGCGTGAAGGCTGTCGACTGGCCGCCGGAGATGATCCGCGAGGTCAGTTACGGGCCTTTGGCAGCGATTGGCGAGGGTGCCCGTCGTACCTGGACCATGAGCGTCCTGACGCTGGATTCACTGAAGAAAATGCTCTTCGGCGAGCTCTCGGTAAAAAACTTGAGTGGACCGATAACCATTGCTAAAGTGGCGGGCGCTTCTGCCCAGTCGGGCGTCGCTGATTTCCTGAATTTCCTTGCTTATCTGAGTATTAGCCTGGGGGTTCTGAATTTGCTGCCCATTCCTGTACTGGATGGGGGGCATTTGTTGTTTTATCTGATCGAGTGGGCGCGTGGTCGTCCCTTGTCGGATCGGGTGCAAGGTTGGGGGATACAGATCGGTATCAGCTTGGTGGTCGGAGTGATGTTGCTTGCTCTGGTCAACGATCTGGGTCGACTGTAACGCTTCGCTGAATTGCGAATCTGCCGCATTTTGCGGCAGTTTGTTTATTGCCAGTTGGAATAAGAAAGGACTTCATGAAACGTCTGCTGCTAACTGCGGTTCTCACCGTATTGATGATCGCCGAAGTTCACGCCGAGTCCTTCACTATCTCTGATATTCGCGTCAATGGCCTCCAGCGGGTCTCCGCGGGTAGCGTCTTTGGTGCCTTGCCGTTGAACGTCGGCGAGCAGGCGGATGATCGTCGCCTGGTGGAATCCACTCGTGCGTTGTTCAAAACCGGTTTCTTTCAAGATATCCAGCTGGGCCGCGAAGGCAACGTTCTGGTGATCACTGTCGTCGAGCGTCCCTCGGTCGCCAGCATCGAGATCGAAGGCAACAAGGCGATCTCCACCGAAGACCTGATGAAGGGCCTCAAGCAATCCGGTCTGGCCGAAGGCGAGATCTTCCAGCGCGCGACCCTCGAAGGCGTGCGTAACGAGCTGCAACGTCAATACGTTGCGCAAGGTCGTTACTCGGCTACCGTCGATACCGAAGTGGTCTCGCAGCCGCGCAACCGTGTCGGCCTGAAAGTGAAGATCAACGAAGGCACCGTCGCCGCCATTCAGCACATCAACGTGGTAGGCAACACGGTCTTCCCCGAAGAAGACCTGACCGACCTGTTCGAACTGAAGACCACCAACTGGCTGTCGTTCTTCAAGAACGACGACAAGTACGCCCGTGAAAAACTGTCCGGTGACCTGGAGCGTCTGCGTTCCTACTACCTGGACCGCGGCTATATCAACATGGATATCGCTTCGACCCAGGTGTCCATCACCCCGGACAAGAAGCACGTCTACATCACCGTCAACGTTAACGAAGGCGAAAAGTACACCGTTCGTGACGTCAAACTCAGCGGTGACCT
Source organism: Pseudomonas fluorescens (assembly GCF_030344995.1). Taxonomy (GTDB): domain Bacteria; phylum Pseudomonadota; class Gammaproteobacteria; order Pseudomonadales; family Pseudomonadaceae; genus Aquipseudomonas; species Aquipseudomonas fluorescens_BF. Next base: position 1,568,516 of record NZ_CP128260.1, read on the forward strand.
GAAAGTCCCTGAAGACCAGGTCAAGTCGCTGTTGCTGGTGCAGAAAGGCCAGGTGTTCTCGCGCAAGCTGATGACCACCACATCCGAACTGATCACCCGCCGTCTGGGTAACGAGGGTTACACCTTCGCCAACGTCAACGGTGTGCCACAGCCACACGACGAAGATCACACCGTCGATATCCTGTTTGCTGTCGATCCGGGCAAGCGTGCCTACGTAAACCGCATCAACTTCCGTGGCAACACCAAGTCCGAGGACGAGGTGCTGCGTCGTGAAATGCGTCAGATGGAAGGCGGCTGGGCTTCGACCTACCTGATCGACCAGTCCAAGACCCGTCTGGAGCGCTTGGGCTTCTTTAAGGAAGTCAACGTCGAGACCCCGGCCGTGCCAGGTGTCGATGACCAGGTTGACGTGAACTACAGCGTTGAAGAGCAGGCTTCCGGTTCGATCACCGCCAGTGTCGGTTTCGCCCAGAGCGCCGGTCTGATCCTTGGTGGTTCGATCACCCAGAACAACTTCCTCGGTACCGGTAACCGCGTCAGCGTCGGCCTGACCCGCAGCGAATACCAGAGCCGCTACAACTTCGGCTACGTTGACCCCTACTGGACCGCCGATGGTGTGAGCCTGGGTTACAACGCGTTCTACCGCACCACCGACTACAAAGACCTCGACGTCGACGTAGCGAGCTATGCGGTAGACAGCCTGGGCGCCGGCGTGAACGTTGGCTACCCGATCAGCGAGACTTCGCGTCTGACCTTTGGTCTGTCCGCTCAGCAGGACAAGATCAAGACCGGTCAGTACACCGTTGACGAGATTTTCGACTTCGTTAAGCGTGAAGGTGACAACTACCTGAACTTCAAGGCTTCGGCCGGCTGGTCCGAGTCGACCCTGAACAAAGGTGTTCTGCCAACCCGTGGTCGTTCCCAGAGCCTGACCCTGGAAACCACCATTCCGGGCAGTGACCTGTCGTTCTTCAAGCTCGATTACCGTGGCCAGTTGTTCCAGCCTTTGAGCGAGAACTACACCATGCGCCTGCACACCGAGCTGGGCTATGGCGACGGTTACGGTTCGACCGATGGCTTGCCGTTCTATGAAAACTACTATGCTGGTGGTTTCAACTCGGTTCGCGGCTTTAAAGACAGCACGCTGGGTCCTCGCAGTACCCCAAGTCGTGGTCAGGCTGTAACCGGTAACGCCGGTACGCTTGCCGACCCGGATCAGGATCCGCTGCCGTTCGGTGGCAACGTGTTGATCCAGGGTGGTGTCGAGGTGTTGTTCCCGCTGCCATTCGTCAAGGATCAGCGTTCCCTGCGTACTTCGGTATTCTGGGATGTGGGTAACGTATTTGACTCCAAGTGCGAGAAGACTACCAACGCGACTGTCGGTTCGACTTCTGCCACTCAGTGCAACGACATCAGCCTCAGCAACATGGCCAGCTCCGTCGGTGTCGGTGTGACCTGGGTCACCGCACTGGGCCCGCTGAGTTTTGCACTGGCGATGCCGATCAAGAAACCGGATGACGCTGAAACTCAAGTGTTCCAATTCTCCCTCGGCCAGACGTTCTAAGCGCCTGACCCAAGATAACGACAATGGATTTTGTAGGAGTGCATCGTGCGTAAGTTGACTCAATTGGTTCTCCTGGCCTCCGTACTGGTGGCAGGCCCGGCATTTGCCGACATGAAAATCGCCGTTCTGAACTATCAGATGGCTCTGCTGGAATCCGACGCGGCCAAGAAATACGCCGTGGATGCCGAGAAGAAATTCGGCCCGCAACTGACCAAGCTCAAGACCCTGGAAAGCAGCGCCAAGGGCATTCAGGATCGTCTGATGGCCGGTGGCGACAAAATGCAGCAAGGCGAGCGCGAGCGTCTGGAGCTTGAATTCAAGCAAAAGGCTCGTGACTTCCAGTTCCAGTCCAAGGAACTGAACGAAGCCAAGGCCGTTGCTGACCGCGAAATGCTCAAGCAACTGAAGCCGAAACTGGATAGCGCAGTGGAAGAAGTCATCAAGAAAGGTGGTTTTGACCTGGTGTTCGAGCGTGGCGCAGTCATTGATGTCAAACCTCAGTACGACATCACGCGCCAGGTTATCGAGCGCATGAATCAGCTGAAGTAACCCATGACCGTGACCATCAAGCTCGGCCAGTTGGCCGAGTTCCTCGGCGCCACCCTGAGTGGCGACCCCGAGAAGCAAATTACTGGGCTAGCCACCTTGCAGGAGGCTGGCCCAGCTCAGTTGAGCTTTCTGGCAAACCCCCAATACCGTAAATACCTGGCTAACTCGCAAGCCGCAGCCCTGTTGCTCAAGGCTGCCGACGCCGAAAGTTATGCCGGTGATGCGCTGGTGGTGCCGGACCCTTACCTGGCTTACGCACGCATTTCCCATCTGTTCGATCCGAAACCCAAGGCCGTTGCCGGAGTCCATCCGACTGCCGTGATTGCCGAGGATGCCGTGGTCGATCCGAGCGCCAGCATCGGTCCCTTTGTGGTGATCGAGTCCGGTGCGCGAATCGGCGCAGACGTGACGCTCGGCGCACATTGCGTCATCGGTGCGCGCAGCGAAATCGGCGAGGGCGGCTGGCTGGCCCCGCGCGTCACGCTGTATCACGATGTTCGGATCGGCAAACGCGTGGTGATCCAGTCCGGTGCCGTGCTCGGCGGTGAAGGCTTCGGCTTTGCCAATGAGAAGGGCATCTGGCAGAAGATCGCCCAGATCGGTGGCGTGACCATCGGCGACGATGTGGAGATCGGCGTGAATACCGCCATTGACCGCGGTGCGCTGGCCGATACCGTGATTGGCAACGGCGTGAAGCTCGACAACCAGATTCAGATCGCCCACAACGTGCAGGTCGGTGATCACACCGCCATGGCAGCGTGCGTGGGCATTTCCGGCAGCACCAAGATCGGCAAGCACTGCATGCTTGCCGGCGGCGTTGGCCTGGTAGGGCACATCGATATTTGCGACAACGTATTCCTGACCGGGATGACCATGGTGACCCACTCGATAACCGAGCCGGGTGCCTATTCTTCCGGTACAGCTATGCAACCTGCGGCCGAATGGCGCAAAAGCGCGGCCCGTATTCGTCAGCTCGATGACATCGCGCGACGTTTGAAACAGCTGGAAAAGCGGTCCGGGGAAGTGACCCCCGACGGTAATGCTTCATCTGAAGGCTGATACCATTTCCATATCAAGTGTGCACATCCTCTGGACTGCCTCCTTGATTTGCTAGAGGAGTGCGCGTCAGTCGCGCTCCCAATCTTTACATAGGCTTCCCCCCGAAATGATGGACATCAACGAGATTCGCGAATACCTGCCTCACCGTTACCCGTTCCTGCTGGTGGACCGGGTAGTGGAGCTGGATACGGAAGGCAAGCGCATTCGCGCCTACAAGAATGTCAGCATCAACGAACCGTTCTTCAATGGTCACTTCCCTGCGCATCCGATCATGCCGGGCGTGCTGATCATCGAAGCCATGGCTCAGGCTGCCGGGATCCTCGGTTTCAAGATGCTTGACGTGAAACCGGCCGACGGCACCCTTTACTACTTCGTCGGCTCCGACAAGCTGCGCTTCCGCCAGCCAGTGCTGCCGGGTGATCAGTTGATCCTCGAAGCCAAGTTCATCAGCTGCAAGCGTCAGATCTGGAAGTTCGAATGCCAGGCTTCGGTCGATGGCAAACCGGTCTGCTCGGCTGAAATCATCTGTGCGGAACGCAAGCTATGAGTTTGATTGACCCTCGCGCAATCATCGATCCGTCGGCCGTCATGGCTGATGGCGTCGAGGTCGGCCCGTGGTCGATCATCGGTGCAGGTGTGGAAATCGGCGAGGGTACGGTCATCGGGCCACACGTGATCCTCAAAGGTCCGACCCGTATCGGCAAGCACAATCGCATCTACCAGTTTTCCTCGGTAGGCGAAGACACGCCGGATCTGAAATACAAGGGCGAAGAAACTCGCCTGGTGATCGGTGACCACAACGTCATCCGCGAAGGCGTGACGATTCACCGTGGCACCGTTCAGGATCGTTCCGAAACGACCCTGGGTGATCACAACCTGATCATGGCCTATGCCCACATCGGACATGACAGCGTCATCGGCAACCACTGCATCCTGGTCAACAACACCGCGCTGGCCGGCCATGTGCACGTTGATGACTGGGCGATCCTGTCCGGTTTCACCCTGGTGCATCAGTATTGCCACATTGGCGCCCACAGCTTTTCCGGCATGGGCACGGCCATTGGTAAGGACGTTCCGGCGTTCGTTACCGTATTCGGCAACCCGGCCGAAGCGCGCAGCATGAACTTCGAGGGCATGCGCCGTCGCGGTTTCAGCGAAGACGCCATTCACGCTCTGCGCCGTGCGTACAAGACGGTGTATCGCCAGGGGCTGACCGTCGAACAGGCGCTGGCCGAACTGGCCGAGCCGTCCGCACAGTTCCCGGAAGTCGCGATATTCCGTGACTCCATCCAGTCGTCGACCCGCGGCATCACCCGCTGACCATGGCCAATCTGCGTATTGCGCTGGTGGCGGGGGAGGCTTCCGGTGACATTCTGGGCGCCGGTCTGATGCGCGCCCTCAAGGCACAGCATCCTGCGGTGGAGTTCATTGGTGTCGGCGGTCCGCTGATGCAGGCCGAAGGCCTGACCTCGTATTTTCCGATGGAGCGTCTGTCGGTGATGGGGCTGGTGGAAGTCCTGGGACGCTTGCGTGAATTGCTTAAGCGTCGCAAGGACCTGATCGCCACGCTTATCGCTGAAAAGCCGGATGTATTCATCGGCATCGACGCACCGGACTTCAACCTCAATATCGAACTCAAGCTGCGTCAGGCCGGAATCAAGACCGTGCACTACGTCAGCCCTTCGGTGTGGGCGTGGCGGCAGAAGCGGGTCCTGAAGATCCGCGAGGGCTGCGACCTGATGCTCACGCTCCTGCCGTTCGAAGCCAGATTCTACGAAGAGAAGGGCGTGCCGGTGCGGTTCGTCGGCCATACGCTGGCCGACACCATTCCACTGGAGGCCGATCGCTCTGCTGCGCGGGCCGAACTCGGTCTGCCGGACGGCCCGCTGGTGGCTTTGATGCCCGGCAGCCGCGGCGGCGAAGTCAGTCGTCTGGGTGCGCTGTTCCTTGATACCGCCCAGCGCCTGCGTGCCATGCGTCCGGGGGTGCGTTTCGTCATACCGTGCGCCAACCCCGAGCGTCGTGCCCAGCTCGAAGAGCTGCTGGCCGGCCGCGACCTGCCGGTGACCTTGCTCGATGGCAAATCGCATCTGGCGCTGGCGGCTTGCAACGCGGTTCTGATTGCGTCCGGTACTGCAACGCTGGAAGCGCTGCTGTACAAGCGTCCGATGGTCGTGGCGTACCGTCTTGCGCCGCTGACGTTCTGGATTCTCAAGCGCATGGTCAAGAGCCCTTACGTCTCCCTGCCGAACCTGCTTGCCCAGCGACTGCTGGTCCCGGAGTTGTTGCAGGATGATGCGACTGTCGAGGCTCTTGCCCAGACCTTGTCGCCGTTGATCGACGGTGGTGAAGAGCAGACCCGCGGCTTCGACGAGATCCATCGCACTCTGCGCTTGGACGCTTCCAATCAGGCGGCTGACGCCGTTCTGAACCTGATCGGGCAAACACGATGAGCAAGACAAGCATGCAGATGGGCCTGGATTTCACCCTGGTCGCCGAAGTTGAAGAACTGGTGGCCGGCGTCGATGAAGTCGGTCGCGGCCCGTTGTGCGGCGCGGTCGTCACCGCAGCGGTGATCCTCGATCCAAACCGCCCGATTCTCGGCCTCAACGATTCGAAAAAGCTGACTGAAGCCAAGCGCGAAAAGCTCTACGACGAAATCTGCGAGAAGGCGCTCAGCTGGTGCATCGCCCGCGCCGAAGTCGAAGAGATCGACGAGCTGAACATCCTTCACGCCACCATGCTGGCGATGCAGCGCGCTGTCGCTGGCCTGCACATCCAGCCGAAACTGGCGATGATCGACGGCAACCGCTGCCCGAAACTGCCGATGCGTTCCGAAGCGGTGGTCAAGGGCGACAGCAAGGTTCCAGCGATTGCAGCAGCCTCGATTCTGGCCAAGGTCAGCCGCGACCGCGAGATGGCGGCGTTCGAATTGATCTACCCGGGTTACGGCATCGGCGGCCACAAAGGCTACCCGACGCCCGTTCATCTGGAAGCGCTGGTGCGCCTGGGGCCGACGCCGATTCACCGGCGTTCTTTTGCCCCGGTTCGGCAGGCTTATGAAGCGATGGAAAGCCTGACGCCGGTTTAGCGGCAAGGCTGATGTTTTGTTCGGGGCCCGGTACAATCCGGGCCTTGTTGTCTCTATGTAACTGGACAGGATCACTATGCCGGCTTCATTCGTTCATCTACGCCTGCACACTGAATACTCCCTGGTCGACGGGCTGGTGCGGATCAAGCCGCTGGTCAAGGCCCTGACCGGCATGGGCATGCCGGCCGTTGCGGTGACCGACCAGAACAACATGTGTTCGCTGGTCAAATTCTATAAAAACACCATGGGCGCGGGGATCAAGCCGATCTGCGGCGCCGACCTGTGGCTGTCGAACAAGGACCCCGATGGTCCGCTGAGCCGCCTCAGCCTGCTGGTCATGAATGCCCAGGGCTACCGCAACCTGACCGAGCTGATTTCCCGTGGCTTCATCGAAGGTCAGCGTAACGGCATGATCATCATCGAGCGTGAATGGGTCGCCGAGGCCAACGAAGGCCTGATCATGCTGTCCGCCGCCAAAGAAGGCGAGATCGGCATGGCCATGATCGGCGGCAACCCCGCTGAAGCCGAAACCCTGGCGCGTGAATGGATGGCGGTGTTCCCGGATCGTTTCTATCTGGAAGTCCAGCGCACCAACCGTCCGAACGACGAAGAGCAACTGCACGGCGCGGTGGCCCTGGCCGACAAGCTCGGTGCGCCGCTGGTTGCCACCAACGATGTGCGCTTCATCAAGCAGGAAGACTTCGCCGCTCACGAAACCCGCGTCTGCATCGGTGAGGGCCGCGCCCTCGACGACCCGCGGCGTTCGAAGAACTACAGCGATCAGCAGTACCTGAAAAGCGCCGAGGAAATGGCCGAGTTGTTCAGCGACTTGCCGGATGCGGTGGAAAACACCGTCGAGATCGCCAAGCGCTGCAACATCGACGTGAAGCTGGGCAAGCACTTCCTGCCCGACTATCCGATTCCCGATGGCATGACCATCGACGAGTATTTCCGCAAGGTGTCGTTCGATGGTCTGGAAGACCGCCTCAGCGTGCTGCTGCCCAAGGACACCACCGAGGACTACGAGGCCAAGCGTCAGGTCTATGTCGACCGGCTGAATTTCGAGCTGGATATCATCATCCAGATGGGGTTCCCCGGTTACTTCCTGATCGTGATGGACTTTATCCAGTGGGCCAAGAACAACGGCGTGCCGGTAGGCCCTGGCCGGGGGTCGGGTGCCGGATCGCTGGTGGCCTATGTGCAGAAGATCACCGACCTCGACCCGCTGGAATATGACCTGCTGTTCGAACGTTTCCTCAACCCGGAACGGGTATCCATGCCCGACTTCGACGTCGACTTCTGCATGGACGGCCGCGACCGGGTAATCGATTACGTGGCCGAAAAGTACGGCCGCAACGCCGTAAGCCAGATCATCACCTTCGGTTCCATGGCGGCCAAGGCTGTGGTGCGGGACGTGGCGCGGGCCCAGGGCAAGTCGTTCGGCCTGGCGGATCGCCTGTCGAAGATGATCCCGTTCGAAGTCGGCATGACCCTGGAAAAAGCCTACGAGCAGGAAGAAATCCTGCGCGACTTCATCAAGGTCGATGAAGAAGCGGCGGAAATCTGGGAGATGGCGCGCAAGCTCGAAGGCGTGGTGCGTAACGTCGGTAAACACGCCGGTGGTGTGGTCATCGCGCCGACCAAGCTGACCGACTTCTCGCCGATCTATTGCGACGAGGCCGGCGACGGCCTGGTAACCCAGTTCGACAAGGACGATGTGGAGGCGGCCGGTCTGGTGAAGTTCGACTTCCTCGGCCTGCGGACCCTGACGATCATCGACTGGGCGCTGAAAACCATCAACCGCGACCGCGCCAAGGTCAACGAACCGCCGCTGGACATCGCGTTCATCCCGCTGGATGACAAGCCGACTTATCAGCTGCTGCAAAAAGCTGAAACCACGGCGGTGTTCCAGCTTGAATCCCGGGGCATGAAAGAGCTGATCAAAAAGCTCAAGCCCGACTGCCTCGAAGACTTGATCGCACTGGTGGCCCTGTTCCGTCCGGGCCCGCTGCAGTCCGGCATGGTGGATGACTTCATCAACCGTAAGCACGGTCGCGCAGAACTTGCTTATCCGCACCCGGATTACCAGTACGAAGGTTTGCAGCCGGTACTGGCGCCGACGTACGGCATCATCCTGTACCAGGAACAGGTGATGCAGATCGCCCAGGTCATGGCCGGTTATACCCTCGGTGGTGCGGACATGCTGCGCCGGGCGATGGGTAAGAAGAAACCCGAGGAAATGGCCAAGCAGCGCGGCGGTTTCATTGAGGGTTGTGCGTCGAACAATATCGACGCGGACCTGGCCGGTAACATTTTCGACCTGGTAGAGAAATTCGCCGGTTACGGCTTCAACAAATCCCACTCCGCCGCCTACGGCCTGGTGTCGTACCAGACTGCCTGGCTGAAAGCCCACTACCCGGCGCCGTTCATGGCCGCGGTACTCTCGGCGGATATGCACAACACCGACAAGGTCGTGACCTTGATCGAGGAAGTGCGCACGATGAAGCTGCGCCTCGACGCGCCGGACGTGAACACTTCGGAGTTCAAGTTCACGGTGAACGACGAAGGCCGCATCGTGTATGGCCTGGGCGCGATCAAAGGCGTCGGCGAAGGCCCGGTGGAAGCGATCACCGAGGCCCGTCAGGCCGGTCCGTTCAAGGATCTGTTCGACTTCTGCGCCCGGGTCGACCTCAAGCGCATCAACAAGCGCACGCTGGACGGTCTGATCCGCAGCGGCGCGCTGGATCGCCTCGGCCCGTACTTCCACGACGAGCAAAAGGCGTATCAGGCCAACATCGACCGCAACCGCGCCGTGCTGCTGGCGGCGATGGAAGAGGCGATCAAGTCGGCCGAGCAGACCGCGCGCACCCGTGACAGCGGTCACGCCGACCTGTTCGGTGGGCTGTTCGTCGAGGAAGACGCGGACGTTTACGCGATCCACCGCAAGGCGAAAGAACTGACCCTCAAGGAGCGGCTCAAAGGTGAAAAAGACACCTTGGGCCTGTACCTGACCGGTCACCCGATTGACGAGTACGAAGGTGAGATCCGCCGTTTCGCCCGTCAGCGCATCATCGACCTGAAACCGGCCCGGGATACCCAGACCGTGGCGGGGATGATCATCGCCCTGCGGGTGATGAAGAACAAAAAGGGCGACAAGATGGGCTTCATCACCCTCGACGACCGCTCCGGGCGGATCGAGGCGTCGCTGTTTGCCGATGCGTTCCACTCCGCGCAATCGCTGCTGCAGACCGATGCGATGGTGGTGGTCGAAGGTGAGGTCAGCAACGATGACTTCTCCGGTGGCCTGCGGCTTCGGGTCAAGCGGGTGATGAGCATGGAAGATGCGCGCACCAATCTTGCCGAGAGCCTGCGTCTGAAGTTGCAGACCCAGGATTTGAAAGGCGATCAGCTACGCTGGTTGGGTGATTTGCTCAAGCGTCATCGCGGGGCGTGCCCGATCACCATGGAATACACCAGCCCGGATGCGAAGACCTTGCTGCAGTTTGGCGAGACCTGGCGGATCGACCCGGCGGATGCCTTGATTCAAGCCCTGCGTGACCAGTTCGGGCGAGACAACGTCTTCCTCCAATACCGTTGACCGGCAGGTGCCATCAAAGCGCCTGCCCACAACCTGAATTTTTAATCTCGACCTCAGCGCGCCTCTCCCTTAAGGTAGGGCGCGAATAGACAACCGGCCGGCCCAAGCTCACTTGGGACACGACCCAAGACGGACGCCTATGAACCCGAATTTTCTAGATTTCGAACAGCCGATCGCCGACCTGCAAGCCAAGATCGAAGAGTTGCGCTTGGTCGGTAATGACAATTCGCTGAATATCGGCGATGAGATCTCCCGCCTGCAGGACAAGAGCAAGACGCTGACCGAGGACATCTTCGGCAAGCTGACCAGCTGGCAGATCGCACGTCTGGCACGTCACCCGAAACGTCCTTACACCCTGGACTACATCGACCACATCTTCACCGAGTTCGACGAACTGCACGGTGACCGTCACTTCTCCGACGACGCGGCCATTGTGGGCGGCGTGGCACGTCTGGAAGACCAGCCAGTGATGGTGATCGGCCACCAGAAGGGCCGTGAAGTGCGTGAAAAGGTACGCCGCAACTTCGGCATGCCGCGTCCGGAAGGCTACCGCAAGGCTTGTCGCCTGATGGAAATGGCCGAGCGTTTCAAGATGCCGATCCTGACTTTCATCGACACCCCGGGTGCCTACCCTGGCATCGACGCCGAAGAGCGTAACCAGAGCGAAGCGATCGCCTGGAACCTGCGTGTCATGGCTCGCCTGAAAACCCCGATCATCGCAACCGTGATTGGTGAAGGCGGTTCCGGCGGTGCGCTGGCAATCGGCGTGTGCGACCAGCTGAACATGCTGCAGTACTCGACCTACGCGGTGATCTCGCCGGAAGGTTGCGCTTCGATTCTGTGGAAAACCGCAGAGAAGGCGCCGGATGCTGCTGAAGCGATGGGCATCACTGCCGAGCGCCTGAAAGGCCTGGGCATTGTCGACAAGGTGATCAGCGAGCCTCTGGGCGGCGCTCACCGTGATCCGGCTGCGGCCGCCGCCTCGATCCGCGCCGAGTTGAGCTCGCAACTGGCGATGTTGAAGAAGTTCGACAACGAAGCGCTGCTCAAGCGTCGTTACGATCGTCTGATGAGCTACGGTCTCTAAGTCGAGCCGTTTCGGCCATCGATACAAAACACTGTGGGAGCGGGCTTGCCCGCGAATGCGATGTAACATTCAACGACTGTGTTGGCTGTTTCACCGCGTTCGCGAGCAAGCCCGCTCCCACATTTGGTTTGTGAAAAGGTAGAAAAATGGGTCAGCCCTCGATTGATTTGCCTTCCAGGCTTCTGCGCAATCTCAAGCCCTGGCTCGGTGCTTCCCATTGGCGCGTCGCCTTTTCCGGTGGCCTCGATTCCACCGTCCTGCTGCACCTCCTGGCCAATCTCGCCAAAACCCAATCTATTCCCGCGCTAAGCGCAATCCATGTCCATCACGGCCTCCAGTCTGTGGCTGACGCATGGCCGGCGCATTGTCAGGCTGTCTGCGATGAGCTGTCGGTGCCATTGCAAGTGGTGCGTGTGCAGGTGCAGCCGGGGGCGAGTGTGGAGCGGGCGGCGCGGGATTCGCGCTATGCAGCGTTCAGTGCGGCGACCCAGACCAATGATGTGTTGCTGACCGGGCAGCACCGCGACGATCAGGCCGAAACGCTGTTGTTCCGCCTGCTGCGTGGCGCCGGTGTGCGTGGGCTGTCCGGTATGCCGGTCACGCGAGCGCTGGGGCAGGGCTGTCTGGTTCGGCCGTTGCTCGACGTCACGCGGGCGGAGCTGGAGGCCTATGCGCACGACCATGGTCTGCGTTGGATCGAGGATCCGTCGAATCAGGATCGACAGTTCTCGCGCAATTATCTGCGCCATCAGGTCATGCCGCTGCTGACCGGTCGCTGGCCGCAGGCACATGCCAGCATGGCCCGCAGTGCGGCACATTTGCGTGAGGCGCAAGGTTTGCTCGATGAGCTGGCGCAGATTGATCTGGCTCAAGCGAGTTCATCCAGGAAGTTCGAGTGGTCGGGATTGCCGTCACTGGAATTCGCGGTCATCGCGGGGTTGTCCGATGCGCGCCAGCGCAATGCACTCAGTCACTGGCTTGAGCCGCTGACCCGACTGCCGGATACCGACCATTGGTCGGGTTGGACGGCCCTGCGTGATGCCGGCAACGATGCCTCACCCATCTGGCGTCTGGCGGATGGCGAGCTGCACCGAAGCGCTGGTCGCCTGTGGTGGCTCAGCGGACAATGGCTACGCGCACCAGTGGTCAGCGGCGACTGGCATGACCTGTCGTCAGCGCTACGCTTGCCCGATAACGGACGTGTCATGTTCATCGGCCAGACTCCCGCCGGGCCGCTGCACATCCGCTACCGGCAGGGCGGCGAGGTGATGGAACTGGCGGGTCGCGGCCATCGCGATCTCAAGCGCCTGCTAAATGAGCGCGCGGTGCCGGGTTCCGTGCGTGGCAGATTGCCGCTGCTGTTTCGCGGTGAAGAATTGCTCGCCGTGGCGAACCTGCCGGGGCTCGACGGCAATGCGCTGGAAGGCTGGCGATTGCATTGGCAGCCTTCGGACGAAGATCAAGGTTTGAGATGAAGGGGGCATTCCGGTAGACTACGCTCCCTTCTTGATACAACTTCTGTGGATTCGCCTGAATTGCAGGAGTTGCCGATTACCAAGCAGTCTTTGCTGGGCGATTCCAAAAAATGTGTAGCGAGCAACGTACCGGTGTTTTCACTTCCGGTCTGTCCCAACGCGGCGGTTTTTTTGAAAGGTGCACTGTGATTAATGCAGGTGATCGGGGGCTTCGGCCTTCCTTCGCTTTCCCCGGCGGCTCGGACCGCTTTAACGCAGACTTCTAGGGTTTTTCATGACGCGCTACATATTCGTCACGGGCGGTGTTGTTTCTTCTTTGGGGAAAGGCATTGCATCGGCTTCATTGGCGGCCATCCTGGAGGCGCGGGGGCTTAAGGTCACCATGCTGAAGCTGGATCCGTACATCAACGTCGACCCGGGCACCATGAGCCCGTTCCAGCACGGTGAAGTATTCGTCACCCACGACGGCGCCGAGACCGACCTGGACCTGGGCCACTACGAGCGGTTCATCCGCACGACCATGACCCAGAACAACAACTTCACCACCGGTCGTGTCTACGAACACGTGCTGCGCAAAGAGCGCCGTGGTGACTACCTGGGTGCAACCATCCAGGTGATTCCGCACATCACTGACGAAATCAAGCGTCGCATCATCAAGGGCGCCGGCGATGCCGACGTGGCCCTGGTGGAAATCGGCGGTACCGTTGGCGACATCGAATCGCAACCGTTCCTCGAAGCCATCCGCCAACTGCGTGTGGAAGTCGGTTCCAAGCGCGCGATGCTGATGCACCTGACCCTGGTTCCGTACATCGCCACCGCTGGCGAGACCAAGACCAAGCCGACCCAGCACTCGGTAAAAGAGCTGCGTTCGATCGGTCTGCAGCCAGACGTGCTGATCTGCCGCTCCGACCATCCGGTGGATGTGTCGTCGCGTCGCAAGATCGCGCTGTTCACCAACGTTGAAGAGCGTGCGGTGATCTCCCTGGAAGACGTCGACACCATCTACAAGATCCCGGCCGTGCTGCACGCTCAGGGTCTGGACGATTTCGTCGTCGAGCGTTTCGGCCTGCAATGCAATGGTGCCGACCTGTCCGAGTGGGAAAAGGTCGTCGATGCCAAGCTGAACCCGGAGCACGAAGTCACCATCGCGATGGTCGGCAAGTACATGGAACTGCTGGACGCCTACAAGTCGCTGATCGAAGCGATGAGTCACGCCGGCATCACCAACCGTACCAAGGTCAACCTGCGCTACATCGATTCCGAAGACATCGAGAACCAGGGCACCGCGCTGCTGGAAGGCGTCGACGCGATCCTCGTACCGGGCGGCTTCGGTCTGCGTGGCGTGGAAGGCAAGATCACTGCCGTTCAATACGCTCGCGAAAACAAGGTTCCATACCTGGGTATCTGCCTGGGCATGCAAGTGGCGGTCATCGAGTTCGCCCGTAACGTGCTGGGCTGGAAAGACGCCAACTCCACCGAGTTCGATCGTGCCAGCGGCCATCCGGTTGTCGGCCTGATCACCGAGTGGGAAGACGCCACCGGTGCAGTCGAAACCCGTACCGAAGCGTCCGACCTGGGCGGCACCATGCGCCTCGGCGCTCAGGAATGCCTGCTCGAAGCCGGCTCCATGGTGCACGACTGCTACGGCAAGGATGTGATTGTCGAGCGTCATCGTCACCGTTACGAAGTGAACAACAACCTGCTGCCGCAAATCATCGAGGCCGGCCTGAAGATTTCCGGTCGTTCTTCCGATGCTGCGCTGGTTGAAGTGGTCGAAGCTCCGGATCATCCATGGTTCGTCGCTTGCCAGTTCCACCCTGAGTTCACCTCGACGCCACGCGATGGCCATCCGCTGTTCAGCGGCTTCGTCAAAGCGGCATTGGCTCAACACCAGAAGAAGGCGTAACCCCGATGGCACAGAAGATCATCCGCGTCGGCGACATCGAGATTGCCAACGACAAACCCATGGTGCTGTTCGGCGGCATGAACGTGCTGGAAAGCCGTGACATGGCCATGCAGGTTTGCGAAGAGTACGTGAAGGTCACCGAAAAACTCGGTATCCCGTACGTGTTCAAGGCCAGCTTCGACAAGGCCAACCGTTCTTCTGTGACCTCCTATCGCGGTCCTGGCCTGGAAGAGGGCATACGCATCTTCCAGGACATCAAACAAGCCTTTGGCGTGCCGATCATCACCGACGTCCACGAGCCTGACCAGGCCGCGGTCGTCGCCGAGGTCTGCGACATCATCCAGCTGCCGGCCTTCCTGTCGCGTCAGACTGATCTGGTCGTCGCGATGGCCAAGACCAATGCTGTCATCAACATCAAGAAAGCCCAGTTCCTCGCGCCTCAGGAAATGAAACACATCCTGAACAAGTGCGTGGAAGCGGGTAACGATCAGTTGATCCTCTGCGAGCGCGGTTCGAGCTTCGGCTACAACAACCTCGTGGTCGACATGCTCGGCTTCGGCATCATGAAGCAGTTCGAGTACCCGGTATTCTTCGACGTGACCCATTCGCTGCAAATGCCTGGCGGTCGTTCCGACTCCGCCGGCGGTCGCCGCGCCCAGGTCACCGACCTGGCCAAGGCTGGCATGAGCCAGTCGCTGGCGGGCCTGTTCCTCGAAGCGCACCCGGATCCGGACAACGCCAAATGCGACGGCCCTTGCGCCTTGCGTCTGGACAAACTGGAGCCATTCCTGGCCCAGCTCAAAGCCCTGGACGAACTGGTGAAGAGTTTTCCGACGGTAGAAACCGCGTAAACCTCAATTCTCCGGTAAAGTACCGCACGATTTGTCGCTCATGCCCTCGGGTATGAGCGTTGTCGTCTGCAAGCTGCCCGCTGCACACCACTTGCCGACGGTCAAAAGATTTCCTCTAGCTGCGTCGTTTTCGTCAACTTTGGAGTGTTTACAACAATGGCAAAAATCGTCGACATCAAAGGTCGTGAAGTTCTCGACTCCCGTGGCAATCCCACCGTGGAAGCGGACGTGCTTCTCGACAACGGCATCATCGGCAGCGCTTGCGCGCCGTCCGGTGCATCCACTGGCTCGCGTGAAGCGCTCGAGCTGCGTGATGGCGACAAGAGCCGTTACCTGGGCAAGGGCGTGCTCAAGGCGGTAGCCAACATCAATGGTCCGATCCGCGATCTGCTGCTGGGCACCGACCCAAGCGACCAGAAAGCCCTGGATCACGCGATGATCAAGCTGGACGGTACTGAAAACAAAGCGACCCTGGGCGCCAACGCCATCCTCGCCGTGTCCCTGGCTGCGGCCAAGGCGGCTGCACAGGATCAGGACCTGCCGCTGTACGCTCACATCGCCAACCTGAACGGCACCCCGGGTGTGTACTCGATGCCGGTTCCGATGATGAACATCATCAACGGTGGCGAACACGCCGACAACAACGTCGACATCCAGGAATTCATGGTTCAGCCGGTTGGCGCCAAGTCTTTCTCGGAAGGTCTGCGCATGGGCACCGAGATTTTCCATCACCTGAAAGCTGTGCTGAAGGCCCGTGGCCTGAGCACTGCTGTCGGTGACGAAGGCGGTTTCGCACCGAACCTGGCTTCCAACGAAGACGCACTGAAAGTGATCTCCGAAGCTGTTGCCAACGCCGGTTACAAGCTGGGCACCGACGTGACCCTGGCTCTGGACTGCGCGGCCAGCGAATTCTTCGAAGACGGCAAGTACAACCTGTCCGGCGAAGGCCAGGTGTTCACCGCTGAAGGTTTCGCCGACTACCTGAAAGGTCTGACCGAGCGTTACCCGATCATCTCGATCGAAGACGGCCTGGACGAGTCCGACTGGGCTGGCTGGAAAATCCTCACCGACAAGATCGGCGAGAAGACCCAACTGGTAGGTGACGACCTGTTCGTGACCAACACCAAGATCCTGAAAGAAGGCATCGATAAAAAGATCGCCAACTCGATCCTGATCAAGTTCAACCAGATCGGCACCCTGACCGAAACCCTGGAAGCCATCCAGATGGCCAAGGCTGCCGGTTACACCGCCGTGATCTCGCACCGTTCGGGCGAAACCGAAGATTCGACCATTGCCGACCTGGCCGTGGGTACTTCGGCTGGCCAGATCAAGACCGGTTCGCTGTGCCGTTCCGACCGCGTTTCCAAGTACAACCAACTGCTGCGTATCGAAGAGCAGTTGAATGGCAAAGCCAAGTACAACGGTCGCTCCGAGTTTCGCGGTTAAGTTGTAGATGGTAAAAAGACACCGGATTGTGTCGGAAAAGTCGTGACAGCGATGGATTTGCCACTAATCTGATGCCTTATATGCACAAGCCTGGATTTTCCAGGCTTCGTGCTATCAGATGCTTCAAAGTTTTTGCGTGGCTGTCTTTTTTCACTGGATACCTGATATTCGATGCGCAGTCCTTACTGGTTGTTTCTCGTTTTGCTCTTGCTGCTGGCCGGTCTGCAGTACCGCCTGTGGGTGGGCAATGGCAGTCTGGCGCAAGTCGCCGAACTGAATCAGCAGATTGCTGATCAACACGCCGAGAACGAAGCCTTGCTGGAGCGCAACCGGGTGATGGACGCTGAAGTCAGCGAGTTGAAGAAAGGCATGGAGACCGTTGAAGAGCGGGCTCGTCACGAACTGGGCATGGTCAAGGACGGCGAAACCCTTTACCAGTTGGCCCAATGATCGATTCCCTGCCGGCCTTCTGGGCCGTGATTCCTGCCGCGGGCGTCGGTGCCCGTATGGCCGCGGACCGTCCCAAGCAATACCTGCAACTGGGCGGGCGCACAATTCTCGAACACAGCCTCGGCTGTTTCCTTGATCACCCGAGCCTCAAGGGGTTGGTGGTCAGTCTTGCTGTCGATGATCCTTATTGGCCGACCCTGGCCAGCGCCAGCGATCCGCGAATTCAACGGGTCGATGGTGGCGCTGAACGTTCGGGCTCGGTGCTCAATGCCTTGCTTCATCTGCACGCCCAAGGTGCCGACGACGAGGACTGGGTGCTGGTCCATGATGCGGCACGGCCCAATCTGAGCCGTTACGATCTCGACAAATTGCTCGCTGAGCTGGCAAACGATCCGGTCGGCGGCTTGCTGGCCGTACCAGCGAAGGACACCCTGAAACGGGTCGACAAGCATGGTCGAGTGGTGGAAACCGTGGATCGTAGCGTGATCTGGCAAGCCTATACGCCGCAGATGTTCCGCCTCGGTGCCTTGCATCGAGCTTTAGCGGACAGTCTGGTGGCGGATGCGATTATCACCGACGAAGCCTCGGCGATGGAGTGGGCCGGGTTGGCTCCGCGTCTGATCGAAGGCCGCGCGGACAATCTGAAAGTCACCCGCCCCGAAGACCTGGAATGGTTGCGCCAGCGCTGGGCCAACCGTCGTTAAATCCGGTACTCCGGCCGTTCGGCCAAACCTTTCTTGAGAAAATCCACCAGCTTGCGCACCTTCGGCGACAAGTGCCGTTGCTGCGGATACAGCGCCCACACCGCCGTATTCGGCGGTTGATGCGCCTCCAGCAAAGAGATCAACGCACCGCTGTGCAGGTGCTCCAGCACGTAATAGTCCGGTAACTGACACAGGCCGACGCCTTGCAGCGCCGCATCCAGTACCGCTTGCCCACTGTTGCAGCGCCAGTTTCCCTGAACCCGCTGGGAAAATTCCCGCCCGTTCTGTTCCAGCTGCCAGATATCCGAGCTGCCGATCAGGCAATTGTGCCGACCCAGTTCCGACAAACTGTGTGGGCGCCCGTACCGTTCCAGGTAAGAAGGCGACGCGCACAGATACATACGCCGCGGTGCAAGGCGAGTCGCCACCAGTCGGGAATCCTGAAGACGCCCAAGCCGAATCGCCAAGTCGAGGCCTTCATGCACCAGATCGAGTTGGCGGTTGGTCAGTTCAATGTCGATGCGCAGTTGCGGATAGTGCCCCATGAATCGCGTCACCAGCGGCACGATGAAGCGCTCGCCATAGGCCACGGCGCAGGTCATGCGCAGCATGCCTTTGGGTTCGCTGGTCAGGTCGCCGACCGCACGCAGTGCTTCTTCGCGACCATCCTGCAGACGCTGGCAATGTTGCAGGAAGGTCTGGCCGGCTTCGGTCAAGGTGACACGCCGGGTGCTGCGATACAGCAGTCGCGTCTGCAAACGCTCTTCCAGTCGTACGATTTGTCGACTGACATGCGAGGAAGAAACACCCAGGCGTTCGGCGGCGGCGGTGAACTGGCTGCATTCGGCAACGGCGACGAACTCGTCGATACCTTCCCAGCGGTTTTCGGACATCGGGATTATCCCTGTATGGCAATAATGTTTTGCTTTTGTCCGGATTATTCATCAAGCAGCGCTGGACTACACTCCCTGTCTGGTTTTTATTCAATGGATTCACTGGAGAGTCAGCATGATCAAGTCGCGCGCCGCCGTTGCCTTCGAGGCCAAAAAGCCGCTGGAAATCGTAGAAGTCGATGTCGCCATGCCCAAGGCCGGTGAAGTGTTGCTGCGCGTGGTGGCTTCCGGGGTTTGCCACACTGACGCTTACACCCTGTCCGGCGCTGACCCGGAAGGTATCTTCCCGTCGATCCTCGGCCACGAAGGTGGCGCCATCGTTGAAGCGATCGGCGAAGGCGTGACTTCCGTGGCCGTTGGCGACCACGTCATTCCGCTGTACACCCCGGAATGCGGCCAGTGCAAATTCTGTAAGTCGGGCAAGACCAACCTGTGTCAGGCCATTCGCGCCACTCAGGGCAAGGGCCTGATGCCGGACGGCACTTCGCGCTTTTCCTACAAGGGCCAAACGATTTTCCACTACATGGGTACCTCGACCTTCTCCGAGTACACCGTGCTGCCGGAAATTTCCGTGGCCAAGATTTCCAAGGATGCGCCGCTGGAAAAGGTCTGCCTGCTCGGTTGCGGCGTGACCACCGGTATTGGCGCAGTGATCAACACCGCCAAGGTGAAACCGGGTGACACCGTGGCCATCTTCGGTCTCGGCGGCATCGGTCTGTCGGCCGTGATTGGCGCAGTGAAGGCCAAGGCCGCGCGCATCATCGCCATCGACATCAACCCGGCCAAGTTCGAAATCGCCAAACAATTGGGTGCTACCGACTGCGTGAACCCGAAAGATTTCGATCGTCCGATCCAGGAAGTGATCGTCGACATGACCGACGGCGGCGTCGACTTCTCCTTCGAATGCATCGGCAATGTGCAACTGATGCGCGCAGCCCTCGAGTGCTGCCACAAAGGCTGGGGCGAGTCGGTCATTATCGGCGTGGCCGGTGCCGGCCAGGAAATCGCCACCCGTCCGTTCCAGTTGGTGACCGGTCGCGTCTGGCGCGGTTCGGCGTTCGGCGGCGTGCGTGGCCGTACCGAGCTGCCAAGCTATGTCGACATGGCGCAAAGCGGCGAAATCCCGCTGGATACTTTCATCACCCACACCATGGGCCTGGAAGACATCAACAAGGCCTTCGACCTGATGCACGAAGGCAAGAGCATCCGCACCGTCATTCATTTCTGATCAATCGCGATGCCCCGGCTGCCGATGTGCAGCCGTGGCAGTGTAGGAGTCCTACATGAGTCTGGAAAACATCTCCTGTCAGAAGAGTTTCGGCGGCTGGCACAAGCGCTATCGCCATCGCTCCGAGGTGCTGGGCTGCGACATGGTGTTCGCCGTGTACCTGCCGCCGCAGGCGGAGCAGGGCGGCAAGCTGCCGGTGCTGTACTGGCTGTCGGGCCTGACCTGCACGGACGAGAACTTCATGCAGAAGGCCGGCGCCATGCGCATGGCGGCCGAGCTCGGCCTGATCATCGTGGCGCCGGACACCAGCCCGCGCGGCCCGGATGTACCGGGTGATCCTGACGGGGCCTGGGATTTCGGTCTGGGTGCCGGGTTTTATCTGAATGCCACGCAGGAACCCTGGTCGCGGCATTATCGGATGCATGACTACGTCGTGCAGGAATTGCCTTCACTGGTTGAGGCGCATTTCCCGGCCTCGGACAAGCGCAGCATCAGCGGCCATTCCATGGGCGGTCACGGTGCGCTGGTCTGTGCGTTGCGCAATCCGGGGCGTTATCAGTCGGTGTCGGCGTTTTCACCGATCAACAATCCGATGGATTGCCCGTGGGGCCAGAAGGCGTTCTCCCGTTATCTGGGTGAAGACCGTTCGAAGTGGCGCGAGTGGGATGCCTGTGCGCTGATCGCCGAAGCTCAGGAGAAGCTGCCACTGCTGGTCGATCAGGGTGATCGCGACGATTTCCTCGCTACCCAACTCAAACCCGAAGCGCTGCAACAAGCGGCAAAACAAGCGGGTCATCCGCTGACGTTGCGCCTGCAACCGGGCTACGACCACAGCTATTTCTTCATCGCCAGCTTCATTGACGACCACTTGCAGCATCACGCACGCGCCCTGAAGGGTTAATGCAGGTAGAATCACGCCCTGACAAAATTCGGGGCGTTTTTTTATGCGTATTGGCCACGGCTATGATGTGCACCGTTTCGCTGAAGGCGATTTCATTACTCTGGGCGGCGTGCGAATCGCACACGGCTTCGGGCTGCTCGCTCACTCCGATGGTGACGTCCTGCTGCACGCCTTGAGCGATGCCTTGCTCGGCGCGGCTGCGCTCGGTGACATCGGCAAGCATTTCCCGGACACCGACCCGCAATTCAAGGGCGCCGACAGTCGTGTGCTGTTGCGTCATGTGGTCAGCCTGATCCACGCCAAAGGCTGGAAGGTCGGCAACGTCGACAACACCATCGTTGCCCAGGCACCGAAGATGGCTCCCCATATCGAATCGATGCGCGCGCTGATTGCCGCGGATCTGCAAGTAGAACTGGATCAAGTGAACGTGAAAGCCACCACCACCGAGAAGCTCGGCTTCGTTGGTCGCGAAGAAGGCATCGCCGTGCATTCCGTTGCCTTGTTGCTGCGCGCATGAACGAACTGCAACTGCTCGGCCCGCGCGCCTATGGCGATGCCCTCGGCACCGCGGTACTGAAAGCCATCGCCGAAGATTTCCAGGTCGATGAAGTCCTCGATATTCCGTTCAGCGGTGACGGCGAGCACCTTTGGATCTGGGTGGAAAAGCGTGGCCTGAATACGGAAGAGGCCGCGCGCCGTATCGCCAAGGCCGCCGGTGTGCCGCTGCGTACGGTGAGTTACGCCGGGCTGAAAGATCGTCAGGCGCTGACCCGTCAGTGGTTCAGCGTGCAACTACCGGGCAAGGCCGATCCGGATCTTTCGGCGGCGGAAAACGACACGCTGAAAATCCTCAGGACCACCCGCCACAAGCGCAAGTTGCAGCGCGGTGCGCATTCGGCCAACGGTTTCACGCTGCGCCTGACCCAGTTCAATGGCGATAAGGCCGCCATCGACGAGCGTCTGCAACTGATCGCCAAACAAGGCATCCCGAACTACTTCGGCGCCCAGCGTTTCGGCCACGACGGCGGCAACGTCGTCGATGCTCGTTCGTGGGCCGCGCGCAAGGCCCTGCCGGAACAGCGCAATGTGCGTTCGCGCCTGCTGTCGACCGCGCGCAGTTTTCTGTTCAATCAGGTGCTCGCAGCGCGGGTGGCCGATGGCACCTGGCAGCGCGCGCAGGTCGGCGATCTGCTGGCGTTTACCGACAGCCGCAGCTTTTTCCCGGCAGGTGAAGCCGAGTGTAGTGATCCGCGCCTGGCGATTCTCGACCTGCATCCGACCGGCCCGCAGTGGGGCGAAGGTGACTCGCCGGCGGCCGGGGTTGTCCATGATCTGGAGCAGGGGATTGCCGCACGCGAGGCGGATCTGCGCGATTGGTTGATTAATGCCGGTATGAGCCACGAACGTCGCATCCTGCGGCTGCCCATTGGCGGGTTGACGTGGCATTATCCCGAGCCTGACATTCTGCAACTGGAATTCGTCCTCCCGGCCGGATGCTTCGCCACCGTATTGGTGCGCGAACTCGTTGATCTGGTGCCGGTGGGGCAGACGGACAGCCCATGCGTATTCTGATTTCTAACGACGATGGGGTGACTGCGCCCGGTCTTGCCGCGCTTTATGCTGCGCTGGCGGATTACACCGAGTGCGTGGTTATCGCCCCGGAACAGGACAAGAGCGGTGCCAGCAGTTCGCTGACACTCGACCGTCCGCTGCACCCGCAATACCTGGCCAACGGTTTTATCAGCCTCAATGGCACGCCGACCGACTGCGTCCATCTGGGGCTCAACGGTTTGCTGGAACGCCAGCCGGACATGGTGGTTTCGGGTATCAACCTGGGCGCCAACCTGGGTGACGACGTGCTGTATTCCGGGACGGTGGCAGCGGCCCTCGAGGGCCGCTTTCTCGAGCGCCCGTCCTTTGCCTTCTCGCTGGTTTCGCGGCAGGTCGACAACTTGCCCACGGCCGCCTACTTTGCGCGCAAACTGGTCGAGGCCCACGCCGGGCTCGATTTGCCACCGCGCACGGTGTTGAACGTGAACATTCCGAATCTGCCGATCGATCACATTCGCGGCATTCAACTGACCCGTCTCGGCCATCGCGCCCGTGCGGCGGCACCGATGAAAGTCGTGGACCCGCGCGGCAAGGCCGGTTACTGGATCGCTGCAGCGGGTGACGCGGAAGACGGCGGGCCCGGCACCGATTTCCATGCGGTCATGCAGGGTTACGTATCCATCACTCCGTTGCAGCTCGATCGCACCTTCAATGATGCCTTCAGAAGTCTCGACGGCTGGCTGGAGGGTCTCAACTGATGGCTCGTGAACAAGACGACAGGCTGCGCAGCGGCATCGGGATGACGTCCCAGCGAACCCGAGAGCGCCTGATCCAGCGTCTGTACGAAGAGGGTGTTTCCAACGCCAGCGTACTGGAAGTGATCCGTCGCACCCCGCGACACCTGTTCGTCGATGAAGCGCTGGCGCACCGTGCCTATGAGGACACCGCGCTGCCGATCGGCAACAACCAGACCATTTCCCAGCCTTATATGGTGGCGCGCATGAGCGAGCTGCTGCTGGAGGCCGGGCCGCTGGATAAAGTACTGGAGATCGGCACCGGTTCCGGTTACCAGACGGCGGTGTTGTCGCAGCTCGTCGAGCGGGTGTTCTCGGTCGAGCGCATCAAGGTGCTGCAGGATCGGGCCAAGGAACGCCTGGTCGAGCTCAATCTGCGCAACGTGGTGTTTCGTTGGGGTGATGGCTGGGAAGGCTGGCCGGCGCTGGCGCCGTACAACGGCATTATCGTCACCGCTGTGGCGACCGATGTGCCTCAGGCTTTGCTGGATCAACTGGCACCGGGCGGGCGGATGGTAATCCCGGTCGGCTCGGGTGAAGTGCAGCAATTGATGCTGATCGTGCGCGAAGAAAACGGCTTCTCCCGACACGTTCTGGGCGCGGTGCGTTTCGTGCCATTGCTCAACGGTCCGCTGGCCTGAGCATTTGTTCGGGGCCGCTGAATTCCTGTCGAGCGCGCCTGTCTTACAGCGGCAGCGAGTGTTTAAACAGAATGGATCGTCTACAGGCAAACGTGTGCGCCGAGCGATAACGCTTCTATAAAGGTAAAGCCGGTTGCGCCCGTTATACTTGCGAAGTTTCATGCCGGAATCGGCATTCCACATTTTTCAGCCACCACAAAGGGAGCGGCGGGTGAGTCTCACAGTCATTGCGCAGCGTATGGGTAACACGAGCTTTCAGCGCCTGGTGACTGGCCTTGTCTTGAGCACCTTGCTGGTCGGTTGCTCCAGCACAAAATCGAACAACGTCCGGGTCGTCGATCGCAACAATGCGGTGGCCCAGCGTCCGGTCGTAACGACCGGGCAGTATGTAGTCCGTCCGGGCGATACGTTGTTTTCCATCGCTTTTCGCTACGGCTGGGACTACAAAGCCCTCGCCGCCCGGAACAATATTCCTACGCCATACACGATCCATCCGGGTCAGACGATTCGCTTCGACGGTCGCACAGGTTCAACGTCGACGGCGGTCGTCAGCAACTCCGGTTCTTCAGCGTCTTCGTCCAGCAAAACCACGGTTATCCGGCGCCAGGCAAATGGCACGACGACCACCACAACCACGGGGTCCGGCGCGGCTTCCACCACGGTTGTACCGTCCGTCGCCAGCAAGCCAGCACCCGCTCCACTGCCTCCACCGGGCCCGGCCCCGACCGGCTGGGGATGGCCATCTAATGGCATTCTGATTGGTAAATTCTCTTCAAACGGTAGTTTGAATAAAGGAATTGATATCGCCGGAGATTTGGGACAGCCTGTTTTAGCTGCGTCTGATGGGACGGTGGTTTACGCCGGGAGTGGCTTAAGGGGCTACGGCGAATTAGTCATCATCAAACACAGCGAAACCTACGTCAGTGCTTACGGACACAACCGTCGGCTGTTGGTACGGGAGGGGCAGCAGGTCAAGGTCGGACAGACAATTGCCGAAATGGGGTCAACGGGTACAGACCGGGTGAAACTGCATTTTGAGATTCGCCGACAAGGTAAACCTGTAGATCCGCTGCAGTTCCTGCCAAGACGTTGATTTGCAGACCAGCCTGTTCCTTCACGTAGAGGGGACAGGCTCCAGCGTTGCCAAGGATAAAGGCGCCGCTTGAGCTTGGGGTCGAACTCACCAAAGGACTATAACAATGGCTCTCAGTAAAGAAGTGCCGGAGTTTGACATCGACGATGAGGTTCTCCTGATGGAGACCGGCATCGATTCGGATTCGATGTCGAATGATGAAGGGGCTGCTCCACCTTCCGTTCGTGCCAAATCCAAACACTCCGCTTCGCTTAAGCAACACAAGTACATCGATTACACTCGGGCACTCGATGCCACGCAGCTGTACCTCAACGAAATCGGCTTTTCTCCACTGCTCTCTCCGGAAGAAGAAGTTCATTTTGCGCGCTTGTCGCAAAGTGGCGACCCTGCCGGACGCAAGCGCATGATTGAAAGTAACCTGCGGCTGGTGGTCAAAATCGCCCGGCGTTACGTCAATCGGGGGCTGTCGCTGCTGGATCTGATCGAAGAGGGCAACCTCGGACTGATCCGCGCGGTGGAAAAGTTCGATCCCGAGCGCGGCTTCCGCTTCTCGACCTACGCGACCTGGTGGATTCGTCAGACCATCGAACGCGCGATCATGAATCAGACCCGGACCATCCGGTTGCCGATCCATGTGGTCAAGGAGCTCAACGTGTACCTGCGGGCTGCACGGGAGCTGACGCAAAAGCTCGATCACGAACCTTCACCCGAAGAAATCGCCAACCTGCTGGAAAAACCGGTGGGCGAGGTCAAGCGCATGCTGGGCCTGAACGAGCGGGTTTCTTCGGTCGACGTCTCGCTGGGTCCGGATTCGGATAAAACCCTGCTCGACACCCTGACGGATGACCGTCCGACCGATCCATGTGAACTGCTGCAGGATGACGACCTGTCGCAGAGCATCGATCAATGGCTCTCGGAACTGACCGACAAGCAACGCGAGGTGGTCGTGCGCCGCTTCGGCCTGCGCGGCCACGAGAGCAGCACGCTGGAAGATGTGGGCCTGGAGATCGGCCTGACCCGGGAACGGGTGAGACAGATCCAGGTGGAAGGCCTCAAACGCCTTCGGGAAATTCTCGAGAAAAACGGCCTGTCGAGCGAGTCGCTGTTTCAATAAGCCGCTCGTATGACCGCTATGCAAAAAGCCCCGACTGGTTCGGGGCTTTTTGTTGGCGTACTGAAAGCGCGAGGCGTTCCCACCTTGTAGGTTCGCGTTGTAAGCCTTTGCTGACTGTATCGTAAGTGTTCGTTATTTTTACACTGCCGCTGAAGGCGATTGCGCTCAGCGTTAATCCATAACTTAATGATTTATATGGTTATTTTTTAAGGTTAAGGGCTTATGACAACAAGTTCGTGCGCTGGAGACCAGTTGTCCCCGCGAGGGAAATCGCTAGTATCTGGGTTGTGTCGACGGATAGACACGCCCTTCAAGGAGGAGGGGAACGGACATCGCAGGAAGCGATTCATCAGGACGATGAAAAGGAACACAGGGAATAGGGAAAAAATGTGGGCGGGTCAAACCGCCCCTTTTTTTGCCTGAAATAAAGCAAAACCCGGAAAAGCAAAAAGGCCCGCGAGGGGCCTTTTCTTCAAACGCGCGACAGATCAGCGTTCGAGGTCTTTGATCTTGCCTTTGACGCCATCCCACTCTTCGGCATCCGGCAGCGATTCTTTCTTCTCGGTGATGTTCGGCCAGATCTCGGCCAGCTCAACGTTCAGCTGAATGAACTCCTGCATCTCTTCCGGAACTTCGTCCTCGGAGAAAATGGCCACGGCCGGGCATTCCGGTTCGCACAGGGCGCAGTCGATGCACTCGTCCGGGTGAATGACCAGGAAGTTCGGGCCTTCGTAGAAGCAGTCCACCGGACAGACTTCTACGCAGTCGGTGTACTTGCACTTGATGCAGTTGTCGGTGACGACGAAGGTCATTTCTAATTTTCTCCTCAGGCGGCGGCAGCGTTGCCCCTTCACGGTTGGGGTCGCCAGGTTCGGGAGCGATGTCTGCCAGCCAGGCTATTAGCCAGCAGCATCCCGAACCGCGCGAGATTCTAACAGCTTGAAGCCGTTTGCGTTATATCCGGTTCGTCGGTGCTTATATCCGGTTCTTTAGTGCATAGAGCATTTCGAGTGCACGACGCGGTGTCACGTCATCCAGATCCAGTTTGGCCAATTCATCCAGTACCGGATGCGGGAGGCTGGCAAACATGTCGCTCTGCTGCGGCGTTGCCGGTTTGCCCTTGGCGGCCGGTTTCGGCGCTTCATGCGGCAGTGCGGTGTCTTCCAGGCGGCTCAAATGCTCACGAGCGCGCACGATCACTTCGCTCGGCACACCGGCCAATTGTGCAACCGCGAGGCCATAACTCTGGCTCGCAGGCCCTGGCAACACGTGGTGCAGGAACACGATGCGTTCGTTGTGCTCGGTGGCGTTGAGGTGCACGTTGGCCACCAGCGGTTCGGCTTCCGGCAACACGGTCAGTTCGAAATAGTGCGTCGCAAACAGAGTATAGGCACGCAGGTGTGCCAGACGCTCGGCCGCTGCCCACGCCAGGGAAAGACCGTCGAAGGTACTGGTGCCGCGACCGACTTCGTCCATCAGCACCAGGCTGCGCTCGGTGGCGTTGTGCAGGATGTTCGCGGTTTCGCTCATTTCCACCATGAAGGTCGAGCGCCCGCCGGCGAGGTCATCGCTGGAACCGATCCGGGTGAAGATCCGGTCCACCAGCGACAGTTCGCAACTGGCTGCCGGCACGAAGCTGCCGATGTGTGCCAGCAGCACGATCAGTGCAGTCTGGCGCATATAGGTGGATTTACCGCCCATGTTCGGGCCGGTGATCACCAGCATGCGGGTGTTGTCGTCCAGGCTCAGGTCGTTGGCCACGAACGGCGTGGTCAGCACTTGCTCGACCACCGGGTGACGGCCCTGGGAGATGCGCATGCACGGTTCGCTGACGAACGTCGGGCAATTCAGGTCGAGATTCAGCGCACGTTCGGCGAGGTTGCTCAGCACGTCCAGCTCGGCCAGCGCGCCAGCAGTGTCCTGCAACGGTGGCAATTGGCTGATCAGGTCTTCCAGCAGCGCTTCGTAGAGCATCTTCTCGCGAGCCAGAGCACGGCTCTTGGCCGACAGTGCCTTGTCTTCGAACTCTTTCAGCTCAGGCGTGATGAAGCGCTCGGCACCCTTGAGGGTCTGGCGGCGGATGTAATCTGCCGGCGCCGATTCAGCCTGCTTGCTCGGCAATTCGATGAAGTAGCCGTGGATGCGGTTGTAGCCGACTTTCAGGTTGGCCAGACCGGTACGGGCCTTTTCCCGGGCTTCCAGATCGATCAGGAACTGGCCCGCGTTCTCGCTCAGCGATTGCAGCTCGTCGAGTTCGCTGTCGTAACCGGTTTTCAGCACGCCGCCGTCACGGATGACCGCCGGCGGGTTGTCGATGATGGCTTTTTCCAGCAGCGCCGCCAGTTCCGGGTAAGTGCTGGTGGTGGTCGCCAGACGTTGCAGGTGCGGCGCTTCCAGATCGGTCATCGCCACTTGCAGTTCAGGCAGGGCACCGAGTGCATCACGCAGGCGAGCAAGGTCGCGAGGGCGGGCATTGCGCAGGCCGATCCGCGCCAGAATCCGCTCGATATCGCCGATTTCCTTGAGCTGCGGTTGCAGGTTTTCAAAGCGATAACGGTCGAGCAGGCAAGTGATCGAGGTCTGACGAGCCAGTAGCACGGTCAGATCGCGCAGTGGACGGTTGAGCCAGCGCGTCAGCAAACGGCTGCCCATGGCGGTCTGGCAACGGTCGACCACCGATTGCAAAGTGTTGTCGCGGCCGCCGGTCAGGTTGGTATCGAGTTCGAGGTTGCGGCGGCTGGCGCCGTCCAGCACCACGGTGTCGTCCAGCCGTTCATGACGCAAGCTGCGCAGGTGGGGCAGGGCGGTGCGCTGGGTTTCCTTGGCGTAAGCCAGCAGGCAACCGGCGGCGCCGATCGCCAGAGTCAGGGTTTCGCAGCCATAGCCTTTCAGGTCCTGGGTGGAAAACTGCTGGCAGAGACTTTTCAGCGCCGAGTCGCGCTCGAAATCCCACGGCGCGCGGCGACGAA
This sequence comes from Pseudomonas fluorescens, assembly GCF_030344995.1. Taxonomy (GTDB): domain Bacteria; phylum Pseudomonadota; class Gammaproteobacteria; order Pseudomonadales; family Pseudomonadaceae; genus Aquipseudomonas; species Aquipseudomonas fluorescens_BF. Next base: position 1,597,480 of record NZ_CP128260.1, read on the forward strand.
CGCCACGGCGTTTTTCCGCCGGCAGATCCTTCGGCCAGTCATCCGGGATCAGCAACTCGACCGGGTTGACCCGCTCAAGCTCCGCCAGCAGATTTTCCCAGCCCTTGATCTCCAGCACCGTGAAGTTGCCGCTGGTGATATCCAGCACGGCCAGGCCGAACAGACGCTCGTCGCCCAGCACCGCAGCGATCAGGTTGTCGCGACGCTCATCCAGCAACGCCTCGTCGCTGACCGTACCCGGAGTGATGATCCGTACTACCTGACGTTCCACCGGACCCTTGCTGGTAGCCGGGTCGCCAACCTGCTCGCAGATCACCACCGACTCGCCGAGCTTGACCAGCTTCGCCAGATAGCCTTCCGCCGCGTGATATGGAATCCCGCACATCGGAATCGCCTGACCCGCCGACTGCCCGCGCGCGGTCAGGGTGATGTCCAGCAACTTGGCCGCCTTCTTCGCGTCTTCGTAGAAGATCTCGTAGAAGTCGCCCATGCGGTAGAACATCAGCTGGTCCGGGTGCTGATTTTTCAGGCGCCAGTACTGCTGCATCATCGGAGTGTGGGAGGACAGGTCGGAGACGGCTTTATTCATCGGATTGTCAGGCAACTCGTTCAAAGGTGTGGGGCAAAAGCGCGGCAGTGGCCGGGCTTTTCCGCGATGGGCGCAAGGTTACCATGGGCGGTCTGTCGGACGCAGGCATCGCGGTCGGGTGACACGCATCGGGTGTAAAAAGGTCGACTATGCACGATTTATGCAAATCAGCATTTGTCTTCGCGAAAAACTTCAAGCACTATGCGCGTTATGCAAAAACGCAACGTATCTACCGTCTTAAGAGCACTGCTCGACCAGCACGGGATCTCCCCCACGGAGCTCCACCGTCGCACCGGCGTGCCTCAATCCACGCTCTCGCGGATTCTCAGCGGGAAGATCGTCGATCCTTCGGATAAACACATCTCGAAGATCGCCGAGTACTTTGCCGTGAGCACCGATCAGTTGCGCGGGCGCGCGGATGTTGCGCCCGCAGTCAACGCCGGACGCGACGAGTTGCATTCCGAACTCAAGGACATAAGCCTGTGGGACGACGACACGCCCGTCGATGACGACGAGGTGTCGGTGCCCTTTCTTCGCGAGGTTGAATTGGCTGCTGGATCAGGAAGATTCGTCATCGAAGAGAGCGAGCGCTCCAGTCTGCGCTTCGGCAAGCGCAGCCTGCGCCATAACGGTGTGCAGTTCGACCAGGCCAAATGCGTGACGGTACGGGGCAACAGCATGTTGCCGGTGCTGCGCGACGGCGCCACGGTCGGCGTCAACGCGGGCAAGTGCGGGATCGGCGACATCATTGATGGCGACCTTTATGCGATCAACCACAACGGTCAATTGCGGGTGAAGCAACTCTATCGCCTGCCTACCGGCATCCGTCTGCGCAGCTTCAATCGCGATGAACACCCGGACGAGGACTACAGCTTCCAGGATATGCAGGAAGAGCAGATCGTTATCCTCGGTCACGTCTTCTGGTGGGGCATGTACGCCCGATAACCTGATTCCTTTCTGACAAAACCCGCTTCGGCGGGTTTTTTTTCGCCTGTAGAAAACCGGCCAACCCTTGAACGACGGGGCTTTCATGCATTCGCGCATTTATTCTGCATAAATAAATGCATTTACGCATTGACTGTATATGCATTCATGCATATTCTTGCCACCAAGCCGCTCGACAAAGCGGCTGGCGACAACAGCTCTTTAGTTCCACAAGAACAGGCAGCGATGAACCGGCCTCAACGGTTCAGAGGGTTGGCAACTGACCCGGGTGTGCAGCGTAAAGCACCAGAAGCAGTTATCCGGCGGGCAGGGACCGCGGTCGGAAAAACAATTTGAATGGACTCGTACCGCGCCAGTAGCGCCGAAAAGTCAGCTTCCTTCACGTACACAGGATTGAAGGAAGGCGAAGGAGCGCATTACTGAAAAGCCCGGCGAGCTGCCGGGCTTTTTGGAATGCCTGCCTCAAGAGAAAACGATTGAATCCAACACACACCACTCATCCATCACACCAGGAGGCGTGACATGACAAACGAGCAACAAGCGTTGGCGGACATGCCGATCTGGCTGGTCATCCTGCTCGCCCTGGTGGGCGGCGTATCTGGCGAAATGTGGCGCGCTGACAAGGAGGGCGCCCGTGGCTGGGCGTTGATCCGGCGTCTGGCGTTGCGTTCCGGGGCCTGCGTTATCTGCGGGGTGTCGGCGATCATGCTGCTGTATGCCGCCGGTATGTCCATCTGGGCCGCGTGCGCGATCGGTTGCCTGACGGCAATGGCCGGCGCCGACGTGGCCATCGGTCTCTACGAACGCTGGGCCGCCAAGCGCATCGGCGTCTGCGAAATCCCGCCCCGCGACTCACAGTAAATCTTTCATTTTCCTGCCTCGCTGCACCTTGTGCGGCGGGACTTCGCGTGGACATCAGAAAAGGAGGTCAAGCATGCCCACACCGATCCAGCAGCCTTCGCAGCTGTTCACGGCGATGGCGACAGCCTTGCGCAACAGCGTCGATCTGAACGTGCAGGTCGGCATTCACGATGACTTCACGGCTCCCGGCGACAAGGCCTGGGTGCTGATCGACATTGAGCGAAATGCACCGGGAGAACGTGCTGCCAACGGGCGGATCGCTCATGTGCTCACGTTGTCGCTGCAAGTGATTCCGGCAGTTTCCGCTACAGCTTTTGCCGCGTGCGATCTCATTGCCGCCCTGAAGAATCTGGTCACCGACAACCGCTGGGGCTTGTCCGGCGAGCAATGCGATCTGCCGATGAATATCGATGGGATGCCGTCATTGCTCATCCGCGCCGATCAGCCGAACAAGGCCTGGACGCTGTCCTTCAACCAGACCCTCTACCTGGGCCCGACCCTGCTCGACGATCCGATCGGCACGCCGAAATTCGCTCGCACCTGGGAAGTCAGCGACATCGACGACCCCGACCAATACACCTCGCTGGAGGCCTGATCGATGTTCGATGCGTTACTGCGAATGCAGCTGGGCCCGATCATCGAACGCCTGGCGGAAATGGAAGCCGAGATCGACGACCTGCACCGGCGCGCCGAGAGTTATTGCCGCATTGGCATCTGCCAAGACGTCGATGCCGCGAGCAACACCTGCAGGGTCAGCCACGGTGGACTGCTCACCCCAGCCATCAAATTCTTCAACCCCAGCGCCGGCGCGCAGAGCGAGTCGCGGATCCCGACAGTGGGTGAGCAGTGTCTGCTGTTCAACTACGGCAGCGGTGAAAGCGGTGCGCAAAGCGTGGCGCTGTTTGGCCTGAACAGTGACCGCTTTCCGCCGACCTCGACGGTGCCGACGCTGACGCGACGTGTTCATCAGGACGGCAGCGAAAGCGGCTACGACGACGCCACGCACACACTGCACTGGCAAAACGGTCCGGCAGCCTTCAGCGGCTCTCGCGAATCGCTTGAACTGAGCATCGGCCCGGCACGGCTGGCGATGACCCCGCAAGCGATCAACCTGCAACTGGGCGCCGTCGGCCTGACCATCGACGCCTCGGGCGTGCACTTCAGCGGCCCACTGGTGGATCACCAGGGTCGTGTCATCAGCCCCTGAATCAAGAGCTTCCCATGATCGGAATCGATAGAGACAGCGGGGCCACGGTCGACGACTGGCTGCAATTCGTGCAGCGCGCGACCCGGGCCCTGACCACGCCGCTGGGCACCCGGCAAAAAAGGCCCCTTTATGGTTCGTTGATCCCCACGTTGCTGGGGCAAAACCTGGGCGACGACATCCTGTTGCTCGCCCAGAGCCACGCAGCCCAGGCGTTCTACAACCCGCAAAACGGCATCAGCGATTTCCAGCCCGGCGTGATCGTGGCGAGCCGAAAGGGCGCGGGGTTGCTGCTGCGGTTTGCCGGCACCTGGAAAAACCGCCAACAGACTTTCGAGGTCGTGACATGAGCATGTTGATCCCCGGCCAGAATCAATTGGCCGAACCCTCCTTGATCAAGGTCGATGCCTTCGAGGATCTGCTCGCCGAGTTCAAGACTTTCGTCATCGAGTACGTCGGCGCACGTTCGCCGCAGAGCGCGGAAAAGCTCAAGACCAGCCTGGAAAACGAAAGCGAACTGCTGACCCTGGCGCTTGAAGCTTTCTGCGTTCGCCTGCAAACCCACGAACGCAAATACAACGCCCGGATCAAGCAGATGCTGGCGTGGTGGGCCACGGGCAGCAACCTTGATGCGCGGCTGGCGGACATGGGCCTGGAGCGGCAGTTGCTCGACCCGGGCGATCCGGCGGCATTCCCGCCGGTGCCAGCAATTTACGAAAGCGACGATGACGCCCGGCTGCGCTATTACCTGGCGCCCCATGCGCCGGCGGCGGGTTCGCGGATGCAGTATCGCCGCGAAGTATTCACCCTCGGCGAGCGGCCGTCGGTGAAAGTCGAATCAACCGATGCAGGTGTTGTGAATGTCACTTACACCTTCAACCCGGACGGCCTCGCCGCGCAGGTCAAGGACGGTAACGGTCGCCGCACCGCACCTGGCGAAGTGCAAGTCACCGTGCTTTCCCGCGAGGGCGACGGTACACCGTCCCCGACGCTGCTCGAAGGCGTACGTCGACACTTCGCACGGCCCGACGTTTGTCCCGAGACGGACAAGGTGACGGTGCAGGCCGCCGAGATTCAGCGCTACAAAATCCGCGTGGTGGCGAAGATCAATTCCGGCCCCGATTCGGGCCTGACCAAGGTCGCTGCGCAGCAGCATCTGCAGGCTTACGCCGACAGCTGCCATCGCCTGGAGGGCCGGGTCGATCCGAGCTGGATCGACTACACGCTGCACAGCGCCGGCGCCGTTCAATTGCAGATTCTTGAACCTCTGGATTCCGTTGTGTGCTCGGCGTTTCAAGCGCCGTACTGCACGGCGGTCGAAGTCGAGGTGCAGACGCTATGACCGATCAGACACCGCGTCCGACCCTGCTGCCGGCCAACAGTTCGGCGCTGGAGCGGGCCCTCGACATCGGCTTCGGCGCATTGCTTGATCGCGTCGCGCCGCCGTTTCCCGAACTGATGAACCCCAGCGAAACACCGGTAGCGTTCCTGCCGTATCTCGCCGCAGATCGCGGAGTGGCCGAATGGAGCACCGATGCACCGGAAGCAGAAAAGCGCCTGACCGTCGAACTGGCCTGGCCCACCGCGCGCCAGGCCGGCACTCGCAAGGCGCTGGAGAACGCCGCCAAGGGTTTACAGCTCAGGCCGGAAATCCGCGCCTGGTACGAGCAGACACCGCCCGGCGAGCCCTACAGCTTTTCCGTGCGGGCCTTCAGCGAACAACCCTACAGCGAAGAAATCGACGCCCGTCTCGACCGACGCCTGGCTGATGCCAAGAGTGAGCGGGACGTGCTGTCGGTGTCGGTCGGCCTCAGCGCCTTCGGCAATCACGTCATCGGCGCCGCGACCTTCTGCGGTGAGCTGACCACGGTCTATCCGGTGTTCCTCGAAGGCCTCGAAACCTCCGGTGAAGCCTTCATGGCGGCTGCGCTGTACACCGTCGAAACATCCACTATTTATCCTCAGGGGGCCTGAATGGCTGACTATTACACCCTGCTCACCAACGCAGGGATTGCCTACGAAACCGCCTGCAAGGCAGCGGGCGTACCGATCAAGTTGACGCAGATTTCCGTCGGCGACGGTGGTGAGGGCGGGGTCTACAACCCGGCCGCAACCGCCACGGCGCTGAAACGCGAAGTCTGGCGCGGTCCGCTCAACGCGTTGTTCCAGGACGAGAAGAATCCGAGCTGGCTGCTCGCCGAAGTCACCATCCCGCCGGACGTCGGCGGCTGGTATGTGCGGGAAGCCGGACTGTGGACCGACACCGGCATCCTCTACGCCATCGTCAAATACCCGGAGTCGTTCAAGCCGGTTCTGGCTAACTCCGGCTCGGGCAAAGAGTTCTACATCCGCTCGATTTTCGAGACCAGCAATGCCTCGCTGGTGACGCTGCTGATCGACGACACCGTAGTCAAGGCCACCCGCGCCTGGGTCATGAGTTACCTCGCCGAAGAACTCGGCAAACTCGACGGCAAACAATCGGTACGTGTCGCGGCCACCACCAGCGTGGTGTTGAAAGGTGCGCAGCAGATCGACGGCGTGGCGGTGATCGCCGGTGACCGCGTGTTGCTGCCGAACCAGACCCTGGCCAAGGACAACGGCCTGTGGATCGTGGCCAACGGCGACTGGATTCGGGCCAACGATGCCAACGTCAGCGCCAAGGTCACGCCGGGTCTGACGGTGATGGTGGAAGAGGGCACGCTCAACGGCGATTCGCTGTGGCACTTGACCACCAACGCGCCGATCACTCTTGGCACTACTGCGCTGACATTCAAGATGCTGGCCGGGCGTACCGGGATTGCCGCCGGGACTTACAAGAGTCTGAGCGTCGACGAATACGGCCGCGCGACTGCGGGTTCGAATCCAGACACGCTGGCCGGGTTTGGTATCAAGGATTCTTATACCAAGGCTGAAGTCGAGGCGCTGATTGCCAAGGCCTCGGCGTTGCCAGTGGGTTCGATTGTGGCGTTTCCTGTCGATACGCCGCCACCGGGTTTCCTGGAGCTGGACAACAGCGTCAAGAGCAGCGCGACTTATCCGGACTTGAGCGCCTATCTGGGCGGCAAGTTCAACAAGGGGGATGAGGGCGTCGGGAATTTCCGGTTGCCTGAAGCGCGCGGGGAGTTCTTGCGCGGTTGGGATCATGGGCGTGGGGTGGATGCCGGTCGAGCGATTGGGTCATCTCAGAAGGGGACAGTGACAACGTTTGACAGCAACCCGAATCCGAACCTTACGGTCGAAGTTGTTCAGGCAACGGTGGCGGCAGCTCAGGCTGATGTATTCCTACCCGCTGATTATCCCGGCGTGGCCAGATCGTACACCACGGCAGGTGCTGTATCTTCGCCTGTATTGGTCGATGGCGGTGTGGTGAGACCACGCAACCTCGCCGTCATGTGGTGCATCAAAGCCTGGAACGCGCCGGTCAATCAGGGAAACATCGACGTCGCCGCGTTGGCCAAAGAGGTTGAAACCCTCAAGGCAGCCGTGCCGGTTGGCGCAGTCATGGCATTTCCGACAGGCCTCGTACCTGCCGGGTATTTGGAACTGGATGGCAGTGTGCAAAGCATTGCAACCTATCCGGATCTGGCGGCGTATCTCGGCACGACTTACAACAAGGGTAATGAGGGCGCGGGTAACTTCCGGTTGCCGGAGTCTCGTGGCGAGTTCCTGCGTGGTTGGGATCATGGTCGTGGCGTTGATGCAGGTCGAACTATCGGTACTGCACAGGCCGAGGAGTTCAAGGCACACAACCATCGTTACTTTGACGGTACCGCCGCGACGGTGGATCCGGCCGGAGGATGGCAGGCTGGCATGATCAACGGCGCGGCGGCATCAATCTCCGCCGGGGCATTTCTGTCCGGTGTAGATTCCGGTATCGCCATGCAAATGGTGAATGCCCAGAACACAGTCAACACTGGCGGGGCTGAGACTCGCCCACGCAACCTCGCCGTCATGTGGTGCATCAAAGCCTGGAACGCCCCGGTCAATCAGGGAAGCATTGACGTCGCCGCGTTTTCGGATCTGGCGCAGCAGGCTACCGAACTCAATCAGGGCACCGCGAAGGTGGCGACCCAGGCGCAGGCCGATGCAGGTGCCGACGATAAAACCTTCGTGACCCCGAAAAAAATGCGCTGGGGTTTCTCCATCAGTGTGTCCGGCGACATGAGCGGCAGCTATGTCATTTTCCCAACCTGGCTCGGAGGCTTGACCCTCCAGTGGGGGATGACGACTGCTATCGCGTCTGGCGCCAATTATTTGCAGGCCTTTCCGGTTGCTTACCCAATGGTCAATCCCTCGGTATTTATCACTTACCCCAATACGGCCGTAGACGCTCCCGTCGGATCGACCTACATCGGTCAAATCAAAGGCATCAGTAAAGCGAACGTGACCATCCGTAACCTGGGTCAGGCATCTGCACAGTTTTACTACTTTGCAGTGGGTCGCTAATACAACGGAGTGACGAGGGCTATTTATGAAATTCGCAACATTTGATGAGCACGGAGACCTGACCGGGCGGTATGACTCCGATATTCATAGCGTTATTCCTGAACAAGCGATTGAACTCAGTGACGCGGTATTTCTGGCGACCAGAACAGAGAGGGACGGTGTCTGGAAGTTGGTTGACGGTGAGGTGGTCAAGTTACCTTTTCCTCATATCGAGCCCGATTATGCAGCCCTGTTTGCTGCGGAGCGTTTCACCCGCGAAGCATCAGGTATTGCCGTAGAAGGATTGCGCATCGAAACCACTCGTGAGAGTCAGGCCTTGATCGCAAGCACAGGTCTCTGCGCGCTTCTTGACCCGCAATACCGCTGCAACTTTAAAACCCTTGACGGTTTTGTCGAAGTGGATGCCGCACAGATTCTTTCCATTGCGCAGGCTGTCCGGGCTCATGTTCAAGCTTGCTTCGACCGTGAACTGACCTTGCTGAAAGCACTTGAGGTCGGCACCTACACCGATGAAATGCTCAAGGATGGCTGGCCGGATTCCCCGCCAGGCACATCAGAACCAACCCTTCAATAACGCCCCTTACAACGGGGCGTTTTCATGTCAACCCATCCAAGAGGGTGGGTTGAACGTCGTTGTCCATCAAACAAGGAAGAACCTTATGTTTTATTCACCCTCCACTGGCGGTTTTTACGATCCTTCCATTAATACGGAAATTCCCGGCGATGCCGTTGAGATCTCGCGTGAGTATTGGATGGAGTTATTGAACGGACTGTCCATGGGCAAGATGATTGTCATGAATGATCAAGGCTATCCAGTGCTGGTTGACCGGCCGGGGCCGACTCCTGAGGAACTTCAGGGCTATGAGCGTTCGTGGCGCAACCAGCAACTGAAAGCCACCGACAGCGTGGTTGACCAGTACCGTGACGAGGTCGAGCGCTGGCCCACCCTGCTAACCCCGGCGCAATACCTCGAACTGCAAACCTATCGCCGCACGCTTCGTATCTGGCCAGAGGGTGGTGAACTGCCCCTGAGCGAACACCGGCCGGCAGCGCCGGCGTGGCTCGCCAGCCTGCCTCAATAAAAACGCCCCGCATCGCCGGGGCGTTTTCTTGTCCGTCGAACCGCATTAGAGCCCCTTCCTGAAGGGGCTTTCCCGTTTATGGAGAAACGAAAAATGGCAACCCGCCAAACCTACACCGTGCTCGTTCCATTCCCCACCGGCGGTGGGCACTGGTCGAGTGTCGGCCAGGAACTCGATCTGCTCGATGTCGAGGCCAGTGCCCTGCACAGCGCCGGTCGACTGGAGCTGAAAACACCTACCACCAAGGCCGTGAAGGCCGCTGCCAAGAAGGCTGACTGACTATGGCTGAGGTTCTGAACTTCGAGCACAACGGCATTACCGTCAATGCCACCGAATCCCCCGAGGCCATGGGTGGCCTGGGTGACAACGTCATCGGTCTGGTCGGCACCGCGCCGAACGCCGATCCGCTGATTCCGCGCAACGCCCCGTTTCGCATCAACAGCTTCACCACTCACGCGCTGCTCGATCCGACCGGCTCGGAAGAGGGCACCCTGTACCACGCGGTTTACCAGATCCTGAAAGTGGTCAAGGTGCCGGTGTATGTGGTGATCGTCGAAGCGGGCGCGACCCCGACCGACACCGTCAACGCAGTGATCGGCGGCGTCGAGCCAGTGACCGGTCGCAAACTCGGTCTGGCGGCACTGGGCAGTGTCCCGGAAGACCTGACCATCATTGGCGCGCCGGGCTTCACCGGCACCAAGGCTGTGGCCAGCGAGTTCGCCTCGTTCGGCAAGCGCATCAAGGCCCGTGTGGTGCTGGACGGCAAGGATGTCTCGGTTGCCGACCAGGTGTTGTACAGCCAGGAACTGGGCGGTGCGGATCTGGGTTTCGACCGTTGCCTGGTGGTGCACAACATGCCCGCCGTGTACTCGAAAGCCGCGAAGAAAAACGTGTTCCTCGCGCCATCGAGCCTGGCGATTGCCGCGCTGGCCAAGGTCAAGCAATGGGAAAGCCCGGGCAACCAGGTGACCTACGCCGAAGACGTGTCGCGGGTCGTCGAGTACAACATCCTCGACACCTCCACCGAAGGCGATCTGCTCAACCGCTACGGCGTCAGCTATTACGCCCGCACCATCCTTGGCGGCTTCTCGCTGCTGGGTAACCGCTCGATCACCGGCAAGTTCATCAGCTACGTCGGTCTGGAAGACGCCATCAGCCGCAAGCTGGTGAAGGCCGGCCAGAAAGCCATGGCGAAAAACCTGACCAAGTCGTTCATGGATCAGGAAGTCAAACGCATCAACGACTGGCTGCAAACCCTGGTCGCCGATGAAACCATTCCCGGCGGCAGCGTGTATCTGCACCCGGAACTCAACAGCGTCGAGAAGTACAAGAACGGCACCTGGTACGTGGTCATCGACTACGGCCGCTACGCGCCGAACGAACACATGGTTTATCAACTCAACGCCCGCGATGAAATCATCGAGCAGTTCCTGGAGGACGTTCTCTAATGTTTACCAACCGCGTAAGACAGGCCATCGCGGCCACCCTGCAAGGCCTGCCGCTGTCGGCGACCGTTGAGGAATTCACTCCGCCGAAGATCGAATTCGATGTGGAAGAGATGCGTGGCGGCCGTTTCATCGTCGAAGAAATGGCCAAGGGCGGCAAAGCGCTCAATGCCAAGTTGACCCTGCAAGGCATGGGCACCGAAGTCATGCTCGCACTGGGTGTGAAGCTGGGCGACGACATCCTGCTGAACGTGCGTGAAGGCGGTCAGGATCAGGACGGCAACACCTGGTTCACCTACCACACCGTCGGCGGCAAGCTGAAATCCCTGGAGGAAACCGCGGTGAAGATGGGTGAAAAACCCAAGACCAACCTGGAGCTCTCCTGCCGCACCTACAACCGCCTGGAAAACGGCGTGCCGGTGATCGACATCGACGTGCGCACCCAGAAGTTCGTGCTCAACGGCGTCGACATCCTCGGTGATGCCCGTCGTGCGGTGCTGATGCCGTAAGCCTCGGCCAAAGGCAATCACAAAACCCTGTGGGAGTGGGCAAAACCCACTCTTACAAGGGACTGCAACACCCCTCAAGAATCACCAAGGAATTCCTTTCATGTCGTGGATGCCACCCAAGCATGACCTGTTGTCGCCGATCACTGGTGACGACGGCTCGCAGATCGAATCGATCCAGCTCAAGCCGCTGTTCTACGCCGCCCAGAAAGACGCGCTGGAACGCGCAGGCGACGATGAAGACGACCAGTTCTTCGAACTGGCGCTGCTGGCCACCGGACTGTCGGTCAAGGAGCTCGACCAGCTCAAGCGTCCGGATTACGTGACCATCGCGCAGTACGTGCACGAGTTCTCGACCCGTCCGGCGTCGTTCTTTCTCGACCAGGTCGAAGACGCGGAACAGTCCGACGATCCCGATCAGGTGCAACTGCTGTTGCCGCTCGCCGTGACCGGCCGCACCGTGACCTCGCTGAGCCTGGAAATGCCGGCGCTGCGGGCCACCAAAGTGATGAAGAAACTGAAAACGGCCAAGGAACGCGCCGAGTTCATCACCGCCCATTGCACCGGTCTGATGATCCCCGATCTGGCCCTGTTGAGCGTGCCGGACTGGACGCAATTGCAGGTGCGCATCGACGATTTTTTAAACCAGCCGGCGGCCTTCTTTCAGAACGTGACATCGAAGTAATCCTCGATATCGTGCCGCTCATTTACCCGGTAAGTGAGGCGGAAATTCTGGAGTGGGACGCCGAAAAGGCGTTGCGCCGCTACGACATAGCGATCACTCGCCTTGGCGTGAAACAGGAGTAGAGCGGCATGGCAGAGAGCAAATTTGCGCTCACATACGCCAATGAGAGTGGCAACGCAGCAGCCTGGTTGGCGGTGGCCGATGGCCTTGGCAAGCCGCTGCAGGACTTGAATCTGACTATGGCGCTGGCCAGCGTGGATATTCGCTTGCTCACGCAGGAGCAGATCAAACTGCGGGAACTGCTGGTCAGCCAGCAGTCGTTGTTCAAGGTCGTCACAACGCCGCCAGCCGCCAATAGTGAGCCGAAGTCAAAACTCAAGGCGGAAATCGAGCAGCGTCCGCCACCGAAAAGACTGCAATCGGCAATGGCCAACGAGACGGCGCTGGTTGAATTGAATCAGGTACTGCACCTGAGCACGAAATCACTTCAGGCATTCTCGGAAAAGAACCTGGAAATCGCCAGTGACAAACGGGTTGCCCCCAGCGGTGCTACTGGCGCGGATCTGCTGCAAGTGCAGCTCGCAGGGCTGCGGTCCGGCATCAGTGATGGTCTGAAGGGCGAGCAGAAAACGGAGGCGTTGCAGGATTTCTCCCGTGATGCCGCCATCAATGCCTCGGCCTTCAAGATCGATGTCAAGGCGGCTGGCGAAATGTTGTCGGGCTGGCGCACTACTCTGAAGCTTGATCGGGTGCAGAGCCAGGATCTGGCAGACGCGACCAACTACCTTGGCAACAGTGGCCTGAACGTCAAAGCTTCCGACATCGGCTCCGTCGTTCAAAGCGTTGGCGAGGGCGCCAAGGCGGCAGGGATGACACCCGAGCAAGTGGCTGCACTTGCGGCGGCGTTCCTCAACAGTGGCGCCAGCAAGACAGATGCCGGAGCGGCGCTGAAGAATTTCACGACGGCTCTGGGCAAGGGAGAGTCCGCGTCGTCGGCGCAGCGCTCGGCCTGGGCCGACATAGGTCTGAACCCGGAGTCGCTCGCGCGTGGGATGAGTGGCGATGCACCCGAAACGATCAAGCTGGTTCTGGAACAACTCAAGAAACAACCTGAAGAGAAACAGGCTTCGCTGACTAAAACGCTGTTTGGCAACAATGATGCAATCCTCGAGTTGTTGAAAAAGCCTGAGGATGTTCAAACGGCGTTCAAGCTGGTTTCTGAAAAGTCCCTGTATGCAGGCTCGACGGAAAAAACCGCTGAAGCTTATGGCAATACATCGCAGGGACGCTGGAATGCGCTGGATGCGAGTCTCAACCGGCTGTCCACGGCAGTCGGCAATGCATTGGCCCCGGTGACGGACGGCTTTGCCATCGGGCTCACTGCGGTGGTCAATGGACTGAGCGCAGCGGCCGAAACGTTCCCGTTCATCACCGCAGCACTGACATTGCTGGGTGTGGCTGCCACGCCCTTCGTGGCGGGCGCTCTGAAAACCGGCGTGTCTGCCGTGCTTGATGCGGTCTCCACGAGACTTCTGCGCCTGGCTGCGGCACGTTTACCGTCCGAAGTCGGCGATATGATCACCGGTGACGATGACAACGGTGGCGGCCGCAAAAAGAAACGATCGGCTCGCAAGTCGGGTCAGGGCAAACAGGCCAAAGCCTCTGCGAAAAATGCTCGGCCCCGTACGCCCGCTGTTCGTCAAAGCCTGGGCAGTCGACTGCGCGGTGCAGCGATGAAGGTCATGCCTTCGATCAAGCGTTCGGCTGCCAGGGTCTTGCCTGCGGTGCGGAGCGTCGGAGCCAGGGTCATGCCAGCGGTGCGGAGCTTCGGATCCAAGGTCATGCCGATGCTGTCCCGGATGGCACCTTTGGTGGGTAGGGTCGCTGCCCCGGTAGTGGTGGCGCACGCCGCTTACACAGGCCTGAAAGGCCTGCGTGAAGGTGATGAAAAAGCGGTGGGAAGCGCAAAAGCCGAGCTGGCAGGGGCAGCCATTGGCGCTGTGATCGGCGGGGTTGTTTTTCCAGGTCTCGGCATAGGCATCGGGAGTGCTTTGGGTGGAATGGCGGGCTCATGGATAGGAGATCTACTCGCAGACCCGCCCGCCGACAAACTCGCTGCGCCGGGAGATGTCGCGAAAAACCTGGTCAACGCTCCCACCCAAAGTCAAAACCAGCAAGTCACCTTCTCCCCACTGATCCAGGTCACCTGTCCGGCACCGGACACTGCCGAGCAGATTCGCACGATCATCGGGCAACAACTGAGCGGGCAATTCCACGGGCAGTTCCTGCCACTGTTGACCAACAACCCGCTCGCCACCCGCCGTGACGCAGCCCTGACCGATGGAGTCGCCCGATGAAACAACAAATGGCACTGGGCAGTTTCATCTTTGGCCTGTCCCGGGATTTTGCCTACAGCACGCTGTCGCGCAAATCCGAGGGTGGCTGGACTGACCTGCAGATCCTCAACAGCAAACCCAGATCCCACCAGACAGGACAGAAGCCCGAATCCCTGACCATCGGCGGCACCTCGATGTACGCCGTGGCGATGGAGCGGCTCGATGAACTGCGTGCGCTGCAAGCGTTGAGAGTGCCGCTGCCGTTGATTGACGGCATTGGCCGCAACTGGGGTTTGTGGCGGATCAACAGCATCGACGAAAACCAGAGCGAAGTCATCGATGACGGCACCGCGATGGTGATCAAGTGGGTCATCGGATTGTCGGAGTTCAACAATGCGTAAGGTACGAAGCGTGGCCGGTGATTCGGTGAATCTGTTGCTCTACCGCGAAACCGGTCGCAGCGATGACAGCGCCGAGCAAGCCCTCTGGAAACTCAACCCGACCCTGGCCGAGCACGGTCCGATCCTGCCGGCAGGTGTCTGGGTGACACTCCCGGAACTCGACTCGAAACCGGCTGCGATCAAGCCGGTTCTGGCCTGGGATTAAGGAGGCTGCATGGCACAGGGATTTACGCCGGCGATTGAAATCTACGGGGCCAACAAGGACCTGCTGAACCAGCGCCTGATCAGTTGGGAGCACATCGATGCCGCCGGAATGGAGTCCGATCAACTGACGCTGGTGCTCGACCTGGAAGGCCTTGACGGCCTGCCGACGCTGGGCGGAACCATCGGCTTGCGGGTGGGCTATCTGGAGACCGGGCTGGTCGAAAAGGGCCAGTTCAAGGTCACTCGACTGACACCGACGCTGTTCCCGCTGCGCCTGACACTGGTAGCAACCGCCGCGCCTTTCAGCGGCAAGGACGAAACCGGATTCAAGGAACGGCGCACGGCCAGTCATGGCCCCACGACGCTTGGCGGGCTGTTTCGCAAACTGGTCGAGTCGCACGGTTTCTCGCCGCGGGTCGATTCCGAACTGGCGCTGATCAGGATCGCTCATGTCGACCAGTCGAACGAAACCGACATGAGCTTCATCACACGCCTGGCGAAAAAGTACGACGCGGTGGCCAAACCGTTCAACGACCTCTACGTACTGGCGAAACCGGCGCAGCTCAAAAACCTGTCGGGCCAGGTGATACCGGACGTCAGGCTGTCGGTGACCCACAACAATCGGCCGGGCGATCACGCCTTCATCAGCGCCACGCTGGAAGAGACCGCGCGCACCCAGAATCAGGGTTGCAAGACCAGCTTCTGGGACAGTGCTCTTGGCAAGCTGCAGGAGGTGATCACCGGTTCCGAGCCCTACAAGGTCATTCGCCAGAGACTGGCCAGCGAAGAAGAAGCCAAAGTCATCGGCGAAGCCGAAGTGCGCAAGATGCTGCGCGAGAAATACAAGTTGAAGGTCACCTGCCCGGGTAATCCGCTGCTGGCGGCCGAAGGACTGCTGGTGCTCGATGACACCTGGCCGGACTTCATGCGCGGTCGCTGGTCGATCGAGAAGGTAACTGCCAGCGGCAAGCCCGAAGAAAGCTATCGCTGCCTGATCGAAGCAAACAGCCGGGATCCCGAGGCAAAAGCCAAGGACTGATCCACTGGCCTCAACGCCACACGCACCACTGTGGCCACTCACACCTCCTGGAACGCTCCCCATGAAGATCTCCCCGATCCTCACGCAGCTGCGTGCGCAATGCCCAAGCCTTGCCGGCCATATCGCGACAGGTGTCGACCTGACGCTGCTGCAAGGCGACCCGAATCTGCCGATGCCCTCGGCCCATGTTTTACCGCTGGCCGACGTGGCCAGCGCCAGCACCGCACAGAACTCCGCCAGCCAACCGATCCGCGACCGCTTCGAAATCATCCTGGCACTGGATGCCACGGACGGCACAAAAGCGCTGGATCTGTTGCACGACCTGCGCGCCGAACTGTGGCGTGCGCTGGTGGGTTTCAAACCCGCGACCGACTACAGCGCCATCGTTTATGACGGCGGCGAAACGGTCTCGATCAACAGCAGCCGCGCGTTCTACCGGCTGCGCTTTTTTGCCGAGTTCCAGCTGGGCCGCAATCTGCCAAGTCAGCCTGCGGAGAGTTGGCACGAACGCGAACTGGACGGTTTGTCGTCCTTTACCGGGGGCACCGTGCGGGTCGATGCGATCGACCCGGCCGACCCCAACCTGAAACGCCCGGGCCCTGACGGGCGCGTGGAAATGACTTTCTCTGGAGACGTAACCCCATGAGCAACCGCATCACCGTAGTGCCGGCCGCCGGCCGTGCCGTGCCGGACCCGGAAGCAGGCGACCTGCTTCCACTGGAAGGCCGTGAAGTGCTGGACAGCGCCTGGTGGCGCCGGCGTCTGGCCGACGGCGATATCACCCTCAAAACCGCAACAGCTAAACAAAAGGGAGCCAAATAATGGCGATCGGATTCAGCAACATTCCTGCGGACATTCGTGTTCCGCTGTTCTATGCCGAAATGGACAACTCGGCCGCCAATAGCGCGTCCTCGTCCATGCGCCGCCTGATCGTGGCGCAGGTCAACGACAACATCGCCCCGAGCGAAGTCGGCAAACTGGTGCTGGTTTCCAGTGTGGCGCTGGCCAAGAGCATTGGCGGCCAGGGCTCGATGCTGGCGTCGATGTACGAGACCTTCCGCAAGGCCGACCCGATCGGTGAGATCTGGTGCCTGCCGCTGCACAACGCCACCGGCGCCATCGCCAAAGGCGTGCTGACCCTGACCGGCACCGCGACTCAGGCTGGCATTCTCAACCTGTATGTCGGCGGCGTCCGCGTCCAGGCCACCGTGGTCAACGGTGCCACTGCTGCCCAGGCGGCTACCGCCCTGGCGCAGAAAATCAACGCCACCGCCGATCTGCCGGTGAGCGCTGCGGCCGCTGAAGGCGTCGTCACTCTGAACGCCAAATGGACCGGCGAGAGCGGCAACGACATCAGCCTGCAATTCAATCGCCTGGGCAAGAGCAACGGCGAAGAAACCCCGGCCGGGCTGACCACCGCCATCACCGCCATGACCGGCGGCGTCGGTGTGCCTGATCAGGTTGAAGCGGTTGCCGCACTGGGCGACGAGCCGTTCGAATTCATCGCGCTGCCATGGTCCGACCTGGCCACCCTCAACACCTGGCAAGCGGTGATGGACGACAGCACCGGTCGCTGGTCCTGGGCCAAGCAACTGTTCGGCCACGTCTACAGCGCCAAGCGCGGCACCGTAGGCACTCTGGTGGCAGCCGGTCAGGCGCGCAACGACCAGCACATGACCATTCAGGCGCTGGAACCGGGCGTTCCGCAACCGGTATGGGTACAAGCCGCCGCACTGGCTGCACGCACTTCGGTGTTCATCTCCGCCGACGCCAGCCGTCCGACCCAGAGCGGCAGCCTGCCGGGCGTCGATCCAGCGCCGGCGAGCGAGCGCTTCACCCTGACCGAGCGTCAGTCGCTGCTCAACTACGGCATCGCCACCGCGTACTACGAAGGCGGCTACGTGCGCATCCAGCGTTCGATCACCACCTACCAGAAGAACGCTTACGGCCAGGCTGACAATTCGTACCTGGACAGCGAAACCATGCACCAGTCGGCGTTCATCGTGCGTCGTCTGCAAAGCGTGATCACCAGCAAGTACGGTCGCCACAAACTGGCTTCCGACGGCACCCGTTTCGGCGCCGGCCAGCCGATCGTCACCCCGGCGACCATTCGCGGTGAGCTGATCGCCCAGTACGCCAAGCTCGAACTCGAAGGCCACGTGGAAAACGCCGAGCTGTTCGCCGAGCACCTGATCGTCGAGCGCGACGTGCAGGACCCTAGCCGCGTGAACGTGCTGTTCCCGCCGGATTACATCAACGGTCTGCGCGTGTTCGCACTGCTCAACCAGTTCCGTCTGCAGTACGACGACGTCGCCTGATCGGCGCGTTTGACACTGTGATTTCAGCCCACCTTGCGTGGGCTTTTTATTTGAAGGGAGTAACACCATGGGTCAACTGATTGCAGGCACCTGCTACGTCAAGGTCGACGGTGCACAACTGACTATCAATGGCGGCTGCGAAGCCCCGCTGATGGCCGTCAAACGCGAAACCGTCGTGCCGGGTTTCTACAAGGAAACCGACATCGCGCCATCGTTCAAGGTGACCGCGCTGCACACCGCCGACTTCCCGCTGAAGAAGCTGATCGAAGGCACCGACATCACCGTCACCTGCGAATTCAGCAACGGCAAAGTCTATGTGCTGGCCGGTGCCTACCTGGTCGAAGAACCGGTCTCCAAGGGCGATGACGCCACCATCGAACTGAAATTCGAAGGCATCAAGGGGACCTGGCAATGAGCGGCGCCGTGAAGCTTCAAGTTGCGATCGAAGCTCACGGCGAGCCCCTGACCGAACTCGTCCTGCGCCGTCCGACGGTGCAGGAAGTGCGAGCGATCAAGGCGCTGCCGTACAAGATCGACAAGAGCGAAGAGGTCAGCCTCGACATGGACGTGGCGGCCAAATACATCGCCGTGTGCGCCGGCATTCCGCCGTCGTCGGTCAACCAGCTGGACCTGGCTGACCTCAACGCGCTGAGCTGGGCCGTTGCGAGTTTTTTCATGAGTGCGGCGTCGGAGCCATCACCGACCTGATTTCGGTCGCCTATGACCTGGCCTGGTTCTGGAAGGTTGACCCCGAACAGATGATGGCCAGGCCACTGGATGTGCTTCGCGAATCGCTGGAGCACGCGCAACGGATCAATGCGATGCAGCAGGTGCAGTGATGGCTAATACACAATTGAGCCTGATCCCGCAGAACTTCCCCGTCACGGTCAACATGCTCGTGGTGCTCAAGGGCGCCGAGAAAATGGAGACCGAGATGAAGGGGCTGCGCGGCAAGGTCGCAGCATTCAAGAAAAGCATGGAAGACAGCGGCCTCGAGCCGCTGGACGTCGCCGGGTTCATCGCCGAAGGTGGCTTGCTCAAGCCGTTTCAGGACGGTATCAAGAAAGCCATCGAGGCGCAGGACGCGCTGGCGAAAAAAGCTCTGGCGAACAAACACCTGAAAGTCCCCAAGGTGGTCCACGGTGAAACCTCGGCCAACCTCGAGAAGTTCAACGAGGCGCTGGACAAGATTTCGCTGAACATCGGACAGGCGTTGTTGCCGGCGGTCAACGGCATCGTCACGGCGCTGACGCCGGTGATCACCTCGATCGGCCAGTTCGTCGCTAACAACCCCTATCTCGTCGAAGGACTGGCGGCTGCGGCCGTGGCGTTCACGGTAGTGACGGTCGGCGCGATGGGGCTGGTTGCGGTGCTGGGGATTCTGACGTCACCGATCGGCCTGATCGCTGCGGCCATTGCTGCAGCGGTGGCAGTCATCGTGATTGGCGCGCGGCTGATTACCGACAACTGGGCGTCGATCAGCGGATTCTTCAGCGAGACCTGGCAATCGCTCAGCGCTTCGACCCGTCGCGGTATCGACAAGGTTCAAAAAGGCTGGGACGAGATGGCAACGGGCGCGCGGCTGAAATTCGACTCGATGCAAGCCTCGGCCAAACAGAAGTGGGAAGAAATGAAGGCTGACGCCGTTGCCGGTGCCAGTCGTCTTGCAGAGGGCGCGACCGCGCGCCTGAATGCGTTCGGGGCGACGATGGGCGAGCTGTGGGATTCGGCTGGCGCTGTCGTCAAGGATTACTGGAACGACGCTGTCGCCGGTAGCGCCGCCGGTCTGGAAGCACTGAAAGACAATCTGTACACCTCGCCCAAGGCGAAACTCGCCGAGGTCTGGGGTGCGACGACAACGGTATTCAGCGGATTCTGGGACAGCGCGGCAGCAAAAGCCGCGACTGGCATGGAAGCACTGAAGGCCAATCTGTACGCCTCACCGAAGGCGAAACTGGCCGAAGTCTGGGATTCCACGCAAACGGTATTCAGTGGGTTCTGGAACCGTGCAGCTATCAGCGCGACCACCGGCTGGGCCACGCTCAAGGCAACGTTCGACGGCTCGCTGGCCGACAGATTTTCCGGCGTGTGGGGTTCGGCTCAGGGGATGTTCTCCGTTGTGCTGGACAACATGAGAGCAACGGCTTCAGCCGGTTGGGAACAACTGAAGTCGACGTTCTCCTGGTCGCCGTTCAGCCTGATTCAAAGCAACTGGCAACCGCTGGGCGAGGTGTTTTCTGCGCTCTGGGATGTGCTGCGGGCGAGTGCGCTGACGCTGAAAAGCGAGTTCCAGAACCTGTTCAACTTCTCGCCGATGGAATCGGCGATGGCGCAGTGGGACGGTTTGAAAGGCTACTTTTCCGGTTTGTGGGCAGCGTTGACCACAGAGGCACTAGCGGTCGCGAACGCCTTCGGCACGCTGTTCAGCCAATCGCCGATGGAGTCGGTCAAGCAAGCCTGGGAGCCGATTCTCGGCTGGTTCAGCGAGCTGTGGGCAAAACTGCAGAGCGTCGTCGCACCGATCCGGGAATTGCTCAACGGCAATCTTTCCGGCGTTGTGGCGACGATTACCGGGCAGTCCCCGAAGGCCACTTCCGGCTCGTCGGCCATGACCAGTTCTTTGCCGCAATCCTCCAGCGCCCTGATCCAGCAAAGCGCCGCCAACAACCGTACGCAACTCGAAGGCGGCCTGACGGTGCGCTTCGAAAATGCGCCGGCGGGGCTGCGCACCGATCAACCGCAAACCAATCAACCGGGGCTGGCGCTCAGTTCGCGTATCGGCTATCGCTCGCTGTCCATGGGAGGTTCCAATGAACTGGCGTGATCGTTTGTTGCCGGCATCCTTTCGCGGTGTCGGTTTCTGGATCGACCAGGCGAAAACCCCGGTCGGTCGCAAGGGGCAGTTGCACGAATACCCGCAACGCGACCTGCCGTTTTTCGAGGACCTTGGCCAGCAGGCCAAGACCCACGACCTGACGGCGTTCATCATCGGTGCCGATTGCCTGGAGCAGCGCGACAAGCTGCTTCAGGCGCTGGAGCAGGGCAGCGGCGAACTGGTGCATCCGTGGCTGGGACGCTTGCAGGTCAAGGTCGGCGAATGCGACATGACCCACACCCGCCAGGACGGCGGGATGGTGACCTTCAGTCTGAAGTTCTACCCGGACCGACCGCTGCCGTTTCCGACGGCGACCGTCAGCACCCAGAAAGTGCTGCTGGCCAAGGCCGACGGTTTGCTCGGCTCGGCGGTGGCGCGCTTCGAACAGGCGATGACCCTGATCAAGGCGGCGCGGATCGGCATCGCCAATCTGCGCAACAGCCTTACCGGCGTGTACGACGTGATCAAGGAACAGCTCAAGCCGCTGATCGCCCAGTACAAGCAGATCACCGAGCTGGTCAGGGCCGTCAAGGAACTGCCCAAGGAAGTGGCGGCGGAGTTCAAGGGGTTGCTCGGCGATATCAAGGAACTCAAGGAATTCGCGAAGGAGGGCTACCGTGGCGTGATTGCCGACGTGTCCCAACAGATCGAAGCCATCCGCAAGGCTGATGCGCCGAAAATCACCACCGGCAAGGACACCAACGCCGCCGCGCAAGCGATGGCCAATCTGGTGCAGGACACGCTGATCGTGAAAGTGGCGCAGTGGGTCGCCTCAATGCCAGTGGCGTCGACGCCGGTGAAACTCAATTCGACGCCTTCGCTGGACCAGCAATCGAAGCAGCCGGTCAGCCGTCAGGAAGTGCCGGTCACGGATGATCTGCAAACGCTGCAAAAAGCCTTGAACGAAGTGCTGCAAATGGCTCAGGACAAGGCCGATCCCGGGCACTACCAGGCCATCGGCGATCTGAAGGAGGCGCTGAATGGGCACTTCAAAGCTGTGGCGTCGTCCGGTGTGCGACTCGTCAGCAAAACATTCCAGGAAACCTTTCCGGCGCTGGTCGTGGCCTACAAGCAGTTTGGCGATGCGACCCGTGTGACCGAGGTCATTCAGCGCAACGGTCTGTCTCATCCGAGCTTCCCACCCAACGAAGTCAAGGTTTCCAGGGAGTGAGCCATGAGCGAGACTGACAACCGCGTCACGCTGACCGTCGACAACATGGAGTACGGCGGCTGGAAAAGCGTGCAGATCACCGCGGACCTGGAGCGCCAGTTCCGCACTTTCAAACTCGACATCACCTGGCAATGGCCGGGGCAGACCGTGGATCAGCGAATCAAGGCCGGCGACCCGTGCGAAGTGCGGATCGGCAAGGATCTGGTGCTCACCGGTTATGTGTTCAAGGCCCCGATCAGCTATGACGGGCGGCAGATCAGCCTGAGTATCGAAGGCAGTTCCAAGACCCAGGATCTGGTCGATTGCGCGGCGCGTAACATCCCCGGCCAATGGCAGGAACAGCCACTGTTGAACATCGTCCAGGCCCTGGCCGGGGAATACACGCAGTTTGTGGTCAACGAGATTCCCGAGACCGCACGCTTGAGCAAGCACACGATCGTGCCGGGTGAAACGGTGTTTCAGTCGATCGACCGTTTGCTCTCGCTGTACCGGGTGTTTTCCACCGATGACGCCGAGGGCCGGCTGGTGCTGGCCAAACCGGGCAGCGGCGGCCGCGCCAGCGATGCGCTGGAGCTGGGCAAGAATATTCTGTCGGCCAATGCGCCGATGGATCACAGCCAAGTGTTCTCCGAGTACCGGG
The DNA here is from genome assembly GCF_030344995.1 of Pseudomonas fluorescens. Taxonomy (GTDB): domain Bacteria; phylum Pseudomonadota; class Gammaproteobacteria; order Pseudomonadales; family Pseudomonadaceae; genus Aquipseudomonas; species Aquipseudomonas fluorescens_BF. The sequence continues at coordinate 1,620,227 of NZ_CP128260.1, forward strand.
TGATCGGCCAGCAAAAGGGCAACGACAAGAAGAGCGGGGCGGCGGTCAGCGAGGTTGAATCCAGCGCGACCGACCTGAGCTTCAAGCGTCGGCGCACCACGATCATCAACGAAGGCTCGCAACTGACGTTCGAACTGGCCCAGCAACGGGCCCAGTGGGAAAGCGCCACGCGCATGGGCCGGGCGCTGACCACCACATATCAGGTGCAGGGCTGGCGTCAGTCCAACGGCGATCTGTGGCGCCACAACACGCTGGTGAAGGTCAAGGATCCGGTGCTCGGCTTCGATGGCGACATGCTGATCTCCAAGGTGACGTATTCGCTGTCGGCGCAAGGCTCGGTGACCACGCTGCAAGTGGCGCCGCCGCATACCTTCGACGCCAATCCGATCCCACCCCAAAAAGCCTGAGCCGGCACCTCCCTCCAAGGAAACCCTATGAGCCTACTGACACGCCTGCTGGCGCGCGGCACTGTCGTGCTCGCCAATTCGGCATCCAAGCTGCAATCGCTGCAAATGCGCCTTACCGCCGGTGAAGTGAACGACGACCTGGAGCACTTCGAACCCTACGGTTTCACCAGCCATCCGCTGGCCGGTGCCGAAGGCGTCGTCACGTTTCTCGGCGGCGACCGTTCCCACGCCATCGCCCTGGTGGTCGCCGACCGCCGTTACCGCCTGCAATCGCTGGCGGCCGGCGAGGTGGCGATCTACACCGACGAGGGCGACAAAATTCACTTCAAGCGCGGGCGGGTCATCGACATCGAAACCGCCACGCTGAACATCCGCGCCAGCACCGCCGTGAACTTCGAGACGCCGGTGATCAACCAGACCGGCAAGATCGTTTCCAAAGGCGATCAAGTGGCCGGCGGCATCAGCCAGATCAAGCACGTGCACGTTGGCGTGCAGGCAGGCAGTGGCCAGACCGGCGCGCCGGCGGGAGGTCAGTGATGCTTTTCAGTCAGAACCTCCATGCCGCACTGACCCGCGCCGTACTCATCAGCCTGTTCACCTGGCGCCGTGCGGCCGACGACGATGCCCTCGATGACGAGGAGCGTTTCGGCTGGTGGGGCGACACCTTTCCCACCGTGGCTGACGATCGCATCGGCTCGCGGCTGTGGCTGTTGCGCCGGGTCAAGCTGACCCGCCAGACCCAGATGGACGCCGAGTTCTATGCCCGCGAAGCCTTGCAATGGCTGATCGACGACGGCCATTGCAGCGCCATCGACATCATCAGCGAACGCCTCGACGCCAAGCGCCTGAACCTGCGCACGGTCCTGACCCTGGCCGACGGCGAACGCCTGGACATCAACCCCGATAACAGTTGGCAGGTGATCTATGCCGTTTGAAACCCCTTCGCTGCCGGTGCTGATCAAGCGCACCCAAAGCGACCTGGCCGGCGATTCGCTGCGCCAGTCCGATGCGCAAGTCCTGGCCCGCACACTCGGCGGCGCCGCTTATGGTCTGTACGGCTATCTCGACTGGATTGCCGAGCAGATCCTGCCCGACACCGCCGATGAATCGACCCTGGAGCGCATCGCCGCACTGCGCCTCAACCAGCCGCGCAAACCGGCGCAGGTCGCCACCGGCAACGTCAGCTTCAACGCCACGGCGGGTGCGGTGCTGGACGCCGATACGTTGCTGCAGGCAAGTGACGGTCGCACCTTCAAAGTCACCGTCGCGCGCACCACCGTCAATGGCGTCAACAGCATCAGCATTGCCGCGCTGGATGCCGGCAGTCTGGGCAACGCCGAGGCCGGGCTGGCACTGACGCCGGTGCAGCCGATCGCCGGCGTGGTCGGCAACAGTTTTGTGGTGCTGGCGCCCGGACTGAACGGTGGCGTGGCACGTGAAAGCCTGGAGTCGTTGCGCTCGCGGGTGATCCGTTCCTACCGCGTCATCCCCCACGGCGGCTCGGCCAGCGACTATGAAACCTGGGCGCTGGAAGTGCCGGGTGTGACCCGCGCGTGGTGTCGTGGCGGCTTCCTCGGGCCGGGCACCGTCGGCGTGTACATCATGCGCGACGACGATCCGCAACCGGTGCCGAATGCCGATCAACTGGCCGAAGTACAGGCCTACATTGAGCCGTTGCGTCCGGTGACCGCCGAAGTCCACGTGCGTGCTCCGGTGCAGAAACCGGTGACCTATCAGCTGAAGCTGACCCCCGACACCACCGCCGTACGCGCCGCCGTCGAAACCCAGTTGCGCGATCTGCATAACCGCGAAGCCGACCTGGGCGAGGATCTGTTGATCAGCCATATCCGCGAAGCGATCAGCAGCGCGGCGGGTGAAACCGATCATGTCCTTTCCGCCCCCGTGGCCAACGTGGCCGCCGGTGACAGCGAACTGCTCACCTTCGGGGGTTGCGTATGGCTGCCATAAGAACTGCTGCCCAATACCAGGCGCAACTGCGCGCCTTGCTGCCGAGCGGCCCGGCGTGGGATCCGGAGCGCGTGCCGGAGCTTGAGGAAGTGCTGCAAGGCGTCGCCGTCGAACTGGCGCGCCTCGACGCTCGCGCCGCCGACCTGCTCAACGAAATGGACCCGGCTGGCGTCAGCGAACTGGTGCCGGACTGGGAGCAGGTGATGAACCTGCCCGACCCGTGCCTCGGCGCCACGCCGCTGTTCGATGACCGCCGCCTTGCCGTGCGCCGCCGCTTGCTCGCAGTCGGCAGCCAGGCTGTCGGCTACTACCTGGAAATCGCCAAAAGCCAGGGTTATCCCAACGCCACCATCACCGAACTCGAAGCCCCGCGTATGGGCCGTTCGCGTTTCGGTGCGGCGCACTGGGGCACCTGGGAAGCACAGTTCATGTGGACGCTCAACACCGGCGGCCGGTTGCTACTCGGCCGGCGTTTCGGCGCGAGTTACTGGGGCGAGCGCTTTGGCGTGAATCCGGGATCGGCGCTGGAGTGCCTGATCCACCGGGCGGCACCGGCGCATACCAAGGTGCACATCAACTATGACTAGGGAATAACGCAATGGATTATCCGAAGAGTGTCCCCAGCGCCGGTCTGGTGAATGGGAAGTTTATCGATGAAAACCCGTTGACCGGGACACCGGGGTCGTTGATCCCGGCGGACTGGGGCAACAGTGTCACCCAGGAAATTCTCAGCGTGATCAAGGCCGGGGATCTGACCCCGGACGAGAAGAAATACGATCAGTTGTTGCAGGCGATTCAGACGGTGACGGCCAAAGGCTGGAATCAGGATCTGGCATTGCCGCTGGCAGCGTTGCCATTGCCGACCGTGGCCACGACGGATGCCCGGATGCCGATTACACCGGCCGCCGCCTCGACCAGCGGCGGACGGGTGTCGGTGCCGGCGGGTGTTTACGTCAGCATCGGTCAGGAGGTGGTGGCGGGGCAGTTGGGCCGCTCGCGTACGTTCACCACTCAGGCCTGGAGCAGCGCCGATCTGTTGCCGAGTTCGGGTTACTTTCTGCGGGCACAGGTGGTGGGTGGTGCGCTGACGTTTTACATGCAGCGCGGGACGATCTATGACGCTAGCCCAGACGGTTTGAAGGGGACGGTCAATGGGGCGGCGGGTGGTGGTTTCCAGTCGACACCGCTGGATATCTGTCTCGCCTGGGTCGTCACGGCGGGTCCGGGATCCGTGCCGATTGTCCGGCAGATCTACAACCGTAACCGGTTGTCCTGGACTCAGGTGGTCAATGGCAATGGCGTGGTCTATCTGCCGCTCGACCCTCATGCGCGAACAGCACGTCTGGTGGTCGGGAATCCGACCCCGCACCCGACGGCTATCACTGGCGTGTCGTTTGCACCGGGCGGCTGGCTGGGAGGGAATTACTGTTTCCTCAATCCGACTATCGGTACGTCCAATAATTGGGACGGTTGGGGAACGGCAGGCGCATCGGTGGGAATCTTCACCAGTAACGTCGTCAACGACACCACGCTTTCAACGTTGACGGCTGGTTTCGATCACTCGGAACTACGTTCGCTGTGGCAGGTGTACCAAGCCGAGCACACTTGGAACGCAGGGAATGCCGCCAGTGACGAATTGCTATTCGGGATGGGGATCAAAAGCTTTTCTCAAACCGATTATTCGAACGGTATCGCAGTCAATTTCACGGCGGCCGTAAATGTGCATTTGTCTTGGGAGTTGATCCGATGAACATCATTCAGGAACTGCATCAATTCGAAGACGGCTTGCGTCCGGTACCAACTTCTGCCGCCCATGACTGGGACGGTGAGCAGTGGGTCATCAATCCCGAGAAAGTCGCGCTGCTGGAACAACAGGAAACCGAAAGTCTGTGCGCCAAGGTCGATGCGGTAGCCGACAGCGCGCGCACCGCACTGGCCGGTGATCCTCTCAAAGCCCTTGAGTATGCCCAGGCGGCGGTCGATGCTCAGGCCTTTCAGGACGCCGGTTACCCGAAAAAGGAAGTGCCGCTGTCCGTCGCCGCCTGGGTTGCCAAGGGCCGGTCGGCGAAACAGTCCGCCGAGCAGATTCTCGACAAGGCCGCCCGGCTCAGCGACACCCTGCTGACCCTGCGCACCTTGCGCCTGAAGGCCAAGAACCAGATTCGCGCTTGCGCAGGCAAAGGTCAGATGGATCAGGCTAGAGCTGCCGCCGATGAGGCGCTGCAGGCGATACGTGAGCTGACCGCCATCCCGACCGCGTAACCGCAGTTCGCGTTACCCAAGCCCACTTGATTGTGGGCTTTTTATTTTCAGGAACAGAAGCGTTTGCGCCGTGGCGAAAGCTTGCGCGCGGCCACGTTTCATTTGTCATTACAGAGGAACGAACACCCATGGATTACCCAAAAAGTGTCCCCAGCGTCGGCCTGGTCGATGGCCGCTTCGTCGATGAGAACCCGGTGGCGGGAACGCCCGGTTCGTTGATTCCGGCGGTGTGGGGCAACAGCGTTACGCAGGAAATTCTCAACGTGATCACCGGCGCCGGGCTGACAGCCGTCGAGGCCGATACAGCTCAGTTGTACAAGGCGATTCAGTCGATCGTTGGCAACACCAGTCCGATGCGATCAGTCATTACACGATTGGCGGCTTCCAAAACATTGTCCGCGCAAGAGCTCGGCCTGGTGCTGATCGACGGCAGTCCCGGAGCCTTGACCCTTTCGTTGCCTCCCGCCGACGTCGCTCTTGGCGTGCGTGACGTGATTGTTCGTCGCGTGGACAACAGCGGAAACCGTATGGTCATCCAGGCCTCCGGTACTGACCGCATGCGCTTTCACACCCATCTTTCGCCGAGTGGATATCCATTCTTCGTATTGATGGGCAGCGGTGACTGGTGGCATTTGCGCAGCGACGGCGCTGGCAGTTGGTGGCCCGTCGGTCGCTTCGACAACACACCACTGGGACGGCCGTTTTTTGAAACCACCACCTTGCTCAGTCCCGGTGGTTACGGCGCGCTGAATGGCACCGTCATGAAACGTGTCGAGTGGCCCTGGCTGTGGGACCACGCCCAGCTGTCGGGAATGTTGGGCACCGAGGCCGCGCGCGCGGGCAACGAAGGTAAATGGACGTCGGGTGACGGTGCGGCAACTTTCCGTGGTCCTGAGGGGCGAGGCGAGTTTCTGCGGGTTCTGGACGAGGGCAGGGGCGTGGACACCGGCCGTGCCATGGGGGCCTTTCAGGCCGGATCGATTCACTCGTATGCCATGGGCGGCAATGGTGCCGGTGCGGTGGGCGCGTGGTGGTCGGACAGCCTGACCAGCTTCGGTGCCGAGTCTCGTGAAGAACCGCAATACGTGTCGGGACTGGTCAACGGCGGCCCTGTCTTCCCTGCCAATACGACCTACCAACGAGATGCTGCCAACACCTTACTGCTGGCGTTCAAGTCCCGACCTCGCAACATCGCCTATCCCGGCCGTATCAAACTCATCTGAGGTGCCTATGTTCAATTATCTGTTTGACGGCGCGGGCGTTTTGTCCGGGCCTGTCGAGTTCTTCGTGACACCGGGCATCGGCATTCAATTGCCCAGCAACGCGGTGGAGTTGTCGTTCGAATTACCCGCGCCTGAAGCCGGTCGCACCTGGGCCTTGATCAACGGGGTACCGCGAGAGGTGATTGACCGGCGCGGTCCGGTTTTTCGCAAGGACGGCGGCGGGCAACAGATCTGGAATGAGCTGGGAGAGTTGCCTGAAACCTTCACAGCGCAGCCGTGGCCGGGGGAGTTCCATGTATGGCGCGACAACGCCTGGCAACTGGATGAACAGGCCCGTTTGCTCAGCATCAGTCAGCAGGCTCTGGAGACGCGCGACACGCTGCTGCGCGACGCTGTCCTGCGCATCGCCCCTCTGCAATACGCCGAAGACATCGGCGACGCCAGCCACGAAGAGCAACTGCAATTGCTCGAATGGAAGCTCTACAGCGTCGAGCTGAATCGCATCGAAAAACAGGCCGGTTTCCCCGGCGAAGTCACTTGGCCGGCGGTGCCCGGCGCAAGCGTAACCAACTGATCGCAGCACAGGGAACCGTGCAATGGATTATCCAAACAGCATCCCCGGCGTCGGCCTGGTCAACGGCGGTTTTGTCGATGAAAACCCGGTTGCCGGCACGCCCGGCTCGTTGATCCCCGCCGCCTGGGGCAACAGCGTCACGCAAGAAATTCTCAACGCCATCAAGGCCGCCGGACTGACGCCGGACGAGAGCAAAACCAATCAGCTGGCAACGGCCATTGGCGCCCTTGTCGACTTCACCAAACTGAAGAACACCCCGACCACGCTGGCGGGCTACGGCATCACCGATGCGGTGGGGCGGTTGCTGGCGGTCAGGCAGATCGACGCGGTCGGGATCACGGTTTACAAGCCGAACCCGAGGGCCAAACGGATTCGAGTGCGGTTGGTCGGGGCGGGTGGATCGGGGGGCGGATGTGCCCCCATCCCGGCCACTTATCAAGGCATCGGCGGCGGTGGCGGGGCGGGCGCTTACGGGGAAAGTCTGTATGACGTCACGCCGGAGATGCTGGCCGGTGTTCCGGTCACGCTGGGCGCCGGCGGTGCCCCGCGTAACGCGATCGGCCAGGCGGGCGGCGGCGCTTCTTTCGGTTCCTACCTGAGTGTTTCGGGCGGCATGGGCGGGCAGACGATTACCGTCCTGACGTCCGCCACTGCGTCCGGCTTCGTACAAGGCGGCGCGGGCGGGCAGGTCGTTACGGGCGGCAACCTCTGCAGCGCTCGCGGTATCCCCGGCACCTATGCGATGTACAACAACAACTGGGGAGTGCTCTGCGGAGGCGGGGGACCCAGCCCGTTTGATGGTGGTGCTCCGCTAATGGGCGTGAATGGCAACGGTACTCCCGGTGTTCGCGGCTCGGGGGGCAGCGGTTCCTGTTCGAGCAACGCTTCCGCATCAGTCGTGAGCGGCGCCGGGGGCAATGCCTTCTGTGAAATCTGGGAGTACGAGTAATGGCCCGTTATGCACGCATTGAAAACGGTGTTGTGGTTGAAGTGATCGACACCGGTGACTACGCAATCGAGCAACTGTTTGCGCCTGCGTTCGTCGCGGCGATGGTGAAAGTCCCCGATGGCGTGAACGTCGAAATCGGAGCGCCAATGGCCGATGCAACGCCCGCTATCGAACCTTCGCGCGAACCGCAAAGTCCTGTCATCGCTCAGGTCGCAATGGTCGACGACAACGAGCCTCTGGCAGTAGAGCGCGCTTGGCGCCAGTCGGCGCTTGCTGCCACCGAATGGCTGGTCACCCGCCACCGCGACGAGCAGGAACTGGGACGCGGAACAACGCTCAAGGCCCAGCAATATCTGGAGCTGCTCGAGTACCGCCAGGCCTTGCGCGACTGGCCTGCCGCGAGCCCGTCTCAGACCTTCGCTGAACGGCCGGCGCAGCCTGCCTGGTTCACGGCAGTGTCTGCCTGACGCAGCCGAATGCAGGTGTATTCATATTCAGGAGACAGGTAATGGATTATCCAAAAAACATTCCCAGCGCAGGTTTGGTGAATGGCAGGTTTGTTGACGAAAACCCTCTGACCGGAACACCCGGTTCGTTGATTCCGGCAAGCTGGGGAAATGGTGTTACGCAAGAAATTCTTGAAGTCATCAAAAGCGCAGGGACCGCTGCCGATGAGAGTGATAACACTCAGCTCAGGGCAGCGATCGATACGCTTATCTCGAAGAAGCAAAGCGACAGTCTGGCCAGTCAGGAAGAAGCTGAGTCGGGAGCCAGCGCTACTCGCTTGATGACGCCGTTACGAGTGTTTCAATCGATAGCGAAAAAGATGCAACAGGCGACCGAGTCGCTGATGGGGGTTGCCAAAATCTCCTCTCAGGCAGAGGTCAACGCCGGTGTCAGTGATACCTCGATTGTTACTCCTAAAAAACTCAGGCTCGGGTTCATGGTGAGGTTGGGAACCTCCGGTTATATCGTTTTCCCCTCGTGGATGGGAGGGGTGATTATCCAGTGGATCACCGGGGCCGCCAGCCAGGCGGGTAACAACGGTTTCGGCGATCTGAATCTATGGCCGCTGGTCTTTCCCAACGCGCTGTTTCTTGCTGTCGCTACTCATGAAGGCACGGCATCCGGAACGCAACTGACCTGGAACAACAACGCGACCGTGAGTCGGCAGACAGGCATCAATGTTCGCTGTCCTGAATGGCCGTCGGGCTCCATTGCCGCTCGTGTCATCGGAATAGGAAATTGAGCATGTATTACTTTTCTCCGGCAACTTGCGGCTTTTATCACTCCGATCTACACGGCGCCAACATCCCCGCGGACGCGTTTGAGTTAAGCGAAGGCGAGTATTGCGCACTGGTCTCGAACGCTCCAAAAGGAACCGTTCTTTCCCTGACTGCCAGCGGGCGCCCGGAACGGGTGCTACTGGCTGAACAAACCATCGAAGCCACAGAACGGGCCTGGCGAGACAAGGTACTGGATCGCACTCAATGGCTGGTTCTTCGTGACGCCGAAGAACTGGAAGTCGGCGAGGGCACCACTTTGCGCGCCGACGAATTCAAACAACTGCTCGCCTATCGGCAGGCACTGCGCGACTGGCCCAATGATCCGGAATTTCCGGATGCGCGCGCCCGTCCGGTAGAGCCCGACTGGCTTGAAGGATTGCTGCGGTCGAACGGCTGAGCCGTTGACCCGATCAAAGAGGAATTAACGTGGATTATCCGAAAAGCGTTCCCGGCATCGGGCTGGTGAACGGCAAGTTCGTTAACGAAGACGTCGTCGGTGGGTTGCCGGGATCGTTGATCCCTGCAACCTGGGGCAACAGCGTTACCGATGAGTTGTTGAATGTCGTCAAGTCTGCGGGCCTTGAGCCGAGCGAAAACGATGCGACGCAGTTGCTGCAGGCGATCAGGAAAATCAGCCAGGCCGGGGAAGACAAGCATGCAGCGGATATTGGTGCTGCCAATCTCTACATGGCCAACTACGTGCCGGCCATCACGACGTTGAAGGACGGTCTGGCGCTGCGTTTCACCGCAGGCAATGCCAACACCGGCGCGAGCACATTTGCGCCGAATGGTCTTCTGCCCAAACCGCTTTTGAGTCTGGCACAGAGTGCGTTGCGACCTGCCGAAATTGTCGGTGGCAGTGTGTGCTCGGTGGTGTTCAGCGCAGCGCTGGACAGTTGGTTGCTGGTGTATGCCAGCGGTGGCAATGCCTGCAGTGGCCGATTGTTGGGAGTCAAGACGTTTACCGCGTCAGGCGTTTATGCACCGACACCGGGAATGAGGAACGTACTGGTCAAGGTGTTGGGCGGCGGTGGGGGCAGTGCTGGTATTGCTGCAACCAACGGCAGTCAGGTTTCACTTGCCGGAGGCGGGGCTTCGGGCAGTTATGCCGAAGCGTGGCTTTCCGCCGCTGCCATAGGCACCAGTCAGGTCATTACTGTCGGTGCAAAAGGAATAGCGGGAGCTATTGCAGGAAGCGCCGGGCCGGGTGGCACCAGTTCTTTTGGCTCTCTGGTTTCAGCACCGGGTGGTGGTGGATCTCCGTATGTCGGCGTAATCAATATCACTGATTTTGGTCTGTTTGTTGGTGGTTTCCCGAGCAGTAGTGCTACGGGAGGCAACATCGTCAACAGTGCAGGATCTGCAGGTAGTCCGGGAATAAACCTCACGGGTTCGATTCTGGCCGGACATGGAGCGGTTTCACCCTTGGGGGGCGGCGGTTATGGCAACAGCGCTGCACTGAGTCTGGCTGCGCCAGGGTCGGGCTACGGATCTGGCGCTGGCGGCATAGCCAACGCTCTCACCCAGCCAGGTCGACCCGGCGCTGTTGGCGCCCCTGGCGTCGTGATCATTTACGAGTACGCCTGATGAAAACCTACGCACGCGTTGTTGAAAACACGGTGGTCGAGCTGTTCTCGACCGATGGAAACATGGTCGAGATGTTTCACCCGGATCTGCTCTGGGTTGACATCACCGACGTCACGCCAGCGCCCCAAATCGACTGGTCGGCGAATTTCGGCACCCTCGGTTGGGTGTTTTCGTCGCCGGAAGAAAGTGCCCCGGATGGCACTCTGAAAACCCTGGCAAAGAAATGGCTCACGGGCTTCGGCCGCCAACCGTGATTCAATCGGAGCATCCAGGGAGGATCGAGCATTATGCAAATTACTGAAGACAACCTACTCAACATCATGCCCAACGCCCGCCGCCAAGCGGGCGTTTTTGTTTCTGCACTCAACGATGCCATGGCGCGCCATCGCATCGACACGCCCAAGCGCATTGCCGCGTTTCTTGCCCAGATCGGACACGAATCGGGGCAGTTGCAGTACGTGCGCGAACTGGGCAATAACCAGTACCTGAGCAAATACGACACCGGTACGCTGGCCCTGCGATTGGGCAACACGCCCGAGGCCGATGGCGACGGGCAGAAGTATCGCGGGCGCGGGCTGATCCAGATTACCGGCCGCGCCAACTATCGCCAGTGCAGCCTCGGACTGTTCGGCGATGAACGTCTGCTGGCGTTGCCGGAACTGCTGGAGCAGCCGCAATGGGCGGCCGAGTCCGCCGCGTGGTTCTGGGCGCAGAACGGCCTGAACGCGCTGGCGGATCAGGATCAGTTCAACAGCATTACCCGGCGGATCAACGGCGGGTTGAACGGATTGCAGGATCGGCTGGAACTCTGGGGGCGGGCGAGGGCGGTGCTATGCCTGCCTTCGGTCTGAGCGTCTGGCGGCTGATCGGGCTGGTGCTGCTGGTCGCAGGGTCGGCGGCGCTGGCGTGGCAATTTCAGGACTGGCGCTACGGTCGCCAACTGGCCGAGCAGGCCCGGCTGCATGCCGAAGCCCTCAATCAACTGACTTCGGCCGCCGCCACCGCGCAACAGGCCGAGCAGGACAAGCGTCTGGCACTGGAGCAGCGGCTCACGGCCAGTGAACAAACCCATTACCGAGCACTGAACGATGCCCAACGTGATCAGGATCGCCTGCGCGATCGCCTTGCCACTGCTGATCTGCGCCTGTCAGTCCTCATCGACGCAGGCGATGCTGCCCAAGGCTGCGGTGTGCCAGCCGCCTCCGGCACCGGCGGCGTGGATCATGCAGCCGTACGCGCCCGACTTGACCCGGCGCATGCTCGACGAATTGTCGCCATCACCGGCGAAGGCGACCGCGGACTGATCGCCTTGCAGGCCTGTCAGGCCTATATCAGAGCGCTGGCGCCCGAACATTTTGAATAAGCTTGTGTATTGAAAGCGCAACCGGCTCGTGTACGGTGGTACCCATTCCATCCGATCCGGAGCGCGCCGTGAAAGAAATCACTCAACTGGCGGCCGAACTTGGCCGACGTCTGCAGTTGCTCAATGCCCACGTCACCACGGCCGAGTCCTGTACCGGTGGCGGGATTGCCGAAGCCATCACCCGCATTCCGGGGAGTTCGGCGTGGTTCGAGGCGGGTTACGTGACCTACTCCAACCGCCAGAAAACCCAGCAGTTGAATGTGCCGGCGGAGCTGTTCGAGACCGTGGGCGCGGTCAGCCGCGAAGTGGTCGAGGCCATGGTGCGCGGCGCCCAGGAGAAAAGCCTGGCGCGGTTTGCCGTGGCGGTCAGCGGTGTGGCCGGGCCGGACGGTGGTTCGCCGAACAAACCGGTGGGCACCGTCTGGCTGGCGTGGGGCGTGGGCGACCAGGTTTTCAGCGAGGTCCAGCACTTCCCCGGCAACCGCGACGAAGTCCGCCGACAAACGGTGAAGGCCGCGCTAGAGGGCTTGCTGCGACTAGCGGCACGAGAAATCGAAAATCAGGGGTAGGCGATCCGTGAACGCTGTGGAATAATACTGGCTACTTATACAGGTGTTGGCCGTCAGGCCTTATTGATTACGTGAGGACTTTAATGGACGACAACAAGAAGAAAGCCTTGGCTGCGGCCCTGGGTCAGATCGAACGTCAATTCGGCAAGGGTGCCGTAATGCGTATGGGCGATCAGGACCGTCAGGCGATCCCATCCATCTCCACCGGCTCTCTGGGTCTGGACATCGCACTCGGCATCGGCGGCTTGCCAAAAGGCCGTATCGTTGAAATCTACGGTCCTGAATCTTCCGGTAAAACCACACTGACGCTGTCCGTGATCGCCCAGGCTCAAAAAGCCGGTGCGACCTGCGCCTTCGTCGACGCCGAACACGCCCTCGACCCTGAGTACGCCGGCAAGCTGGGCGTCAATGTCGACGACCTGCTGGTTTCCCAGCCGGACACCGGCGAACAGGCCCTCGAAATCACCGATATGCTGGTGCGCTCCAACGCCGTTGACGTGATCATCGTCGACTCCGTGGCGGCACTGGTACCGAAGGCTGAAATCGAAGGCGAAATGGGCGACATGCACGTGGGCCTGCAAGCCCGTCTGATGTCCCAGGCGCTGCGTAAGATCACCGGCAACATCAAGAACGCCAACTGCCTGGTGATCTTCATCAACCAGATCCGGATGAAGATCGGCGTGATGTTCGGCAGCCCGGAAACCACCACCGGTGGTAACGCGCTGAAGTTCTACGCTTCGGTTCGTCTCGACATCCGCCGTACCGGCGCGGTGAAAGAAGGCGACGAAGTGGTCGGCAGCGAAACCCGTGTCAAGGTTGTGAAGAACAAGGTGGCTTCACCGTTCCGTCAGGCCGAGTTCCAGATTCTCTACGGCAAGGGTATCTACCTGAACGGCGAGATGATCGACCTGGGCGTGCTGCACGGTTTCGTCGAGAAGTCCGGCGCCTGGTATGCCTACGAAGGCACCAAGATCGGTCAGGGCAAGGCCAACTCGGCCAAGTTCCTGGCGGACAACCCGGAAGTCGCGGCCAAGCTCGAGAAGCAACTGCGTGACAAGCTGCTGTCGCCAGCCGTGATCGCCGACTCCAAGGCTTCTGCGGTCAAAGAGACCGAAGACGACCTGGCTGACGCTGATATCTGATTGCACCGATGACAACCGCCGTACTCGATACCCTCGTCGCGGTGCGGCGAACCGCCATGGACCTGCTCGCACGCCGCGAGCATGGTCGAGTCGAGCTGACGCGCAAACTGCGTCAGCGTGGCGCTCCCCCCGAGATGATCGAAACAGCCCTCGACCGTTTAACGGAAGAGGGGCTGCTTTCCGAAGCCCGTTATCTTGAAAGCTTTGTTTCCTATCGCGCCCGCTCCGGTTACGGCCCACTGCGGATTCGCGAAGAACTGAGCCAGCGCGGTTTACAACGTGCCGATATCGAACTCGCCTTGCGCGAGAGCGGCATCAACTGGCAGGAGCAGCTAACGGACACGTGGCAACGGAAGTTCTCCGGACAACTTCCCGGCGATGCCAAGGAACGCGCCAGACAAGGTCGATTCCTGGCATACCGGGGATTCTCGATGGAGATGATCAACCGCTTGTTCAGCGGCAGAGGGATGGACGATTAAATCGCTCCAGCTTCAATCAACAAACAAAAAAACGGCCCGCTATTTCGATAGCGGGCCGTTTTTTTTTGCCCTCACGTTACCTTCGACGGTTCGCGGGTGCGTTGCGCGGTTTGGGGTTTTGACTGCGCCCAGTTTTCCGGCAGGTTGATGTAGTCCACCAGTTCCCGCAGGCGCCCGTGATCCCGGGCGTTGAACGCGAATGCCAGGCGCGTGAGGTGGCTGAATTGGGCCTCGTCGTGCTCTTCGCCGGCGTAGGCGTGTTGATGGAACTGGTCGCTCAGGCACAGATCGGCAAACGCTTCCTGCATATGGTCGAGGGCCTGATCGCTCAGCTTGTGGTTCATACGAATGACAAATTGGCGCTTGAGCCAGCGGCTGGAATGGAAGTTGCCGTAGAACTGGTTGATCTGCTCCACCGCCTCTTCAACGTTGTAAACCAGGCGCATCAGCTTCAGGTCGGTGGGCAGGATGTAGCGGTTTTCCTCCAGTTGCTGACGGATGAAGTCCAGCGCACCTTGCCAGAACGTCCCGCCCGGTGCGTCCAGCAGTACCACCGGCACCAGGGGACTTTTGCCGGTCTGGATCAGCGTGAGTACCTCCAAAGCTTCGTCCAGGGTGCCGAACCCGCCGGGGCACAACACCAGCGCGTCGGCTTCCTTGACGAAGAACAGCTTGCGGGTGAAGAAGAAGTGGAACGGCAGCAGGTTATTGGTGCCGTCCACGGTGGGGTTGGCATGTTGTTCGAAGGGCAGGGTGATGTTGAAGCCCAGGCTGTGATCGCGGCCGGCACCTTCATGGGCGGCGGCCATGATTCCACCACCGGCACCGGTGATGACCATCATGTTCGAGCGGGCCAGCGAGGCTCCGAGTTCACGAGCCATTGCGTAAAGGGGATGTTCAACCGGAGTGCGGGCTGAGCCGAACACCGTGACCTTGCGGCGCCCCTTGAACTGTTCAAGGGTGCGAAAGGCCTGCTCCAGTTCGCGCAGGGCTTGCAGGGTGATCTTGGCGTTCCAGCGGTTATGGTCTTCCTGGGCCATGCGCAGCACGGTCAGGATCATGTCGCGGTAGATGGGGGAATTCGGGCTGTTGGGTGATACCAGGTTGAGTTGTTCTTCGACCTTGCTGATGAGGTCGTGGCCGCTTTCCTGAAAATGACGGCTGAGCAGGTCATTCGGTTGGTAAGGCATGCAACTTCTCCTTCTGCACAGAGCTTTCGGCCCTGACGTGCGGCGTCAGTGCCGCGCTGCAAGAAAACAAACGTCCGGCAGCTCCTTTCCTGCCGTTAATTAAATGATCGGGAATACGTTGAATCTAGACCCTCAAAGCATTTTTCGCTCATTGAGCATTACGCCGCAAAGTCTTTCCTGGCAACTGCTTATTGCCGCTTTGCGATGTGTTTTCACCGCTCGTCCGATGCCACGTCGAGGGTTGAATGCTCTGATTTACTAAGTTAAAGGCGCCGTACGACAACTTTGCGTCAACGACCGTACGCAAGGTGCACGCTATTCAAGGATTTGCGGGTGGCAAGGAGGCGGGACACATGACCAGAGTCATTCTGGAGATCGATACGCAGCTGTATCGGTTGTTGAAAGCATCGGCCGAGACCAACCATGTGAGTCTCGAAGAGGAGTGCTGCCGGCGCCTGGCGGGAGGGGATCGCCGCTCGCGTTACCTGCAGGCCTTGCTGGCCGAACTGCGCGCCGAGGATGAACAGCGGCGCGCTACGTCGCGATGATTACTTCTTCTTCGCTGGAGCCGCTTTCGGGCAATCCGATTCCTGGTAACTGGCGGAGCCGATTGCCTTGTTGCTTTTCACTTCAGTGAAGTCGTAGCGCATGATCGCGCCCTTGGCCATCAGCTTGCGGTACGACGGGTTGTTGCAGACCGAGGCGCCCAGCTGGAAATACACGGCTTTGGGATCGGCGCGCATTTTGTCGGCGTGGCTCTTTTGCACGCTCAGGTGATTGACCAGCGTGGTGCCTTCGACGGTGTAGCCCTGATCAAGAATGTCTTCGTTGATCGCCCGTGGCGTGCCGACGCTGCTTTGCGCGGCGACATTGCGCAGCTCTCGGTTCAGATTCTGCTCACTCAGGGATGCAGCCTGAGCGCTGAAGGACGAGGCCAGCAGAATGGCAGCGGTGGGAACGATAAGGCGCAGCATGAAACTCTCCTGGTTCAGTGACTGGTGGTTCGACCAGCCACGTGACTGTGCGTTCAGTGGCGGCGAATTATAGGGGAGCCGGTCGGGAGGGTACAGGCTTGTGCCCGTCGCTCTGGTAAACTGCCGGCCTTTATTGCCCTGCCGAGTGTCGTTCGTGTCGAGTTTCCCTGTCTGCCGGTGCCGCCTGCGATGAATCATGCCCCCAACGCCGTGGCCCGCCTGCGCGATCAGCGCGAGGACGAAGGCATCAAGCCGATTCAGGCCCGTGGTTTTCGCTCCCCGCGCTGCCGTGATTGCCGGGTGATCGTCAGCCACTGCCTGTGCGCCTGGCGGCCAACCGTCGATACGCGCTCGGGTGTTTGCCTGATCATGACCGGCAAGGAAGTGTTCAAACCCAGCAATACCGGTTGGCTGATCGCCGACATCGTGCGCGACAACCACGCCTTCATCTGGTCGCGGACCGAGCCCGACGAGCAATTGCTGGCGCTGCTGAACGACCCGCAATGGCAGCCGTATCTGGTGTTCCCCGGCGAGTACGTCGAACCTTCGCGGGTGACCAGCACCGTGGATCTCGATAGCAGCAAGCGTCCGCTGTTCATCCTGCTGGACGCGACCTGGACCGAGGCCCGCAAGATCTTCCGCAAGAGCCCGTACTTCGATCGCCTGCCGATCCTCAGTTTGTTGCCCGACAAGCTGTCGCGTTATCGCCTGCGCCGCTCGACCCGCAGCGAGCACCTGTGCACCGCCGAAGTGGCGGCGCTGTGCCTGGAACTGGCCGGTGATTCGGACGCGGCGTCGGCGCTGGATGCCTATTTCGATGTGTTCAGCCAGCATTACCTGGGGGCCAAGCAGCAACTGGAGGTCAATGTGTCAACGCCGGCCCACGCCGAATTGCTGCCCTATATCCGAAACGCGGCGCCAGTACCGGCCTGATCCTGGCCCATACTGCTAAAGCAGTGGCCGTGCGGCTTGACCACCCCGGCTTCGCTGGTCATGCTTGGCGCCGATTGGGGTGCGGCCAAGGTTTGAAACGCCGTTTTTGTTCGTGATTGGCGTTGAACGTGCCCCTGTGGATGCCGCTGCCGGGCGGTGTCTGGATTTGCTTTGGCAAGGCTCGAATGCGCGGGCCTGCCATCAAAAACAGGATCATTTGAAAAATGGCCACATACGACATCCTGATTGCCGATGATCACCCTCTTTTTCGTAGCGCACTGCATCAAGCGGTGACGATGGGCCTTGGCCCGGACGTACGCATGGTGGAGGTGGCGAGCATCGCCGAACTGGAAGCCCGCCTGACCGAAAAGGCTGACTGGGATCTGGTGCTGCTGGACCTGAACATGCCGGGCGCTTTCGGGTTTTCCGGGCTGGTGATGTTACGCGGTCAATACCCGCAGATTCCGGTGGTGATGGTTTCGGCCCAGGAAGAAGCCTCGGTGATGGTCAAGTCCCGGGAATTTGGCGCCAGTGGTTTCATTCCCAAGTCCAGCGACCTGAGCGTGATTCAGGAAGCGGTGCGCAAAGTGCTGGATGGCGACGTGTTCTGGCCGCCTCAGGCGTTCGAAGCCGTCAGCGTTTCTGATGAGGCCAAGGCGGCCAGCGATGGCCTTGCGAGCCTGACACCGCAGCAGTTCCGGGTGTTGACCATGGTCTGCGAAGGTTTGCTGAACAAGCAGATCGCCTACGAGCTGAGCGTGTCCGAAGCGACCATCAAGGCCCACGTCACGGCGATTTTTCGCAAGTTGAACGTGCGGACCAGGACCCAGGCAGCTTTACTGCTGCAACAACTTGAGTCAATTCCGAGCCAGTAAGCACTGGCGTCTTCACGCTTTTTTGACTTTCGTTGATCTAGCTTCCCCACATCTTTTCGGTCGGTTATCTACTTTATGTCACCTTTCAAGGGCCAGACGGGCCTGAAACGCATCCTCAACGCTTCCGGTTACTCGCTGGACGGCTTGCGCGCAGCCTTCACCGGCGAAGCCGCTTTCCGCCAACTGGTGCTGCTCAACGTGGTGCTGATTCCGCTGACGTTTTTCCTCAATGTCAGCCGGGTCGAGCAGGCGCTGCTGATCGCTGTGTGCCTGCTGGCGCTGATTGTCGAGCTGTTGAATTCGGCGGTGGAGGCGGCGATTGACCGCATCTCGCTGGAGTTGCACCCGCTGTCCAAGAACGCCAAGGACATGGGCAGTGCCGCGCAATTCGTGGCACTGAGCATGATCGCCCTGGTGTGGGCGGTGATTCTGCTTTAAGCGATGCTCGGCAGAACGATCTCGTCGCTGCGCTGCACCCCGGCGGTGAAGGCGCGGCACAGGTCGAGGAATTCGCGCATAGCGGAGGTCTGGTACTTCTGTTTGTGCCAGATGAAATAAAACTGCCGCGCCAGATCCAGATCCGGCGTCTCCACCGGCACCAGGCTGCCGCGCCGGAAGGCATCACGCAGCGCCAGACGCGAGATGCAGCCAATCCCCAATCCTGATTCCACCGCGCGCTTGATCGCTTCGGTGTGCTCCAGCTCCAGCCGGATGTTCAGCGCGCTGCGGTGATGCCGCATCGCCTGATCGAACGTCAGGCGCGTCCCCGAACCCTGTTCCCGCAGAATCCAAGCTTCATGTGTCAGTTCCTCCATGGTCGCGCTGCCGCGTTTGGCCAACGGATGCTGCGGAGCGCAGAACACCACCAGTTCATCCTCGACCCAGCTCTGCACTTCAATGTCCGGATGGCTGCAATCGCCTTCGATTAGACCCAGATCAATTTCGTAGTGAGCCACTTGTTGCACGATATTGGCAGTGTTCTGTACGTGCAGCTTCACCTGGCTTTCGGGGTGGCGCTGCATGAAACCACCGATCAGCAGGGTCGCCAGGTAATTGCCGATGGTCAGGGTCGCGCCCACCGACAGCGAGCCGAAACCGGATTTGCCGTTGAGCAGGTCTTCGATTTCCTTGGCCTGATCGAGCATGGCCACCGCTTGCGGCAACAACTGTTTGCCGAGGGCGTTGAGGCTCAGGCGTTTGCCGGCGCGATCGAACAGCTGGCAGCTGGACTGGCGCTCCAGTTCGGTGATGGAAGTGCTGGCGGCCGATTGCGACAGGTTGAGCAGACCCGCAGCACGGGACACGCTTTCCTGCTGGGCGACGGCGACGAAGACTTGCAGTTGACGAAGAGTAAATCGCATATCGATATAACCGATAACCCTTATCTTAATAATCCAGTTAACAGATATTGTCGGCGCTATTAGAATGCGATGCAATTGCGCACCGTCGGCATTCTTCAAGACCAGCCGGGCAGGCGCAGATCAATCTCCAGGAGTCCCACGTACATGAGCAACATGAACCACGAGCGTGTCCTCAGTGTTCATCACTGGAACGACACTCTGTTCAGCTTCAAGTGCACCCGCGATCCGGGCCTGCGCTTCGAGAACGGTCAGTTCGTGATGATCGGCCTGCAACAGCCAAACGGCCGCCCGCTTATGCGCGCTTACTCGATCGCCAGCCCGAACTGGGAAGAGCATCTCGAGTTCTTCAGCATCAAGGTGCAGGACGGTCCGTTGACCTCCCAGCTGCAGCACCTGAAGGAAGGCGACGAGATCATCATCTCGAAAAAACCGACCGGCACCCTGGTGCTGGACGACCTGAACCCGGGCAAGCACCTGTACCTGCTGAGCACCGGTACCGGTCTGGCGCCGTTCATGAGCGTGATCCAGGACCCGGAAACCTACGAGCGCTTCGAGAAAGTGATCCTGGTTCACGGTGTCCGTTACGTCAACGAAGTCGCCTACCGCGAGTTCATCACCGAGCACCTGCCGCAGAACGAGTTCTTCGGCGAAGCGCTGCGTGACAAGCTGATCTACTACCCGACCGTGACTCGCGAGCCGTTCGAGAATCAGGGCCGTCTGACCGACCTGATGCGCAGCGGCAAGCTGTTCAGCGACATCGGCCTGCCACCGATCAACCCGCAGGACGACCGTGCGATGATCTGCGGCAGCCCGAGCATGCTCGACGAGACCAGCGAAGTGCTCGACAGCTTCGGCCTGAAGATCTCGGCGCGTATGCGCGAGCCGGGTGATTACCTGATCGAGCGCGCATTCGTCGAGAAGTAATCCCGACGATGCCAAAGAAAAGCCCGCGTTGCCTGAGAAGGCAGCGCGGGCTTTTTCGTTTCCGGGGTTCACGCCTCGGCGGGGATGACTTCCAGGACGCGGATCTGTTCGGGCGTCGGGTAATGCCAGCGCACGTCCAGATCCCAGAACTGCGCGCCGTATTCGCGTTCGGGCACGGGCGTCTGATACGCCGGGCGCGGATCCTGGGCCAGGCACTGCTCGATCAATTCGACCAGCGGCTCGGCCAGGCGCTGAGCGTGCGTATGCGCCTGTTGCAGCGCCGCCTCTGTCCACTGCACGTCGATCAGTTGCGGCGCGGCACTGGCGATGCTGTTGGAGGCGTCAGCAATGATGTCGGCGTAAGGCACGTAGGGCTTGATATCGAGAATCGGCGTACCGTCCAGCAGGTCGATGCCGGAGATGAACAGGCGATTGGCCTCGACCTTGTCCAGCTTCACCACCGACTGGCCGATGCCGTTCGGCCGGTGCGTGGCGCGGGTGGCGAACACGCCCATGGACTTGTTGCCACCCAGGCGCGGAGGGCGGACTTTGAGGCGCGGCTTTTCTTCCAGCGCCTGATGGAACAGGAACAGCAGCCAGACATGACTGACCTGCTCCAGCCCCTGCACCGCGTCGCCCTGATCGAACGGCGCCACCAGTTCCAGCACGCCACGGGCGGCGGGGGCCAGTTGCGGCTGGCGCGGGATGGCGAACTTCTCCTTGAAGCAGGAGCGGACAAAGCCGATGGGGGAGACGCTGTAAGTCATGGTTTGCATTCGAAGCGGAGCAGGGCGGGCATGATAACCCGGCAGGCTTCAAGTCTGGTGCTGGCAGAACTGGCGCTATCGCTGCGATGCGGCGGGCCGACAAGCCAGCTCCCACAGGTTTTGTGGTGTACACAAATCCTGCTGACACTCGAGATCTCTGTGGGAGCTGGCTTGCCAGCGATAGCCGCACCGCCGATATCAGAGGCTAAACCCGCCATCCAGCGGAATGATATTCCCGGTCATGTACGCCCCGGCGGTACTCGCCAGGCTGATCGCCAGCGCTGCCATCTCTTCCTCACGCCCCCAACGTTTCATCGGGATCAGCGCGGTGTCTTCGGCCAGCGCCTGCTGGTCGTTGCCGATGTGCTGGGTCATCTTGCTCGGGAAGCGCCCCGGCGCGATGACGTTGACGTTGATGTGCTGGCTCACCAGTTCCCGGGCGAGAATTCGCGACAGTTGATGCAGGGCAGCCTTGCTCGGCCCGTAGGCGTAGGCCTGTTCACCAAAGGAAGAAATCCCCGCCACCGAACCGATGTTGATGATCCGCGCCGGATTGGCCGCCGACCCGGACTTGCGCAGCAACGGCAGAAACTGCTGGATGCAGCTGAACACCGACGTCACGTTGAGTTGCATGACCTTTTCCCAGCCCTTGACCGGGTAGCTCTCCAGCGGCGCGCCCCACGTCGTGCCGGCGTTGTTCACCAGAATGTCCAGATGAGTGATCTGTTCGCCCAGTCGCGCGGCCAGCTCTTTCACGCCTTCTTCCGTCGCCAGATTCGCCGCCACGCCCAGACAAGTGCCCAGAGCACTGAGTTCTTCAGCGGTTTGATGACAGGCTTCAGCGTCCCGGGAGCAGACGTACACACGGGCGCCGGCCTCGACAAAAGCCTTGGCGATCATTTTGCCGATACCACGGGTGCCGCCGGTCACCAGGGCGGTGCGGCCTTGCAGGGAGAAATACGGGTGCATGGCGAATCCTGAGGGCTAGGGTTCAGTACACCCTAGTCGCCGGCCGCGAAAAGCGGAGCCACTATTATTGGAAGGAATGGAGGGGCATGCATGAAAACGGCGACCGAAGTCGCCGTTTGGTCTTTGCAAAAAATCAGCCGCGAATGCGCAGCGTCAGGCCCTTGAGGAAATTGCGCAGCAACTGATCGCCGCACGGGCGGTAGTTGGTGTGGCCGACCTTGCGGAACAATGCGCTCAGCTCAGGCTTGGACACCGGGAACTCGGCAGCCTTGAGGATCGCGTGCATGTCGTCTTCCTTCAGTTCGAAGGCCACGCGCAGCTTTTTCAGGATGATGTTGTTGGTCACCGGCAGTTCGATCGGCAGCGGCGGACGGCTTTCGTCCTTGCCGCGCTTGAAGATCACCAGACCGTCGAGGAAGTGCGCGATGACTTCGTCCGGGCAGCGCACGAAACCTTCTTCGTCTTCTTCTTTCTTGTCTAAGTACGTCACGACATCGGCAAGCGTGACGTCCAGGCCGCCGAGTTTGATGATCTCGACCACTTTCTTGTCGCTGATGTCGAGCATGTAGCGCACGCTGCGCAGAACGTCGTTGTGAACCATGTGTGCAATCCTGATTGTTCGCTGTGGGCATCGCGCGGGCGCGGTACCGGAAATGTAGAGTGGCTTGCGAGCCTTAGAATTTCTCTTTGCCGGACAGGTAGCGCCATTGGCCGACCGGCACCTTGCCGATGGACACGCCGCCGATGCGGATGCGGCGGATGCCGATCACCTTCAGGCCGACCGCTTCGCAGAACTGGGCGATGATCCCCGGCTGCGGGTTCTTCATGGCGAAGCGCAGGCGGTTTTCGTTCTGCCAGCTGGCCTTGACCGGCGGCAGCTCCTTGCCCTTGTGGGTGAGGCCGTGCTGCAGACGGTTGAGGCCGTGGGCAACCATGTCGCCTTCGACTTCGACCACGTATTCCTGCTCGATCTTGGCCGAGTCGGCGGTGAGCTTGCGCAGTACCTTCCAGTCCTGGGTGAACACCAGCAGGCCGCTGGCCTTGGGTTGCAGGTCGGCGCTGGCGGTCAGGCGCAGGAAATGCCCGCGCAGCGGACGCTTGCCGTAGCGGTGTTCTTCGCTGAGGTTTTCGGCATTCAGCGACTGCATGGCGCTGTCGACATCCATGCCGGCCGGCACGTTGAGCAGGATGGTCACCGGCTCCGGCGCGGTGGCCTTGGCGTCCTTGTCGAGCTCGACTTTCTGGTCGCCGACCTTGAACTGCGGCTCGTCGATGACTTCGCCGTCCACGGTGACCCAGCCGCCCTCGATGAACAGCTCGGCCTCCCGGCGGGAGCAACCGACCAGCTCGATGAGGCGTTTGGAGAGGCGAATCGGGTCAGTCATGACAGGGGCCGTAACAAAAAAGGGGTGGGCATTGTACCTGCCTGGGGCCGGTTAAGCCCGATTGCATTTGCGCCGTGTGGCTTTTAGCCGCGTACCGCGCGCTGCTCCGGTTGTTTCAGACGCATGTGCAACAGCGGATACGGCTGGCCCATGCCATCGACTTCCGAACGGCCGATCACTTCGAACCCTTGCTTGAAGTAAAACCCCAGGGCCTGCGGGTTCTGCTCGTTGACGTCCAGTTCGTCGGCGTTCAGGTGCTCCATCGCGTACTTCAGCAGTTTCTTGCCAAGGCCCTGGCCGCGATGGGCCGGGTCGATGAACAGCATTTCAATCTTGCCCGCCGCAACCCCGGCAAACCCGGTGATGCGCTGGTGACTGTCGCGGGTGCAGATCAGCATAACCGCGTCGAGGTAGCGGGTCAGCACCAGATTCTTCAGCAGCTCGATGTAGGATTCCGGCAGGAAATCATGAGTCGCACGGACCGAGGCCTCCCAGACCCGGGTCAGTTCCTGATAATCGCTGAGTTTCGGCGTGTGGATGACCGAGTGGTGACGCATGCCCGATAGCCTCTTTGTCATGGATGAGGGAGTCCTTCCCACCCCAAACGATAGCCGTAAAAAAGCCCCGCATCTCGTAAAAGAGAGCGGGGCTTTCTGTATTTTTCGCGCTTAGATCTGTTCGGCCCAGAGGTCGTATTCGTCGGCGTCGGTCACCTTGCACCAGACCTTGTCGCCCGGCTTGAGGTTGCTGCCGTTGTCGATGAACACGTTGCCGTCGATTTCCGGGGCGTCGAAGAAACAGCGGCCGACTGCGCCTTGCTCGTCGACTTCGTCCACCAGTACTTCGATTTCACGGCCGATGCGCATTTGCAGACGGGCCGAGCTGATTTCCTGCTGGTGCGCCATGAAGCGTTCCCAACGATCCTGCTTGACGTCGTCCGGGACGATGTCGAGGTTCAGATCATTGGCCGGTGCGCCTTCGACCGGCGAGTACTGGAAGCAGCCGACGCGGTCGAGCTGGGCTTCGGTCAGCCAGTCCAGCAGGTACTGGAAGTCTTCTTCGGTTTCGCCGGGGAAGCCGACGATGAAGGTCGAACGGATGATCAGGTCCGGGCAGATCTCGCGCCAGTTCTTGATCCGCGCCAGAGTCTTGTCTTCGAACGCCGGGCGTTTCATCGACTTCAGGACTTTCGGGCTGGCGTGCTGGAACGGGATGTCCAGGTACGGCAGGATCTTGCCGGCGGCCATCAGCGGGATCAGTTCGTCGACGTGCGGGTACGGGTAAACGTAGTGCAGACGAACCCAGACGCCGAGGGTGCTCAGCGCTTCGCACAGTTCGGTCATGCGGGTCTTCACCGGCGCGCCGTTCCAGAAACCGGTGCGGTATTTGACGTCAACGCCGTAGGCGCTGGTGTCCTGGGAAATCACCAGCAGTTCTTTCACGCCGGATTTGACCAGACGCTGGGCTTCGTCGAGCACGTCGCCGACCGGACGGCTGACCAGTTTGCCGCGCATCGACGGGATGATGCAGAAGCTGCAGCTGTGGTTGCAGCCTTCGGAAATCTTCAGGTACGCGTAGTGACGCGGGGTCAGCTTGATGCCTTGCGGTGGCACCAAGTCGATCAGCGGGTTGTGATCCTGCTTCGGCGGCACGACTTCGTGCACCGCGTTGACCACTTGCTCGTACTGCTGCGGACCGGTGACGGCCAGCACGCTTGGGTGCACGTCACGGATATTGCCTTCTTCCACGCCCATGCAGCCGGTCACGATGACCTTGCCGTTTTCCTTGATCGCTTCGCCAATGACTTCCAGCGATTCGGCCTTGGCCGAGTCGATGAAGCCGCAAGTGTTGACCACGACCACGTCGGCGTCCTGATAGGTGGACACCACGTCATAGCCTTCCATGCGCAGCTGGGTCAGGATGCGCTCGGAGTCGACCAGTGCTTTCGGGCAACCCAGAGAAACGAAGCCAACCTTTGGATTGGCCGGCGCAGGAGTGGTGGACATGTCTAACCTCGGTGTTTTGTGACATCGATTACCTGATTCAGGAACCGACGGACGGGCGCTTGAACTGCGCCTCTGATCAAAAAGTGCGCAATTCTAGCGACGAGCAGCGCACTTGACCAGCTTTATGCAGGGAAATACGACGAGTGCTGCGCTATGCTTCGCGCCGTTGCGCTTTACTGAATTTTTACAGTCAAGAAAACGTCTGTTACAGGGCGTAAAAACGCGCATGCTGCACACAAAGCATAGTGCTTCATATAAGAAGCCGGTCTGGGAATCAGGAGTGTTGGATGGGTCAGGCAAGTAGTCACGCGGCAGGCGCCGAAGGTTCGGCCACCAAGCCGCTGAGCATGCTGGTCGCGGCGGTCGGGGTAGTTTACGGCGACATCGGCACGAGCCCGTTGTACACCCTCAAAGAAGTGTTTTCCGGCGCTTATGGCGTGCCTGTCAATCACGACGGAGTGCTCGGCATTCTGTCGCTGATTTTCTGGTCGCTGATCTGGGTCGTTTCAATCAAATACATGATGTTCGTCCTGCGCGCCGACAACCAGGGCGAAGGCGGGATCATGGCGCTCACCGCGCTGGCGCGGCGGGCAGCGGCGGGACGCAAGCGGTTGCGTACGTTGCTGGTGGTCTGCGGACTGATCGGCGCGGCGCTGTTCTATGGCGACAGCATGATCACCCCGGCGATTTCCGTGCTCTCGGCCATTGAAGGTCTGGGCCTGGCCTTCGACGGCATCGACCACTGGGTGGTGCCGCTGTCACTGGTGGTGCTGGTCGGGTTGTTCCTGATCCAGAAGCACGGGACGGCGCGGATCGGCATCCTGTTCGGGCCGATCATGGTCACCTGGTTCCTGGTCCTCGGCGCCCTCGGCGTGTATGGCATCAGCCACACCCCGGAAGTGCTGCACGCGATGAACCCCGCGTGGGCGGTGCGGTTCTTTACCGTCCATCCGGGCATGGGCGTGGCGATCCTCGGCGCCGTGGTGCTGGCGCTGACCGGTGCCGAAGCGCTGTACGCCGACATGGGCCACTTCGGTCGCAAGCCAATTGCCCGGGCGTGGTTCCTGCTGGTGTTGCCGGCGCTTGTGCTCAACTATTTCGGTCAGGGCGCCTTGCTGCTGGACAACCCGGAAGCGGCGCGCAACCCGTTCTACCTGCTGGCCCCGAGCTGGGCGCTGATTCCGCTGGTCGGTCTGTCGACCCTGGCCACGGTGATCGCCTCGCAAGCGGTGATTTCCGGCGCATTCTCCCTGACCCGTCAGGCGATCCAGCTCGGTTACATCCCGCGCATGTACATCCAGCACACCTCCAGCGACGAGCAGGGCCAGATCTACATCGGGGCCGTGAACTGGTCGCTGATGGTTGGCGTTGTGTTGCTGGTGATCGGCTTCGAATCTTCCGGCGCGCTGGCCTCGGCCTACGGCGTGGCGGTGACCGGCACCATGTTGATGACCACGATCCTGGTCTCCGCGGTCATGTTGCTGCTGTGGAAATGGCCACCGATTCTGGCGGTGCCGGTGCTGCTTGGCTTCCTGCTGGTGGACGGTCTGTACTTCGCCGCCAACGTGCCGAAGATCGTCCAGGGCGGTGCCTTCCCGGTGATCGCCGGTATCGCGCTGTTCGTGCTGATGACCACCTGGAAGCGCGGCAAGCAACTGCTGGTCGAGCGCCTCGACGAAGGCGCGCTGCCGCTGCCGATCTTCATCAGCAGTATCCGCGTCCAGCCGCCGCACCGCGTGCAGGGCACCGCTGTGTTCCTCACCGCCCGTTCCGACGCGGTGCCCCACGCGCTGTTGCACAACCTGTTGCACAACCAGGTCTTGCACGAGCAAGTGGTGCTGCTGACCGTCGTCTACGAAGACATCCCGCGCGTCCCGCCATCGCGCCGCTTCGAAGTCGAAGCCCACGGCGAAGGCTTCTTCCGGGTGATCCTGCACTTCGGCTTTACCGACGAACCGGACGTGCCGCAGGCGCTGAAGCTGTGCCATCTGGACGATCTGGACTTCAGCCCGATGCGCACCACCTACTTCCTCAGCCGCGAAACGGTGATCGCTTCGAAACTTGAAGGCATGGCGCGTTGGCGAGAGGCGCTGTTTGCGTTCATGTTGAAGAATGCCAATGGCAATTTGCGCTTCTTCAATCTGCCGCTGAACCGGGTGATTGAGTTGGGGACGCAGGTGGAGATGTAACCTCCGCCACAACTGAAAAGCCCCCGTCAGTCTTAAAGGCTGGCGGGGGCTTTTTTGTGCGCGTCCGGTTTATCAGTGCTTGGTCGGATAGTGGAAACAGCAAGTTGCACTATGTTTAATTCAGCACAATACTCTGTGCATTAACGTACGCATCAGCATGTGAGTGAGAGGTGATTATGACGGCATTATTAGAGCGTGCTGACCAGGCTATTTCCGTGACTGCCATGGTCAGGAGCTTCAGCGCGAAGCTCAAGGAGATTTCCAGTCGTGCCACTGAGCGTCTGGTCATCTTCAAGGACAATCAACCGGCAGCGGTCATCATCAACGTGCAGGCCTATCAGGAAATGCTGGATGAGCTTGAGAACCTTCGCATCGAAGCGGCAGCCCGTGAGCGTCTGAGCAATTTTGATCAGACCAAGGCTGTCAGCCATGAGGATATGCGGGCAAGGTACGCCCGGAAGGATTAAGGGAGCGCTGGATGGTTTGGGGAGTGATTTATCATCCGGAAGTCCAAGGGGATCTTGATCAATTGGGATCAGCAGCTGCCAACCGGATACTGGATGTGATCGAAGAACGGATCATCCACGGCGAGCCGGACAAAAGTGGCAAGCCTCTGAGAGCCAGTCTTGCGGGGTGCAGACGAATTCGAACGGGCGACACGCGAATCGTTTATCGAGTCGATGGCCGGGCCATCCAGGTGTTGATCGTTGCGGTGGGTGCTCGACGTGACGAAGAGGTGTATGGCGCTGCTGAAAGGCGCCTCTGAACAATAAGCCCCCGTCAGCCCTGTGGCTGGCGGGGGCTTTTTCGTTTTTGTGCAGTTACATGCTTTCTGGCAGTTCTGCCTCAGATTCGGTCTTCGTTCGCGCAGGTCGCGGCATCAGGGCCTTCATCACGGCGTCGACCAAGGCCTTGCCGATTATCGTCAGGTAATGCGCGGCCCAGGCGTGGCGGTCGCTTTCCTTGTCGTAGGCGGCATCCTCGGCGAAGGATTTGGCGAGAAACAGCAAGTCTGAAGCCTGGGACAGTGCTTCGACGATGGGGACGCCGGAGCGAACGTTGAGTAACGCCTGATCCGAGCTGTAGAGCAAAGAGGTGAAGCCGATGGTTGTCAGGTCTGACGGTGATGAAAGACTTTGTTTGCTCATTGTTTCGCTCCATAAAACGAGGAGCTGCCCCATTCGTTACCACACGAATGGGTGGCAGCTGTACGCAGGGTGGTAAACCGGGAGAGCAAAGAAACCGGCAGACCCGAAGGTCTCCCACGCACAGCCGCCATGACTCGAGTTGCAGGCGTAAAAACACCTGAGTCGTGTTGGGAATGCTTTTGCACTTTGCCTTGCCGGGTTACCACACCCGATCACTGAAATGGTCAGCGACCTCTGGAGAGTATCCCGTCGAAAAACAGCGCAATAGTGCGGCAAAGTGCCCAAACACGAGATTAGGAGTTTGCCTACAAGGTGCGCGGACGTCATCTGATAATGCGGCACCAGACGTAACCAGAAACTAAACGTTGCTGGCGGTTTTGCGTGTCGTTGGTGCGTCAGTTCAATATGGAGATGACGACTCGTAAAGGCCAATGAAGCGGGTGTCCACGTTTTATGGAATGTGGACACCTGGCGTTTTCAGTTTCACTAAGAGTCAAGCAATGAATGAAAAAGCCCCCGAAACTGCAAAGTCGCGGGGGCTTTTCGTTGGTGCGCTTCAGATCACTCTTCCGCCACCTGCGCGGTGTTCTGGCGCTTCTCGATCAAGTCCACCAAACGCTTGGCCAGCGCCGGGTAGTTCTCGTCGAAGTGGTGACCGCCCGGCAGTTTCACTGCTTCGCCCACCGCCGTCTTGTCGGTGCAACCGCTTTCATCCGTTTCTTCTTCACCGTAGATGCACACGACCTTGGCCGGTGGCAGCTTGGCCATTTCCGGGCCGGTGGCGGCTTCTTTGCCGGCGTTGCCGAGCCAGCCTTCGACTTCGATTTCGAAGCTGCCGGTGCGGGCGAAGGCCAGCAGGATGATTGCGTCGACGCGCTGCTGCTCGGTTTCCGGCAGGCGGTTGTAGATGGCTGGCAGGACGTCGGCGCCGAACGAGTAGCCGGTCAGGATGAAGCGCTTGGTGCCCCATTTCTGGCGGTAGTGCTGCATCAGTTCGGTCAGGTCGAGCGCGCTCTGTTCGGGGCTCTTGTGCTGCCAGTAGTAGCGCAGGGTGTCGATGCCGACGACCGGGTAGCCGATCTTGGCCATTTCACCGGCCACGTCGCGGTCCAGATCGCGCCAGCCGCCGTCACCGGATAGGAACAGGGTCACGGTGTCCTTGGCCTGGCCGGCCGGGACTTCCACGACTGGAATCTGCAGGCCGCCGTTGGCCTTGTCGCCGCCGACGAGGATCTTGCGCAGTTCGTTGTTCAGCACTTGCGGCAGGTTGATGTCGTAGTCGCTGATGCTGGTTTCGGCGTTCGGTTGATCGCGCACGAAACCGGCGCTGGTGTCGTCCGGGTTGTCGTTCCACGCCACCAGCCAGTGGCCGTGGGCGGCGGCTTTCGGCAGCAGATGGGTGCAGCCGGGTTTTTCCAGGGCCAGGTCGACGGAGACGGCCTGAGCCTTGTCGTCCTTCTGCTCGGACAACCAGCGCCACGCCAGCACGGCGCCGGGGCCGATGCCGCTGACCAAGGTCGCCGGGCCGTTCAGTTCGCGCAGGCCGGCTTGCAGGGCGCGGCTTTGCAGCAGGCAGTCCTTGGGCAGGATCACCTGGACGATCTGCGCCGAAGCGCTACGGCTCAGGGTGCTCAGTTGCTTGTCGCTGAGTTTCTGGTCGTCGTTGACCGCCACCAGCACCTGAGCCTTGGGCTTGGTGCCGGGGATGACCCGGGTCATGGCGGCGCCATCGGCCGGGGTGAGCTGTTCGAGGGTCGGTTCCGGTGCCGGGCGTTTGAGGTACCAGAAACCGCCACCGGCAATCGCGGCCAGCACCAGCAGTGCGACCAGGATGTACTTCAGGGAGCGTTGAATCATCAGCGTTTCACCAGTCCAGTCAAGCCGCCCGCGATCAGGGCAGCAGTGTCGGCCAGCGCCACCAGCGGATCGAGTCCGGCGGGCACGGCCATATAACGGGGTTCCCAGTCAGGCTGGAACTTGTCTTTGAAGCGGCGCAAGCCTTGGAAGTTGTACAGCTGCTCACCACGGCGGAAAACCATCGAGCCCAGACGCTGGGTCAGCGGTGCCCCGCGCCGGGGTTGCAACCCCGACAGCGGCACCATGCCCAGGCTGAAGCGCGCGTATCCGTGACTCTTATAGTGTTGAATCAGACCGACCATCATGAATTCCATGGTCAGCTTGGGGGCGTCCGGGTGCGCGCGCATCAGGTCGAGACTGGCCAGGTCATGGCTGTAGGTCTCGAGCAGGTTGGCGAACGCCACCGGGCGGCCTTCGAAGCGAATCACCGCGATACGGAAATGCTTCAGGTAATCGTCGCTGAAACGGCCGAGGGAGAAGCCTTTCTCGCGCACGTTCTTGCCGGTCAGCCAGGCATCGGAAATCACCTTGAGCTCATCCATCGGCGCCTGGCCCGGCTCATGGATCTCCAGCGACAGGCCGTCGCGGCTGCCACGGTTCCAGGTGTAGCGCAGGTCCTTCATTTCCTTGCCCTTGGCTTCCAGGTCAAAGCGATGCAGATCGACGCGGGCTTCCTCACCGAGCTTGATCGCGGTCAGGCCGATGTCCATGTAGTACGGCAGGTTCTCGGCGCGCACCTGATAGAACACGGGGCGGGCGTGATGGATGTCGCAAAGGTCACGGAACTGCCAGATCATCTCGGCCCGTTGCTGGCCGGGGCCGATCGGGTCGTACAGAGCCACCAGACTGCGGCCACGACGGGCGTACATCAGGAAGGCTTCATCGTTGGGATGAAACAGCAGCGCCTTGTCGCCGGTCAGGGCCAGGCCGCCGTCCGGTTGCGAGGAGGCCATCAGGATTTTCGAGGCGCGTTCCAGCTCATCCGGTGTCGGCAGGTGGATCACCGGGCGGGCGGTGCGCAGCAGCCAGGTCAGGGCGATCACCAGCAGCAACACGGCGGCGCCGAGCAGCGAGCGCAGACCGCGCGGGGCATCGGCGTCGAGGGTGAACTGCCACCACAGTTGATGGCTGTAAGGGACGTCCTGATAAGCGAACAGCAAAAGCCAGGTCGAAGCACCGAGTACGCACAGGCTGGCCACCAGATACAGCGGCGAGAACGGCAGTTCGGTCAGACGGCTCGGGCGGTAGAACGAGCGACGGAACACCCCCAGCAGCGCGGCGGTGAGGGTCATCAGGGTCGCTTCTTCCCAGTCGAAACCCTTGAGCAGCGAGAGCAGGGCGCCCACCAGCAACAGAATGGTGGTCAGCATCCACGCCGCCGACAGCCGGCGACGCAGGCCTTGAGCGAGCATCAGGCACAGCACGCCGATCAGGCTGGCGCCAAAGTGCGAGGCGTCGACCAGACGGTGAGGAATCAGAAAACCGATGTGTTCCAGACGGGTGTCGATCTCTGGCGTCGCGCCGGAAAACAGCAGCACCACGCCGGACAGGAACACCAGCACCGCGAGGATCGGTGCCGCCAGGCCGGAAGCTGCACGCATGGTCTGCGACTGAAACAGGCGCTGACCTTCGTTGAGCAGCAACAGCACGCAGGCCACCAGCAATGGCAGCACCACATAGATCAGGCGATAAAGAAGCAGGGCGGCAGCCAGTGGCGCGGCGCCGAGCTTGTCGGCGAACGCCGCGAGCAGAATCGCTTCAAAAACACCCACGCCACCCGGAACGTGACTGAGTACGCCGGCAGCCAGTGCCAGCAGATAGACCAGCAGGAATGCACCGAAGGGCGGCGCTTCCGGCAGCAACAGATAAAGGACGGTTGCGGCGGCGGCGACGTCGAGGGCGGTGATGACCAGTTGCAGGAACGTCAGCCGGCGACCCGGCAGGCGCAGGGTGCGACGACCGGCCCGAACCAGCAGGTTGTCCGGATAAGGTTGTTCCGGCAGGCGACGGCGATAGATGCCGATGGCCAGGATCGCGCCGAGCAGCAGCACCACGCCGGCAATCGTACCCAACAAGGTCTCGGACAGGCCCAGCGCCTGCGAAGCAGCAGGCAGGTTGCTCAGGGTCGCAAGCGCAGCCAGCGGCGGCAGGGCGCAGCCCAGCGACAGGCTGGCGAACAGGGTCATGTGCGCGACTTCGGAAGCGCCCAGGCCATGCCGTGCATATAGACGGTAACGCACCGAGCCACCGGACAGCATCGACAGGCCGATGGCATTGCCGATGGCAAACGCGGTGAAGCCGCCCAGAGCCAGGGTTTTCGGTGCCAGCGTCACGCGCGCATATCGACTGGCCGACCATTCGTAGCCGAGCAGAATAATGAAGCCGACGACTGTCGCACCGAGGGCCCCGAGCAGGGCCGGTTTCGGCACCTCGAGAATCGAGTCGTGCAGGGCGTCGAGATCGAGTTCACTGAGCAGATGGCGACAGGCAATCAGCGCGATGGCGAACAGCAGCAAAGTAACCGCCAGACCGATCGGTTGCCGGTATTTGCTGATCCGATCCAGCAGGCGCAAGCGCTCAGGCTTGATCGGTGGGTTCGCTGTGACGGTGTCTTGTGAATCAGACGAGTTGGCGCGCATCAATCACCTCTTGGATTGTGCGCGACAGGATGGAGGTATCCAGCCAAGTTACCAATCCCTGTAGAAAAAAATAATCACAAAATACTACGCCTCTCACCGGGTATCGGCGAGGGCAGCTCCTGGATTGCAGACGCCTTGCCTGCGACTTCAAGCATAGTCGCAACTTGGCGGGTCTGAAGATCCTGAACGGTTCACTGCACAGTGACAGATCATTGTTGCGAAAGGACTTTTTCCACAGATACAAAAAAGGCCACTCTTTCGAGTAGCCTTTTTTGATGTTTGGTTGCGGGAGCCGGATTTGAACCGACGACCTTCGGGTTATGAGCCCGACGAGCTACCAGACTGCTCCATCCCGCGTCTGTGTGGCGGCATTCTACAGGCGAACGGCGGGGTGTCAACCGATAATCCCGAGAAGGGTCAAATAAGTGTGCAATCGCGGCAAACGGTCGCAGGGGAGGCGCTAAGTTTCGGAATCGGAACGATTTCCGGAATACGCGACTGGATCCAAAAAAACTGACGCGCACAAAAAAGGCCAATCTTTCGATTGGCCTTTTCTGATGTTTGGTTGCGGGAGCCGGATTTGAACCGACGACCTTCGGGTTATGAGCCCGACGAGCTACCAGACTGCTCCATCCCGCGTCTGTGTGGCGGCATTCTACAGAGGAACGCCGGGGTGTCAACCTTCAATTCGGATAAAACCTGTTCAGCTTCAATCGGTTAGCGCTGACAGACGGTCTTTTCAGGGGCTGCAGGTCAGGCAGGGCAAGGGTTTCAGCTCTATTGGAGGTTGGTTTTCGATTGAGAAAATAAATTTACAGTCCGTTTCCTGCAAACTGAAAAGAACCTTCATACCACTGGTGCTATATACAGGTGTCAGTGAGATACTGCCGGTCCGGCTCGCCATGTTTCCTTTTCTGTCATGACTCAGCGAAAAATCATCCACGTCGACTGTGACTGTTTCTACGCCGCCATCGAGATGCGGGATGACCCGAGCCTCGCCGGCAAGCCGTTGGCGGTGGGTGGCTCGGCGGACAGGCGCGGGGTGATCGCCACCTGCAACTATGAGGCGCGGGCTTACGGCGTTCGCTCGGCGATGTCGTCCGGACATGCCTTGAAGCTGTGCCCGGACCTGACCATCGTCAAGCCGCGAATGGACGCCTATCGCGAGGCATCGAAGGAAATTCACACGATCTTCAGCGATTACACCGACCTGATCGAGCCGCTTTCCCTGGACGAGGCCTACCTTGATGTCTCGGACAGCGCGCATTTCGGCGGCAGCGCCACGCGCATCGCCCAGGACATTCGCCGTCGAGTGTCCAATCAGTTGCACATCACCGTCTCCGCCGGCGTGGCGCCGAACAAGTTTCTGGCCAAGATCGCCAGCGACTGGAGAAAGCCCAACGGTTTGTTCGTAATCACCCCGGATCAGGTCGAAGACTTTGTCAGTGGCCTGCCGGTGAGCAAGCTGCACGGGGTGGGCAAGGTCACGGCCGACAAGCTGGGCAAGCTCGGTATCAGTGACTGTCTGCAATTGCGCGAGTGGGACAAGCTGGCGCTGGTGCGGGAATTCGGCAGTTTCGGCGAGCGCTTGTGGAGTCTGGCCCGTGGGATTGATGAGCGGTTGGTGCACAACGACAGTCGCCGTCAGTCGATCAGTGTCGAAAACACCTACGACGTCGATCTGCCGGACCTGCGCAGTTGCCTCGACAAGCTCCCGGAACTGCTGGAAACCCTGAAAACCCGCATGGCGCGGATCGACAGCAGCTACCGGCCGGGCAAGCCGTTCGTCAAAGTGAAGTTTCACGATTTCACCCAGACCACACTGGAGCAGGCCGGGGCAGGGCGGGATCTGGGCAGTTACCAGTTGATGCTGACGCAGGCTTTCAACCGCGGAGGCAAACCGGTGCGGCTATTGGGGGTGGGCGTGCGGCTGGAGGATTTACGCGGCGGGTTCGAACAAATGGAGCTGTTCGAGCGATAGGCGGACAAAAAAAATGCCCGAAGCAGGTTCGGGCATTTTTTCAGGGTTTTTCAGTTCGGCCCCGGATCCGCCACCAGACGCCCCGCATCCCGGGTCAGGGACTTGAGGAACTCGGTCTGCAACTCAGGATCGTTGCGAGTCAGTTCGATCAGGCTTTGTTCCAGTTCACTGGCTTCTTCTTCCAGGCCCAGTTCCGACAGACGCTTGACCCGGTGTACCCACTGGCTCACTTCGTCGTCTTCCAGATCGTCGTAGATCAGCCCGTGAGCCTCCAGCAGCTTGCCGCGCAGGTGAGTGCTGATCGCCAGAGACGAGTCGGAATGCACGTCATCGTTGCTGTCTTCGACGCTGATCTGCAGTTTGCCCACATGATTGAGGTCGTTTTCGGCGAACGGGCTGTCCAGCAGGTTCAGACGCAGCACGCCGTTGCGATCAGTGGTCATGTCGAAGGTCTGCTTCCCGGCCTTGACCTGAACCGGGCGCTCACTCCACGGCAGGCTCGAATATTCCGTGCGTTTGTCGCGCTGGACTTCGTCGATACCGGCCAGGTTCTGTTGCGCGCGACCGTTGGATTGCACGTTCATGAACGGGTTGAGCCCGGCGAAACCGTAGCTGAGCCAGTCCCGTGTCACGCTGTCGGGCAGATTGCCAAGGGCAAAAACGTTGACCACGTTCGCGCCGATACCGCCGACCACCGCCACCGCGCCCAGCGGAATCTCGTAGATCTCCCGCCATGGCTGGTAAGGCGTGTAACGGTCGTAATGGCGCGTGACTTCGAACTCGGTGACTTCGAAAGTCTTCTGTTCGTTGATCTTCACGCGCCGTTGCGGCAGCTCAAGCACCTTGGGCTCGCCGACATCGATCTGCAGGCTGTGATCGAGCAGTTTGCGCTCGACACGTTCCTCGTGCTCGCTACGTTGTGACATGTGATTGGCACAGCCGCTGACCAGCAGGGTGCCGCACAGGGCGGCACCACCGAGGCCTAAGGTGTTTCGCTTGAACATGACGTCTCTATCTGGTTTCAGCGGCGGATACGGGCCTGAAGGAAGGACAGCACGTCGGCAACCGGCAGCGCTTGCGCCTGGCCTTCGGTACGGCTCTTGTATTCCAGGTTGCCTTCGGCGAGGCCGCGGTCGCTGACCACGATCCGGTGCGGAATGCCGATCAGCTCCATGTCCGCGAACTTGATGCCCGGGCTGGTTTTCTTGTCGCGGTCGTCCAGCAACACTTCGAAGCCGGCCGCGGTCAGTTCCGCGTACAGCTTGTCGGTGGCTTCGCGCACCAGCTCGGTTTCATAACGCAGTGGCACCAGGGCGATCTGGAACGGCGCCAGGGTGTCGCTCCAGATGATGCCGTTCTCGTCGTTGTTCTGCTCGATGGCAGCAGCCACCACGCGGGAAACGCCAATGCCGTAGCAACCCATTTCCAGGGTCACCGGCTTGCCGTTCTCGCCCAGCACTTCGCACTTCATCGCCTTACTGTACTTGTTGCCCAGCTGGAAGATGTGCCCGACTTCGATGCCGCGCTTGATTTCCAGGGTGCCCTTGCCGTCCGGGCTCGGGTCGCCGGCCACGACGTTGCGCAGGTCGGCCACGGTCGGAACCGGCAGGTCACGCTCCCAGTTCACGCCGAAGTAGTGCTTGTCGTCGATGTTCGCACCGATGCCGAAGTCGCTCATCAGCTCGACCGAACGGTCGATGATGATCGGCAGCGGCAGGTTCAGCGGGCCGAGGGAACCAGCGCCGGCGCCAATGGCGTCACGCAGTTCGGCGTCGGAGGCCATGACCAGCGGGCTGGCAACGCCTGGCTGGTTGGCTGCCTTGATTTCGTTCAGTTCGTGGTCGCCACGGATGATCAGGGCGATCAGCTTGCCTTCTTCTTCGGCGTGCACGATCAGGGTCTTGATGGTCTTTTCAATCGGCAGATTGAATTTCTCCACCAGGGCCGCGATGGTCTTGGTGTCTGGCGTGTCGACCAGGCGCAGCTCTTCGCTTGGTGCGGCGCGCGAGGTTTCACGCGGCACGGCCTCGGCCTTCTCGATGTTCGCCGCGTAGTCGGAGCCGTTGCTGAAGACGATATCGTCTTCGCCGGACTCGGCCAGCACGTGGAACTCGTGGGAGCCGGCGCCGCCGATCGAACCGTTGTCGGCTTCCACCGGACGGAACTTCAGGCCCAGGCGGGTGAAGATGTTGCAGTACGCTTCGTGCATGCGGTCATAGGTGATCTGCAGCGACGCCTGATCCGCATGGAAGGAGTACGAGTCTTTCATGATGAACTCGCGACCGCGCATCAGGCCGAAGCGTGGACGGATTTCGTCACGGAATTTGGTCTGGATCTGGTATAGGTTGATCGGCAGCTGTTTGTAGCTGCTCAACTCGTTGCGCATCAGATCGGTGATTACTTCTTCGTGGGTCGGGCCCGCGCAGAAATCACGACCGTGGCGGTCTTTGATGCGCAGCAACTCAGGGCCGTATTCTTCCCAGCGCCCCGATTCCTGCCACAGCTCGGCCGGTTGGGTGCTCGGCATCAACACTTCCAGAGAGCCGGCGGCGTTCATTTCTTCGCGAACGATGGCTTCCACCTTGCGCATCACTCGCAAGCCCATCGGCAGCCAGGTGTACAGGCCCGAGGCGAGTTTGCGGATCATGCCGGCGCGCAGCATCAGCTGATGGCTGATCACGACCGCGTCGGAAGGCGTTTCTTTCTGTGTGGCGAGCAAAAATTGACTGGTGCGCATGGTTGGCCGTTGTCGGTTGCTATGACTGGAAATGACGGAGCAGTGTAACGGCGAGATCCGCCGACGTACAGAAGTGCAGGCCCGGCGCGAACCCTCTCGCCGGGTGCGAGATGTCTTACGATTCTTCCACGACGGAGGTCGGTGCAGGTTCCGGCGTCGGCGTCGGGCCTTCGCGACGGCTCTCCTGGAACCAGTGCAGGGCGATCAGCACCAGGGTCGGAACGCCGAGCAGCGCGGTGATCAGGAAGAAGTTGTGATAGCCGAACTTCTCCACCATCACCCCGGAGTAGCCGCC
The DNA here is from genome assembly GCF_030344995.1 of Pseudomonas fluorescens. Classification (GTDB taxonomy): domain Bacteria; phylum Pseudomonadota; class Gammaproteobacteria; order Pseudomonadales; family Pseudomonadaceae; genus Aquipseudomonas; species Aquipseudomonas fluorescens_BF. The sequence continues at coordinate 1,658,266 of NZ_CP128260.1, forward strand.
GATCAGGCGTGGCAGCAGGAGCATGATCGAGCTGAGCAGGGCGTACTGGGTAGCGGAGAACTTCAGGTTGGTCAGGCTCGACAGGTAGGCGACGAACGCCGAGGTGGCCAGGCCCGAGCTGAAGTTGTCGAGGGAGATCGTCACCACCAGCATCTGCAGGTTCGGGCCCATGTCGGCCAGCATCAGGAACAGCAGGTTGGTGGCCGCCGACGCAGCGCCGCCGATGAACAGGATCGGCAGGATGCCGAAGCGCACGATCAGCAGACCGCCCATGCCGGCGCCGACAAGGGTCATGATCAGGCCGAAGATCTTGCTGACGCTGGCGATCTGATCCTTGGTGAAGCCCTGGTCGATGTAGAACACGTTGGCCATCACGCCCATCACCGTGTCGGACATCCGATAGGTGGCAATCAGACCGAGCAGCAGCAGCGCCTGCCAGCGGTAGCGCAGGATGAAATCGTTGACCGGCGTCAGCACCGGCGCCAGACCGCGACGGCCCATGGCCGAGAGGCACAGGCAGGTCAGCGTGGTGTAGAGGATCGCGCGCAGGAACGCCCGGTCTTCCAGCAGCAGGTCCAGCGGGCTCATGTCACCAAACAGCACGCTGGCGAAATCGGTGTTGTAGAGCTGGGTGAACATCGCCGGCACGGAGACCAGCAAAATGATCAGCACGAACACAGACATCAACTGATGCATGAAGGTGTAGCGCCCGGCCTGCAACTGGGTGCGCAACGGCACCGGCGGTTCGCGCATCAGCAGGGTGGTGAGCAGGGCAGGGACCATCAAGGCGCCGAACAACACGTAGGTGCCGGTCCAGGCGGAATGCTGGTAATTGAAACCGGTGGAGCCGAAGCCTTCGGCGAAGAACAGTGCACCGGCCGTCGCCAGCAGGGCGGCAACCCGATAACCGGACATGTAACTGGCGGCCAGAGCGGCCTGACGGTTGTCTTCGGCGATTTCCAGTCGATAGGCGTCGACGGCGATGTCCTGGGTGGCAGAGGCGAATGCAACGACCACCGCAATGGCGATCAGCCAGGACAGGTGTTTCTGCGGGTCGCAAAAGCCCATGCCGATCAGGCCGAGGATCACCAGCGTCTGTGAGAGCACCAGCCACGAGCGGCGGCGCCCCAGCTTGCCGAGCAACGGCAGGCGCCATTGGTCGAGCAGGGGCGACCAGACCCATTTGAAGGCGTAGGCCAGACCGATCAGGCTGGCGTAGCCGATCGTCTCGCGGGCCACACCGGCTTCACGCAGCCAGACCGAAAGTGTCGAGAACACCAGCATGTACGGCAGGCCGGCGGCGAAACCCAGCAACAACAGCACGAGCGTCGAAGGACTGGCATAGGCGGCGAGCGCGGCGCGCCAGGTTTTACGGGGCATGGGCTGAAGTCTGCCTCAAGATTGCGAAAACAAAGCGCGCACTCTAACCGCTGTGCTCTACCGGACGCCAGCCATGGCGCCGAATATCCACACGATTGTTCAGGACGGTGATGCCTTCCATGCGCAATCTCGCCCGCTGTTCGTCCCCGGACGGGCTGCCCGCCGGCAGGCTGATCCGCCCGCCGGCGCCGATTACACGGTGCCAGGGCAGCTTGGTGTCGCCGGGCAATTGGCTCAGGGTACGACCGACCCAACGGGCGGCGCGCCCCAAACCCGCCAGTTCGGCCAACTGACCATAGCTGACGACCTTGCCCTCGGGCACTTGGGCGAGGGTGGAATAGAGTGCCGTGCGTCGGATTTGCGGATCGTTTTCGCAGGCATGCATCGGGTCTGTCACGTGCGCGGTTCCTGAACTTGATCGCGTTATGTCCTTAAGCGTAATCGGTGGAAGGGCAATTGAGAAATGAACTCAACAGAAATAGCCGGGTCACTCCTTGTCAGGGAATTATTCCTACGGATAATGCCGACCCTTTTTTCGCAAACTTGAGTCCCCGATTCGCTTATGTTGTCCAGAACCCTGCTGTGCCTTGCTGTCTTCAGTGCGTCCACACCCTTGCTTGCCGATACCGTCTGGTTGAAGAACGGTGACAAGCTGAGCGGCAAAATCACGCTGTTCGACGGTGGCAAGTTGCTGGTCCAGACCCAGTACGCGGGTGCCGTGACCATCGACTGGAAGCAGGTCAAGACTCTGGAGAGCGATCAGGAGTTGCTGGTCAAGCAGGACGCCTACAACGGCGAGAAGGCCAAGTCGTTGACAGCTGCCGAAGACGGCAAAGTCACCCTGGCCAACGGCGAAGCGCCGAAAACCGTGGAGCTGGCGAGCATTCAGCAGATTCTCAAGCCCAAGCCGGTGGTCGAGGATCTGGTGTGGAAGGGCAACGTCGACCTGGCGCTGGATTACCAGCGTGCGGAAAAGGACACCGACGACTACGATATCGGCTTCAAGACGTCCGCCCGCCACGGTCGCTGGCGACACACTGCCGAGGGCGAGTACAACCGCGAAGTGCAGGACGACGTGACCACCACTGACAACTGGCGCGCCGAGTACGCACTCGACCGATTCCTGACGGACAAGTGGTTCTGGCAGGGCCGCCTGAACTACAAACGCGATCACATCGAAGAGCTTGCGCGCCAGCGCGTGGTCGGTACCGGTCCGGGTTACCAGTTCTGGGATGACGAGCTGGGGGCATTCTCCCTGGGCTCACTGCTTAACCGTACCGACTACCAGTATCGTGATGGCAGCAAGGACAACTTCTATTCGGTCGCCATGAAGTGGGACTACAACCGCTACCTGATCGGCAAGAAGGTCGAGTTCTTCACCAATGGCGAAGTCGGCAAGCCGCTGTCCGGTGTGGCTGACTATGCGCTGGATGCGGAAATGGGCTTGCGCTACAAGGTCACCGACTGGGCTTCGCTGAACCTCAAGGCCGAGCGCGACATCATCAGCGGTACCGACGATGCGGACCTGAGCAAGACCCGCTACACCGCCGGCTTCGGCGTCGCCTGGTAAACAACAAAAAAGATCGCAGCCTTCGCAGGCTGCGATCTTTTTTTGCGCCCGGAAAAACAGACGCCCACAAAAAAGCCCCGCTTTTGAGGGCGGGGCCTTTTACTAAAGAAGCTACAAGTTAGATAACTTGTACTTCTTCAGCTTGCATGCCTTTCTGACCGCGGGTAGCGATGAAAGAAACCTGTTGGCCTTCTTTCAGGCTTTTGAAGCCGTCGGATTGGATAGCTTTGAAGTGAACGAACAGGTCGTCACCGGATTGTGGAGTGATGAAGCCGAAGCCTTTTTCATCGTTGAACCACTTAACGGTACCGGTTTGGCGATTAGACATGGTGTAACTCCTTGAACAAAGATAACTGCGACTCAGGAAGAACCCTGGCCGAGACTGAGTGCAAAGAGCAGGAAAAATTCTTGTAGATGGTTGGATCGAAATTCAACATATCGTGTAGAGATTCTCAGTGACACAAGCAGCACAGTGGCGCCACCTTAACCCTTTTTCCGGAACGTGCCAATGCTTCTTGCGAAGGTTTCTCTGTTTTAGGGATCGGCGGTGTGACGGTTCGTCGCCAGGCCGCGTAATTCCTGCACGTTCGGCGAGAATTGCACCCCGGACTTTGAACCCGGCGGCGCGCCCGGTAAGATGCCGGACAGATTTTTTCCACCTCGCTATTCAGGACACCCGCCATGAGCATCAAATCGGACAAGTGGATTCGCCGCATGGCGCAGGAACACGGCATGATCGAGCCGTTCGTCGAGCGCCAGGTACGTGGCAGCGACGACAGCCGTGTGATCTCCTACGGTGTGTCGAGCTACGGCTACGATGTGCGTTGCACCAATCACTTCAAGGTGTTCACCAACATCAATTCGGCCATCGTCGATCCGAAAAACTTCGACGCTGGCAGCTTCGTCGACGTTCACAGCGACGTCTGCATCATTCCGCCGAACTCCTTCGCCCTGGCCACGACCGTTGAATACTTCCGTATTCCTCGCAATGTCCTGACCATCTGCCTGGGCAAGAGCACCTATGCCCGCTGCGGCATCATCGTCAACGTCACCCCGCTCGAGCCCGAGTGGGAAGGCCAGGTGACCCTGGAGTTCTCGAACACCACCAACCTGCCGGCGAAGATCTACGCCAACGAAGGCGTGGCGCAGATGCTGTTCCTTGAATCCGACGAAGAATGCGAAGTCTCCTACAAGGATCGCGCCGGCAAGTACCAGGGTCAGCGTGGCGTGACCTTGCCACGTACCTGATCCGTCCATCCGGCAGTTACCGGGAATTCTTCGGCGGGTAGACACTCTATGGGGTGTACTGCCCGATTCGCGGACAGCGAAACGGGCCTTCGCCGAGGAGTGCTCCATGAAGATCGATCCGCAAATCACTGCCGAACTGGCAAGGCTCGAGCCCAATCAGGTTGGCGTATTGGCCTGGTCCTTGTTGGCACACCCGCCCATCGCCATGGCTGGCGGAATTCCTCACCAGCCCGATCCCGATACCCCCAACGAAGAACCGACCGAGCCCGGTGAGCCTACCTTGCCGGACAAACCGCCACCCGCGCCCGTCGCTTGATTGAATGTATGGTCCGTCGGCTGAATCCTGAACAGGACCTCAGCCGACGGGCCATATTTCGTTGTCGCCGATGACAAAGATCCGACAGCTGTCTTCCCTCTCCACCGGATAACCGCCGGTGAAGGCGCCGAACGCCGGCAGCAGGCTGATGCGTTCTCCCAGCCTGAAACACGCCAGCCGCAAACGCTGACGCCCCTTGCCGTTCAATCGATAGACCGGGTGTACGTGCCCTGCGAGCACGTGGCGTTCAGGGTGCGGATCGGGTTCGTGCTGCAACGCGAAGGGCCCGAGCAGCAATGGCTCTGGCACCACCCGAATGTTCAGCGTCTGCGGTGGATCACCGGCACGTTTATCGTGATTGCCGCGAATCAGCGTGATTGGCAGATCGGCGTGGCGTGAGCGCCACTCAGACAAAACACTCAAAGTGCCCGAGGCATGCGAACCGGGCCCGTGCAGAAAGTCACCAAGAAAGATCAGTTGCCGACACGGCAGTTTCGCCAGCAATTGCTCGATCACGGCGATGTTGCTCGCCGTGGTGCCCTGCGGCACCGGTTGCCCCAGGCGCCGGTAAGCGGCCGCCTTGCCGAAATGCACATCGGCAATCATCAGCGCCTGTTGCGCCGGCCAGTACAGCGCTTTTTCCGGCAGCAACCAGAGGTCTTCGCCTGCCAGGCGCACGGGGTAGGGCGCGTTCATCAGGATTGGCCCTTGTCAGCGGTTTTCTCCAGGTCGCCGACCATTCGGCGGATGCGGTCGGCAAGTTTTTCCGAACTCATGCTTTCGCGCATGCGTTCCACCAGCAGTGGGAAGCCGAGCGGTGTAGGACGTTTGATCAAATGCATGTCCAGTTTCATCCGGTTGACTCGCTCCAATGTCTGTTCCAGCCGACGAATATCCAGTTCTTCCCGCAGGACTTCTTCCCCGGCCTGCGCCAGTAGCAGGTTATCGGCGTCGTATTGTTTGAACACTTCGAAGAACAGCCCGCTGGAGGCCTGCACCTGACGGGTGCTTTTCGGCGCGCCGGGGTAGCCAGCGAATACGAGTCCGGCAATCCGTGCGATTTCCCGAAAGCGCCGCAGCGCCAGCTCCCCCGCGTTGAGGCTGGCGAGTACATCGCGCAATAAATCCTTGGGACTGAGCAGCGCGCCGTCCAGTTGCGCAGACCAGTCAACGGGCGTGGCGCTGAGCAATTCCAGTCCGTAATCGTTGACCGCAATCGAGAAGGTCACGGGCAGGCGTTGACTGACCCGCCACGCCAGCAAACTGGCCAATCCCAAATGCACCTGACGTCCGGCAAACGGGTAGAGGAAAAGATGCCAGCCTTCGCGGGATTTCAGCACTTCGGCCAGCAGATTGTTGTCGGTCGGCAGGCCCGACCAGCGCATCTGAGTTTCCAGCAACGGTCGCAAGGCCTGCATTTCCGGGCCGGCAAATTCTCCGTGTGCCGCCGCGCTGAAGCGGCTGACCACCGCTTCGGCCAGTTCGCTGGACAGCGGCATGCGTCCGCCATTCCAGCGCGGTACGGCGGCTTTTTTCGCCGTGCTGCGCTTAACGTAGGCGGTCATGTTTTCCACCCGCACCAGTTCCAGCAAGCGTCCGGCGAACAGGAAACCGTCGCCGGGCTTGAGGCGGGCGATGAAGCCTTCTTCAACGCTGCCCAGTTGTTTGCCGCCTCCGCCCTTGCTCCAGAATTTCAAATGGATCGCGGCATCGCTGACGATGGTGCCGATGCTCATCCGATGGCGGCGCGCCAAGCGGGCATCGGGGACACGCCAGATTCCGTGCTCATCCGGTTCGACCCGGCGGTAATCCGGGTACGCCGTCAGCGACATCCCGCCGTGGCGTACGAACGCCAGCGCCCAGGCCCAGTCCGCGAGCGTCAGGTCGCGATAGGCCCAGGCACCACGGACTTCTTCGTACAGCTCATCGGGAATAAAACCACCGCCCAGCGCCATGCTGACCAGGTGCTGAACCAGTACATCCAGCGGTTTGTGCGGTGACAATCGAGGTTCGATCCGTCGTTGCGCCACGGCATCGCGAGCAGCAGCGGCTTCGATCAATTCCAGACTGTGGGTCGGCACCAAGGTGACCCGCGACGTTCGACCGGGCGCATGCCCCGAACGCCCGGCACGCTGCATCAGTCGCGCCACACCTTTGGCCGAGCCAATCTGCAGCACCCGCTCCACCGGCAGGAAATCCACACCCAGATCCAGACTTGACGTGCAGACCACGGCCTTGAGTTGGCCATTCTTCAGCGCCTGCTCAACCCAGTCGCGGGTGTCGCGGGACAGCGAGCTGTGGTGCAGGGCGATCAACCCGGCCCAGTCCGGCCGCGCTTCCAGCAAGGCCTGATACCAGATCTCCGATTGCGCCCGCGTGTTGGTGAACACCAGGCTGCTGGCGCAGACGTCCAGTTCGGCCACCACCTGCGGCAACATTTTCAGACCGATATGCCCGGCCCAGGGAAAGCGTTCGATCGCCGGAGGGAGCAGCGTGTCGACCTTGAGCGACTTTTCGCTTTGCCCCTGAATACTGACGCCGTCGCCCTGTGGGATCAGCACCTGTTCGGCGTGGGACTGATTGCCGAGCGTCGCGGAAACGCCCCAGACGATCAGCCCCGGCTGCCAGCGCCGCAACCGGGCGAGGGCCAGTTGCAACTGCACGCCGCGCTTGTTACCGAGCAGTTCATGCCACTCGTCCACCACGACCATGCGTAACGTCGACAACGCCGTTTGCGCATCGGCGCGGGCGAGCATCAGGGTCAGGCTTTCCGGGGTGGTGATCAGCGTGGTGGGCAGACGCCGGTTCTGTCGGGCGCGTTCGCTGCTGCCGGTGTCGCCGGTGCGCAGGCCGACGCTCCAGGGAATCTGCAGATCGTCCAGCGGTGTTTGCAGAGAGCGCGCAGTGTCGGCGGCCAGCGCCCGCATCGGGGTAATCCACAAAACGGTCAGCGGTTCGGCGGGCGGTGGGCGTTTGCGGGTGGTATCAGCAACAGGCCCGGAGCGGGCAAAGCGATTGAGCGCGGCAAACCAGACCGCGTAGGTTTTACCCGCGCCGGTGCTGGCGTGCAGCAGGCCGGATTCGCCGCGTTTGACCGCCGCCCACACCTGCTTCTGAAAGGCGAACGGCTTCCAGTCGCGGGCGCTGAACCAGTGTCTGGCGAAGTCGGTAGAAGTGCCCATGCCGGCGACGTGTGCTCTGAAGGTGTTCCTTCAGTGACCGCGCCGGCCGGGCAATAGTTTTACTTGAGATTGCCGCTAAGGAATTGCTTCAGACGTTCGCTTTTCGGATTGCCCAGCACTTCTTCGGGCGCGCCTTCTTCTTCCACCAGCCCCTGATGCAGGAACAGCACTTGGCTCGAGACCTTGCGCGCAAAGCTCATCTCATGGGTGACCATGATCATGGTCCGGCCTTCTTCGGCCAGGCCCTGAATCACCTTGAGCACTTCGCCGACCAGCTCCGGGTCGAGCGCCGAAGTCGGTTCGTCGAACAGCATGACCTCCGGCTCCATCGCCAGGGCCCGGGCAATCGCTACCCGTTGCTGCTGGCCGCCGGAGAGGAACGCCGGGTACTGATCCGCCACCCGCGCCGGCAGACCGACCTTTTCCAGATAACGCCGGGCGCGGTCGTCGGCTTCCTGCTTGCTGCAACCCAGCACCCGGCGCGGGGCCATGGTGATGTTTTCCAGCACGGTCATGTGGCTCCACAGGTTGAAGTGCTGGAACACCATCGCCAGCCGGGTGCGCAGGCGTTGCAGTTCATCGGCGTCGGCGACGTGCATGCCGTGGCGGTCGGTGACCATGCGGATCGCCTGGCCATCGAGGCTCATCGCGCCGTCGTTGGGTTGTTCGAGAAAGTTGATGCAGCGCAAAAAGGTGCTTTTGCCCGAGCCGCTGGCGCCGATCAGGCTGATCACGTCGCCGGTCTTGGCCTTGAGCGAGACGCCTTTGAGCACCTGATGGTCGCCATAGCTTTTGTGCAGGCCTTCAACGGTCAATTTGTACATGGGACAGGCATCCTCAAGGCGAAAGTAGATAGCCGCTGCGATAGGCTTCGGCGCCCGCGACGTGGGCGATCACCATCCCGGCGGTGGCCATGCGCCGCAACGAGCGGGCATAGAGCAGACCGGAAGCGGTGCAATGGACTGGCGTAACCCGGTCGCTGATCGGGTCGATGATTTCGGCGATTTTCTGCCCGGCTTCCAGCCATTGGCCGGGTGTGGCGCTGTAGACCAGCAGGCCGCCGACGGGAGTAGCTACCGGCTCCACGCCGGCCAACGGTGTGGCGGGATGTGGCAGGACCGGTAAGGTTTTGGGTTCGCCGACGATGGCGCCGAAATGAATCAGGTAATCGATCAGCGCCTGGCAATCGCGACTGGCCAGCGGATGGGTGACATCCCCCTGACCGCGCAACTCGACGGTGACCGAGAAACTGCCGAGCGGAATCTCGAAGTGTTCGCCGAAGCGCTCCTTCAATTGCCACCACAGCAGGGTGAAGCACTCGTCGAACGACTGGCCGCCGGAGTCGGTGGCCAGCAGGCTTGCCTGGGATTCGATATAGCGCGCCAGCGGCTCGACCTGCGGCCAGGCCTCGGGCGTGGTGTAGAGGTGAACCACGGATTCGAAATCGCAGTGCAGGTCCAGCACCATGTCCGCATCGCAGGCCAGCCGTTGCAGGGTCAGGCGCTGGGATTGCAACTGAGTCGTGGCGGTGTGGCGTGCGAGGGCGTTGCGCAGGCTGGATCGGATCAGTTCTAGGTTGCGCTGCGGGTCGTCGCACAGCTGCGCTTCGATTTCGTTGCCGATTTCTTCGCTGAGATCGACGAACCAGCGATTGAAGTTCTGCCCGCTCTCCAGCTCGTAGCGGCCCAGTGGCACATCCATCAGCACTTGTTCGAGGCCGATCGGGTTGGCGACCGGCACCAGCACGATTTCGCTGCGCAGGCGGCCGGCGGCTTCCAACTCCGCCAGACGCTGCTTGAGGTGCCAGGCCACGAGCATGCCGGGCAGTTCGTCGGCATGCAGCGAGGACTGGATGTAAATCTTGCCCTGGGCCTTGTCCGGGCCGAAGTGAAAACTGTGGATCTGTCGTGCGGTCCCCGGCAGCGGGGCCTGCAGGTCGTGTATCTGGTGGCGCATCTCAAAAGGGTCCTAGTGGGTCGGGCCAAGGAAGGCCAGCCATCGGCGTTCGGCAAGGCGGAACAGGCCGACCAGCGCAAAGGTGATGGTCAGGTAGATCAGCGCGGCGATGCCGAACGACTGGAAGGTCAGGAAGGTCGCCGAGTTGGCGTCCCGCGCGACTTTCAGGATGTCGGGGATGGTCGCGGTGAAGGCCACGGTGGTCGAGTGCAGCATCAGGATCACTTCGTTGCTGTAGTACGGCAACGAACGGCGCAGCGCCGACGGCATGATCACGTAGGCATACAACTTCCAGCCGGTCAGGCCGTAGGCCTTGGCCGCTTCGACTTCGCCGTGGTTCATGCTGCGAATGGCCCCGGCGAAAATCTCCGTGGTGTAGGCGCAGGTGTTGAGGGCGAAGGCCAGGATCGTGCAGTTCATCGCATCGCGGAAGAAACTGTCGAGCACCGGTTGCGCACGCACGGCGGCCAGGCTGTAGATCCCGGTGTAGCAGATCAGCAACTGGATATAGAGCGGCGTGCCACGGAACAGGTAGGTGTAGAACTGCACCGGCCAGCGGATGTAGAAGTGCGGCGAAACGCGGGCGATCGACAGCGGAATCGACACGAGGAAACCGAAGAAGATCGAGGCGCTGAGCAGCCACATCGTCATCGCAAGGCCGGTGATGTTCTGGCCGTCGGTATAAAGGAAGGCTTTCCAGTATTCCTGCAGGAGTTCGATCATCGTACGGCCTCCCGGGCACCGGCGGCGTAGCGGCGTTCGAGCCAGCGCAGGATGAAGTTCGAGGCGCTGGTGATCAGCAGGTAGATCAACGCGGCGAGGACCAGGAAGTAAAACAGTTGATAGGTGCTTTTACCGGCGTCCTGCGCAGCCTTGACCAGATCAGCCAGGCCGATGATCGAAACCAGCGCGGTAGCCTTGAGCATCACCATCCAGTTGTTGCCGATGCCCGGCAGGGCGAAGCGCATCATTTGCGGGAACACCACGAAACGAAAGCGCTGGCCGCGCTTGAGGCCGTAGGCAGTGGCGGCTTCGACCTGACCGCGCGGCACGGCGAGAATCGCCCCGCGGAAGGTTTCAGTGAAATATGCGCCATAAATGAAGCCCAGGGTCAGGACCCCGGCGCTGAACGGGTCGATTTCGATGTATTCCCATTCCATGTAATCGGTGAGCGTCGTCAGCCAGGTTTGCAGGCTGTAGAAGATCAGCAGCATCAGCACCAGGTCCGGCACCCCGCGAATCAGCGTGGTGTAGAGCTGGGCGGGCAGGCGCAGCAGTTTGACTTTTGACAGCTTGGCACTGGCGCCGATCAGGCCGAGCAACACGGCCACCAGCAGCGACAACGCCGACAATTTGATGGTCATCCAGGTGCCTTCCAACAGCAAAGGGCCAAAACCCTTGAGGCTGAAGGCGGAGAGCCCCAGATTTTGTAAGAGGTTTTCGAACATAAATCAGCAACCTGACTGAATGAAAAAGGCGCCCATCGAGGATGGGCGCCGGGGCATTATTTGCCGCTGTACAGATTCAGATCGCCAAAGTGTTTCTTTTGAATCTCGGCGTATTTGCCATCATCGTGTAACGCTTTGATACCTTTATCCAAAAGCGCTTTCAGCTCGGTGTTACCTTTCTTAATACCGACAGCGGTCTTGGCTGGCAGCAAGTGGTTGTCGACCGCCTCGCTGACGGCATAGTCGGCGCCCTGTGGCGACTTCAGAAAGCCCAGTTCAGCCTGCAACATGTCCTGAATGCCCGCATCGAGACGGCCGGAAGTCAGGTCGGAATACACCTGGTCCTGGTTCTGATAGGCCTGGGTTTTCACGCCGGCCTTGTCCAGCACGGCTTTGGCATAGGCTTCCTGGATGGTGCCTTGCTCGTAGCCGACGGTTTTGCCTTTCAACGAAGCGACGTCGTTGGTGATGCCCGAACCTTTTTTCGACACGTAAGCAGTCGGGCCGGAGAACAGCTCGCTGGAGAAGTCGATGACTTTTTCGCGGGCTTCGGTAACGGTCATCGACGAGATCACACCGTCGAATTTATTGGCCTTGAGGCCCGGAATCATGCCGTCGAAGTCACTTTCGACCCATTTGCACTTGACCTTCAGCTCGGCGCAGATCGCGTTGCCCAGATCGATGTCGAAGCCAACCAGGCTGCCGTCTGCCGCTTTCGACTCGAACGGTGCGTAGGAAGGGTCAACGCCAAACCGCAGTTCTTTGTATTCCTTGGCCAGCGCGGAGCCGGCGGCCATGCACAACGCCAGTGCAGAAAGGGTCAGCAATGCTTTTTTCATTATTCAATCCCTAAGAACCAATATGAGCGCTTGTGGCGCGGAATGATTGTTACTGGAGCGCTTACGACTTATAGAAAGTAGCAATTTCCGAACCAGAGTCCCGAACAAGTGTTTTAAAAGGTGTAGGAAGTGCATGCCGGGGCCGGTCAGTGCACGAAAACGGGCGCGCCGGAAAAGCTGCACCAGAATAGTTCGGTGCAGGGATTTCCGGGTGTCAGGGGGAAGGGATCAGACCAACAGCTCTTGCAAGGTCGCCAGGCTGTCGGCCTCGTCCACGGTCTTGTCCTGGCGCCAGCGCAGCATGCGCGGGAAGCGCACGGCGATGCCGCTCTTGTGCCGGCGGGAGAGGGCGATGCCTTCGAAGCCCAGTTCGAACACCAGGCTGGGGGTCACGCTGCTGACCGGGCCGAATTTTTCCACGGTGGTCTTGCGAACGATGCTGTCGACCTCACGCATTTCCGCGTCGGTCAGCCCGGAATAGGCCTTGGCGAACGGTACCAGCGCCCGCGCACTGGAACCGGGCGGGCCGTCCCACACCGCAAAGGTGTAATCGCTGTAGAGGCTGGCGCGGCGACCGTGGCCGCGTTGGGCGTAGATCAACACCGCGTCGACGCTGTACGGGTCGACCTTCCATTTCCACCACACGCCCATGTCCTTGGTGCGGCCGACGCCGTACATCGCGTCCCGCGCCTTGAGCATCATGCCTTCGACCCCGAGGCGCCTGGAGGCCTCACGCTGGCGGGCGAGGTCGAACCAGTCGTCACCCGTCAGGATCGGCGAGGGCAACAGCACCGGGTTGTTGCAGCGGGCGATGACCTGCTCCAGTTGTTCACGACGCTTGGCCTGAGGCTGGTTGCGCCAGTCTTCGCCCTGCCATTCGAGCAGGTCGTAGGCGAGTACCACCACCGGCGCGTCTTCGAGGATTTTCCGGTCCAGCGACTTGCGGCCGATCCGCTGTTGCAACAGCGCGAAGGGTTGCACCGCCGGGGCTTCCGTCGACTGCGGATCGAAGGCATCTTCGGTGACCGGGCGGTTGTTCTTCCACACCACGATTTCGCCGTCGATCACTGTGCCGTCGGGCAAACCGTGCACCAGCGTGTCGAGTTCGGGAAAGCGCTCGGTGACCAGTTCTTCGCCCCGGGACCAGATCCACAGTTTGCCGTCACGCTTGACCACCTGCGCGCGGATGCCATCCCACTTCCACTCCACCTGCCAGTTGCTTGCAGGCCCGAGCAGTGCGTCGAAGGTTTCCACCGGTTGCGCCAAGGCATGGGCGAGGAAGAACGGGTAGGGCTGGCCACCGCGTTGGGCGTGTTCGTCGCTGGATTCGGGGGCGATCAGTTTCAGGTAGCTGGCGGCGTTCGGCCGGTTGGACAAATCGGTGTAACCCACCAATCGTTGCGCCACGCGTTTGCTGTCCAGCCCGGCCATGGAGGCCAGGGCGCGGGTCACCAGCAGTTTGGACACGCCGACCCGGAAGCTGCCGGTGATCAGTTTGATGCACAGCATCAGGCTCGGCCGATCCAGTTGCGCCCACAGTGCGGGCAGTTGGTGAGCGAGGTATTCCGGGGTTTCACCGCGCAGGGGCAGCAGTTTGTCTTCGATCCATTCGGCGAGGCCGGCCTCGGAGGTGTGCGGGTGTTCCGGCAGCACCAGCGAGATGGTTTCCGCCAGATCGCCGACTGCTTGATAACTCTCCTCGAACAGCCACGGCGCCAGCCCGGACACTTCGACTGCCAGATCCCGCAGGATCCGCACCGGCACCAGTTGCCGAGGCCGCCCGCCGGACAAAAAGTACACCGCCCACGCGGCATCCTGCGGTTGCGCATGGGCGAAGTAGGTTTGCATGGCCGCCAGTTTGGCGTTGCTGGAGGTGGTGGCGTCGAGTTCGGCGTACAACCCGGCGAAGTCTTTCATGGTTGCACCTCGGCAACGGCGGGCGAGACGGTGGAAAGCTCTTCTTCATCGTCACCGTATTCGGTGTTGAAACCTTGTGCGTCCAGCCCTTTTTCGCGCAGATGGCGCACCAGCACGCCAATCGAGCCGTGGGTGACCATCACTCGCTCGGCGCCGGTCTGTTCGATGGCCCACAGCAGGCCGGGCCAGTCGGCGTGATCCGAAAGCACGAAACCGCGATCGACCCCGCGCCGCCGGCGGGTGCCGCGCAGGCGCATCCAGCCGCTGGCGAAACTGTCGCTGTAATCGCCGAACCGGCGCATCCAGCTGCTGCCGCCGGCTGACGGCGGGGCGATGACCAGCGCCTGGCGCATCATCGGGTCGTTCTTTTTCACGTCGCCGGCGTAGATGGTTGGCGGCAGATAGACGCCGGCCTCGCGGTACACGCGGTTCAGCGGCTCGACCGCACCGTGGCTGAGGATCGGGCCGAGCGTTTCGTCGATGCCGTGGAGAATCCGCTGGGCCTTGCCGAACGAATAGCAGAACAGCACGCTGGCCTTGCCGGCCTCGATGTTGGCCTGCCACCACTGATTGATCTCGGCGAACACCTGCGCCTGCGGCTGCCAGCGATAGATCGGCAGGCCGAAGGTCGATTCGGTGATGAAGGTGTGGCAGCGCACCGGTTCGAACGGCGCGCAGGTGCCGTCGGGTTCGATCTTGTAATCGCCGGACGCGACCCAGACTTCGCCGCCGTATTCCAGCCGCACCTGAGCCGAGCCGAGCACATGGCCGGCGGGATGAAAACTTAAGGTGACGCCGTGATGGGTCAGGCGCTGGCCGTAGTCGAGGGTTTGCAGGTTGATGTCCGCACCCAGACGCGCGCGCAAAATCCCTTCACCGGCGCTGGCGGCCAGGTAATGCTGATTGCCGCCACGGGCATGGTCGCCGTGGGCATGGGTGATCACCGAGCGCTCGACGGGCCGCCACGGGTCAATGTAGAAATCCCCGGCAGGGCAGTAGAGGCCTTCGGGGCGGGCGATAACAAGGTCCATGGCGTTACCGGAATGGAGGGACTTGTTAGCTATGAGGTTGGCGCGAAGTCAGAAGTTCTATTGATTTTGCGGTGGGAGCGAAGAATTTGGCTGGCGGGGAAATCAGGCCCTCACCCCAGCCCTCTCCCAGGGGGAGAGGGAGCCTACGGAGGTGTCTGGCGAGGTACATCGACCTGTGAGATCGAGTCGATTATGGATCTGCCAAGCAGCAATACGAATCTGGATTCGGTGCAGCAAAGTCAGGTCGGCGAACTTCTTGAACATCCCCCCGATCAGTCCCCTCTCACGGGGTGGAGAGGGAGCCTACGGAGGTGTCTGGCGAGGTGCATCGACCTGTGAAATCGAGTCGATTATGGATTCGGTGATGCACTGTCAGGTCGATGTAAGGCTGAAGCATCCCCCGATCAGTCCCCTCTCCCTAAGGGAGAGGGTTAGGGTGAGGGGGCTTTTGATCTTTTGGGGAGTAGCGCCTATTTCCCAGGCGTGAGGGTCAACCGCGTCTTGCCATACACCCGGTCAAAGTTCTGCGGCTGCATCGGCAAGCCGATGTACTGGCCCTTGAGCCACGGATCGATGCCGTTCAGGTAGTTCGGGCTCACCGGATTACCCGATTGTCCCGTCCCGTTCTGCCCCATCAGCGGCTCGCTCTGACCGAAGTCGACAATGAAGCGCATCGACGGCGCACGCGTGGTGTTGAAGTCCTGGCCCCAGGCAAACGCCGCGGTGTTGAGGGTGGTGTGGTCGCCGCCCGCCGCGGTCGGGGCGCGAACGGTCTGCCCATTGGCATTCTTCCACTCGTAGCGGTGCAGTTTGCCCCACTGCCAGGCCCGGCGATCGCCGCCCAGCTGACTGTCGCCGGCACTGATCGCTGCCGCCAGACTGCGGGCGAGGATCGCCGGTTTGTCTTCTTTTTGCGGGGTACGGGCGTCGTCCCAGAACGGACTGTCTTCGCGGCCCAGCAAGTGATCGGCCTGGGCGGCGTAGGACAGATCGCCGTTGGCGATAAACGCTTTCCACGCCGGGCTGCCTTGTGGGCCGAGCTCGTCGAGGAAAATCTGCTTCATGCTTTCCTGCAGGAACAGTTCGTAGATCGCCGCGTCGGCGGAAGTCGGGCTGAGCTTGCCGTCGAACGCCATCAAGCGGGTATAGGCTTCGCGCGCCTGGCTGCGCTCGGCTTCCGGCAGGGCGTCGATCGCCTGTTTCAGTGGCTGCGCCATGCCCGGGGCTTCGAACATTTTCTTCAGTTTGGCGGCGAAGGTGGTGGTCTGGTCGTACTGCATGGCGATCACGCTGCGACCGTCGTGTTTGCCGCTGCCGGCCAGTTCGGCCAGGCGCTCGCCACGTTCCGGCGCCGCCCAGGAGTTGGACAGTTGCATGCCGTAGCCATGGGGAATGACCCGCTGGTTGGCGGTGCCGAGCCAGCCCTGGGCCGGGTCCTGATCGTAGGGGTGCAGCATCGGGTCGGCGTAACCGTCCCAGTCGTAGCGACCTTCCCAGCCCGGCGACGGCAGCAGGCCTTCGCCTTCACGGCGGTTCGGGAAACGCCCGGTGACTTGCCAGCCAATGTTGCTGGCGTCGGCAAACACCAGATTCAGCGCGATGGCCCGGATTTCCCGGCTGGCGTCCGAGGCACGTTCCACGTTCTGGGCGCGGCTCAGATCGAAAAACGCATCGAGGGATTTGTCGTCGGTGAAGCTCGGCGTCTGCAAGGCCAGGCCGAAACCTGTGCCCTGAGCAGCGGCTTGAACACTGTTGAGCAGCGCGCCATGGCGGGTTTCGTACACCGCTTCGCGAATCGGCCGCTGGCCTTTGACGAAGTAGGTTTCGTTGCGCACCGCAACCGGTTGCCACTTGCCGTTGACCTCGTAGGACAACGTGCTGCCCTGACGACGGATTTTTTCCAGGAACAGGTCCTGGTTATCGCCGAGCACGCTGGTCAGGCTCCACGCCACCTTGCCGTTGAAACCACCGAGCACCATCGGCAGACCGGCCACGGTCACGCCGGCGGCCTGGTATTTCGGAGCGCGAATCTGCACGAAGCTCCACAGCGACGGCGCGGCCAGCGGGCCATGGCTGTCGCTGGCCAGCAGGCTCTTGCCACTACGGCTGCGTTGCGGGGCGATGGCCCAGTTGTTCGACGACTGAGTGCCCAGCAGGTTGATGGCGGCCAGTTGTTCGCCGGCGTTGCTCAGTTCCGTCAGCCCCGGAATCTGCCCGTTGAGCTTGATGCCTTGCAGCTTGTCGGCCTCGGCCAGCGGCAGGTTTTCGTCGGGAGCGGACGGGGTCAGCCACGCCAGTTTGTCGTTGGTCACGGTCTGCGCCAGCACCAGCGAAGCGATTTCTTCCGGCAGGTTGGCTGACTGGCTGAAGTTCAGCAGGCAGAAGATCAGCGCCGAATCTTCCGGTTTCCAGTACTCAGGCTTGTAGCCGCTGGAAGCCAGATCCCCCGGCAGTTTGTCGGCGTAGCGGAACAGGTAGGCGTTCACGCCCCGGGCATAGACTTCGAAGAAACGCTTGAGCCGTGGCGACGAAGCCTTGTACAGCTCGCCGGCGCTTTTCTTCAGGTTGACGGCGCGCATGTAGCGGTCGGCGTCGAGCATCGACGAACCGGACATTTCCGCCAGACGGCCCTGGGCCAGCAGGCGCAGGGTGACCATCTGATTGATCCGGTCGCTGGCGTGCACGTAACCGAGGGCGAACAGTGCGTCGTGGAAGCTGTTGCTTTCAATCAGCGGCATGCCCATGGCATTGCGGCGTACCGAAACGTTCTGCGCCAGGCCCTTGAGCGGCTGCACACCGGAGGTCGGCGGGAGGGTGTCCTGGGCGTTCCAGGTCTGACAACCGGTCAGGCTCAGAACACCGGCCACTGCTGCGGCAACGCCGAACCGGGGAAGAAAATGTGAAAGGGCTGGCGAGGCCATGGCAAAGCTCCTGCGGGGGTGTAGAGGCTGGGGGCGCAATAAAGCCGCTACGTTAGTGAGCAGGAGGGGGCCGCGCAAGCGGGGCGAGCGGTTATTTCTTCCCGTTGATCGTTCCCGCGCACGGGAACGATCAGGCCGGGTGACTCAAGCCTTCGGCGGATTGATCTTCTGCACCAGCGCATACGCCTTCACGGTCGCCGGGCGGTCCTTGATGTGGTTGAACCAGCGCTGCACGTTCGGGAAGTCTTCCAGGTTCTGGCTCTGCCACTTGTGCGAGACGATCCACGGGTAGATCGCCATGTCGGCAATGCTGTATTCGCTGCCGGCGACGAACTCATTGTTGGCCAATTGCTTGTCCAGCACCCCGTACAGGCGCGCGGTTTCATCGATGTAGCGCTTGATCGCGTAGGGAATTTTTTCCGGCGCGAACTGGCTGAAATGATGGTTCTGCCCGGCCATCGGCCCCAAGCCGCCCATTTGCCAGAACAGCCATTGCAGCGCCACCTGGCGGCCACGCAGATCCTTGGGCAGAAACTTGCCGGTCTTTTCCGCGAGGTACAGCAGAATCGCTCCGGACTCGAACAGCGACAACGGCTCGCCGCCATCGGCCGGCTCATGATCGACGATGGCCGGGATGCGATTGTTCGGGGCAATTTTCAGAAAGTGCGGCTGGAACTGCTCGCCCTGGCTGATGTTGATCGGGTGCACGTCGTAGCGCAGGCCCGCTTCTTCGAGGAACAGGGAAATCTTGTGGCCGTTGGGCGTGGTCCAGTAATACAGGTCGATCATGGAAAACTCCAAATCAGGAAAATGGCTTACGTGCGGACAGCAAACGCCGGCTTCAGGTTGTCCTGTGTGCGTTCGATAGCTTGCTTAGTGACAGGAGGTGATGCTCAAGTACGGGAAATTCAATGACCCCGCGTGAGAAAAATCGCCATGGAGCTCAATGCCAACGCTGCACTGATCATCATCGACCAGCAAAAAGGCATTCTGGAGCCGCGTCTCGGACGGCGGAACAATCCGTCGGCCGAAGAGCGGATCCTCGATCTGCTGGGCTTCTGGCGACGCAGCGGGCGACCGGTGATTCACGTGCAGCACCTGTCACGCTCGCCGGACTCAGTGTTCTGGCCCGAGCAGTCAGGCGTGGAGTTTCAGGACAGGTTTTTGCCGCAGGACGGCGAGTGGCTGATCCAGAAACAGGTGCCGGATGCGTTTTGTGCAACGGGGCTTGAGGCTAAGTTGCGTGAGGCGGGGATCGGGCAGTTGATCATTGTCGGCGTGGCGACGAACAACTCGGTGGAGTCCACGGCGCGCACGGCGGGCAATCTGGGGTTCGAGGCGTGGGTGGCGGAGGATGCGTGCTTTACCTTCGACAAGGCCGACTATTTCGGCACGTTGCGTTCGGGGCAAGAGGTGCATGCGATGTCGCTGGGGAACTTGCACGGGGAGTATGCGACGGTGGTCAGCACCGGGCACATTCTGGCCGCAGGCTGAAAAGCTTCCGGTGAATGGGCCGGCCCCTTCGCGAGCAAGCCCGCTCCCACATTTGCCTGCATTCCGTCAGAAGGAATACGGTCGAAAGTGGGAGCGGGCTTGCTCGCGAAGGCGGTATCTCAGGCGAAGATGCTCTGCGCCCAAGGCATCAAGCGCCGTGGCACTTCTTGAATTTCTTGCCGTTGCCGCAGGGGCAAGGGTCGTTGCGGCCAACGTCTTTCAGGGCGTTACGCACCGGTTCCTGGTGGGCGTGGCCGCAGTTCGGGCCGTGGACATGGCCATGGTCGTGATCATGGTGATGGTCATGATCGTGGTTGCAGTCTGGGCCATGGACATGAGGTTGCTGGGTCATCGGGGTCACTCCGTAATCAAATCGGCGGGGATTATCACGCCATTGCGCGCCAGGTGCACGTAGTGAGCGATGAATAAACCGGTTTCCATCTCGCCCTCCAGTCGATAGGGAATCTGCTGGTGCGGGTTTTTCAGCATTTTCACCACCTCTTTCACCTTCGGCCACAGGTTGGTACGTATCGGTACCTTGTAAAACGCGCTGCTTTTGGGGTTCACCGTGATCCAGTGTTCGTGCTCGCCTTCGGCCAGCAGCATGTCGGCCAGGTGTATGCGGTATTCCAGGCCGCGTACCGTCAGGTCGCTGTCGTTGGGGTTGTCGATGCGAAAGTGCAGGATGAATTTCTGCTCCAGCAACTTGGCGCGCACCACTTCGACTTTCACCAGGTGCACGGCGGGGTCGCGGGCGTCGTCGCTGAACCAGGACGCGCAGCCGCTCAGGCTCAGAAATAAAATCAGAGCGACTGCGTGTCGTACCCAGTGTTGGGAAGCCATATCGAACTCCTTTTGGAGTCCAGTCTAGCAATTGGGCTTATAAGCTTATTCTTATAAGCCGGATAATTTGAGACTGGTCTTCAATGGAATTGGAACTGCCTCGCCACTCTCAGGACCTGAGCGGCCATATCTTTGCCCCAGCCAAATTCGACCAGCTTTTCTTCACTGATTTCATTAGGGTGTTTCAGGATGATAATCAGTTGGCAGATAAAGGTACTGGATGCGTACCAAATGCTCCTGCCGGCATTCAAATTGGCGTTGAATTGTTGATTCAGGTATTCCCTTGCGAAAGGAGAAACCTCTTCAAGTTGCTCCACAAAATCGGTGATTGTGCTCAAGCCTGCCAAATTGCAGATTTGAATCAATCCTGAAAGGGGATCACTGTCAGAGCTGCGTGGCTGGTCAAAAACAAATCCGGCCCGCTTTGCCTGGCCGTACAGGTCTTGTACGAGCCCCGATTTTTTCAGGTAGTGACTCAGGGAAAATGAGTCAATAGGGATGCCTTCTTCGTTTCTTCCAACCTGTTTATCGATCTTTTCATTCTCTTGCTCTGATATGGACCTGAGCGACACAAACTCATCGTCAGCAATCTCGAACAAAGCGGAGAGGCGGGATAGTTTTCTAGCAAGATTGTCGGGTACTTCATTTTTCTGCTTGTATTCAAGCTTGTGAGAAATCGCAGCCCAGGCATGTTGAAGCACGGTTCTGATCTGGATTTCGAAATCGAGGTCTGCCACTTTATCGAACTCGCCAATATCCGGTGCTTCAGGGTTGAGGCGAACGATATAGTGGACGGAGCGATACCCGAAGTTTGCGGCGCTGTCGGGTTTTTTTACTTCTTTTTCTCTTGTGAGGGTGAATGTGTTCCGTATCTGTTTTTCAATTTCCGGGAGATCATCTTCGTAAAATGCAATGACTCTCAGGCCAACGAGATCAGTGATTTCTTTGAAGTGATCTGTATAGCTCTTCTCCGGTTTTGTGGCTTTTGTAACAAAGCTTTCAGTGTCCTTTGCTCTGTATTCCACCAAGTGGAATTTAATGCCTTCCGTTGTCAATTTTTCTCTAAGAAGGGATCCCAGATACTCTGCATAATTTTTATACAGAGGGAGCAGTTCTGCGTGCTGCTTTCGCAGTATTTCTTTTTGTTCCTGATTTTGCATTTTTTGCTTTCCTTGTCTGTTGATCGTTTATTGGAGGTAACTGTAGCAACACTTCTTGAACTTCTGGCCGCTGGCGCACGGGCAGGCGTCGTTGCGGCCCAGCTTCAGTTGCACGGTCGGGTCGATGAAGTACCAGCGCCCGGTGTTCTGCACGAACGACGAGCGCTCGCGGTGGCTGTGCTCGCCCTGACCGTCATGCCAGCGCGCGGTGAACGTGACGAACGCGTGTTCCGGCTGGCCGCCGAGCACTTCCGAGCTTTCCACGTCCAGGCCGAGCCAGGTGCTCTGGGCGCTCCAGTTGCTGATCGACTGGCGATCCAGCCCCGCTTGCTGGGCGGGCAGGGTGGTCGCCACCAGATAATCGATCAGGCCCAGCACGTAGGCACTGTAGCGCGAGCGCATCAGGGCTTCGGCGCACGGGGCCGGGTGGCCGGCGTGATAGTGACCGCAGCAGGCATCCAGCAGGTTGCCGCTGCCGCAAGGGCAAATGGCTGTACTCATTGCATTACCACCAGTATTTCCCGAAGTTTTCCGGATTGGCCCAGAACCGCGAGTTGAGCCAGTCGGGGACTTGTTTGTAGTCAAGCAGATCGTAGGTGAACAGGGTCAGCACCTGTTCGTCCCGGGCAAAGCGTTCGCTGGCCTGCAGGGCCAGGGAATAAAAATCGGTTTCCTGCCAGCCGCTGGCCGGCAGATCCGCCAGCACGGCGATGCGGCTGGCGTTGAGGTTGCGAATCCCGCCCAACAGATTCAGGCCGTCACGCTTGGGCAAATGTTCCAGGCAATCGACCACCAGCGCCAGGTCGAAACGCCGGGCTGCCAGTTCTGCCGGCAACGCACCGGGCGCGGCGTGCGCGACGCAGGTGTCCGGGTGCGCTTCCTTAAAGGCAGCCAGCGCCGGGAACTCGCTGGCGCCGATCAGCAGCAGACGTGCCGGGGCGTAGCGGTCGAGCAGGGCGGCCAAAGCCTGCTGCGGCGTGCGGGAAGAAATGGCGACGTTCATCGAAGCTCCTCAATCAGAGCGCCAAGACTAGCCTGCCCGGACGCCAAGGCCTAGATCTCTGTCCTGCGGGTTTGCGGCAAATTCACCGAAGTCCCGTGAACAGGCGCACAAACAGCAGTGGCCTATTGCTGGCGGAGATTAAAACTCCGGTCTTTACTCCCTGAATCGGTTCTAAGCCGATCCCTCAGGAGAAAACTAGATGAGCATAGTTCGGACAGCATTACCCTTGGTTCTGCTAACCAGTGTGTTGACTGGTTGTGCAGGTTTGCAGAAAACCGACTGGCCGACCTGTGCGGCAGTCGGCGGTGTCGTCGGTGCGGGTCTCGGTGCGACCGAAAGCTCCGCATGGGCGGGGTATGGCGCGTTACTCGTCGGCGGTACGGCAGCAGCCTATTGCTGGGTTCACGGTGATGGCGATGAAGACGGCGATGGTGTGCCGGACAGTCGCGACAAGTGCCCGGGCACGCCTAAAGGCGTACAGGTCGATGCTGACGGCTGCCCTCCACCAGCCCCTGCACCAGTGGTCGAAGAAGCTGTAGTGGTCAAGGAAGAAACCATTGTCATCCGCGATGTTCACTTCCAGTTCGACAAGGCCACGCTGACCCCGGCCGACAAACTGGTCCTGGATAAAGTCGCCACGCGCCTGAAACAGGAAACCAGTACCGCTCAACTGACCGTGACCGGTCACACCGACAGCGTCGGCAGCGATGCCTACAACCAGAAACTGTCGGATCGCCGTGCACACTCGGTGGTCAAGTACCTGGTCGAAAGCGGCGTACCGCAAAGCAGCTTCGTGTCGGTGACCGGTGCCGGTGAAAGCCAGCCGGTGGCAGACAACAAAACTGCCGACGGTCGTGCTCTGAACCGTCGTACCGAAATCAAAATCAACCGCTAGCCCCCCTCGCATCCGCGGCTTGTGCAGTCGCGGATGCGGGTCTTTACTCCTGTGTAACCGGTATGGGCCGGTGACACAGGAGCTTTAACGATGAGTGTTCTTACAAGGTCCGTCTTGCCGGTTCTGCTGCTGGGCAGCCTGTTGACCGGTTGCGCCACCCACAGCGATGGCACCGCTCCCCTCAATCAACGTACCTGGCCGATCTGCAGCCTTATTGGCGGACTGGTCGGCGGCGGTCTCGGCGCGCTCGAAAATAGCGGCTGGGCCGGTGGTGGCGCTGCGCTGGGGATCCTCACCGGCGGATTGATCTGTTACGCCCAGGATGGCGATGAAGACGACGACGGCGTATTCGATCGCCGCGACCGTTGCCCCGATACCCCGGCCAACACCCCGGTCGACCACCGTGGCTGTCCGTTGCCGCAATACCCGGTCACCGAGAAACCCGCCGAACCGGCCCCGCAAACCGAAGTCATCACCCTTAACGATGCCGGCAACGTGCTGTTCGATTTCGACAAGTCCGATCTGAAACCGGCCGCGAAAAGCCAGCTGGACACGTTGATGGACAAACTGCGCAATGCCGATGTGGTGAGCATCAAGGTCATTGGCCACACCGACAGCAAAGGTTCGGATGCCTACAACCAGGCGCTTTCGGAACGTCGTGCCAGCAGCGTGGCGGAGTATTTACTGAGCCAGGGCCTGGCGCCGAACAAACTCACCAGTGAAGGGCGCGGCGAGAGTGAACCGGTTGCCGATAACAACACGGACGAAGGGCGTGCGCAGAACCGTCGGGTGGAACTGCACATCAATCGTTAGGAAAAGTCTGTAGTCCGCAGGCTAGAGCTGTCGGTCGATGAACGTCGTCGAACCGGCAGCCATCCGGCGGCGGTCCGGTTTTTTTCATTTTCCCCTCTGGCTTATCCCCTGCAGAAGCCGTTACTGTGCGCCCAAAGAATAATTCGCAACACGGGGGAGCGTATGAAGGTGTTCTGTGGGCTGGGGCGATTGTTGACCCTGCTGTTCTGCTGCGTGGTGCTGGCCAATCAGCTGGTGCCGTTTGTTCATCCGCTGCACCTGCTGGTCAATCTGGCCGGCGGTCTGCTGCTGGCGATCCACGTGCTCGAAGTGCTGCTGTGCAACCGCAGCCTCAAGGGCCGTCCGCACCCTTGGCGTGATCGTGGCCGCATCCTGTTGTTCGGCGTATTTCACCTGCAAACCATCCCGGCCCCGGCCGCTCCGGAGGCTTCCCATGCGTAAAATCTGCCTGCTCGCTGCATTCATCAGTCCCCTGGCCTGCGCCCAGGTGGTCAGCGTCGAAACCAATTCCCTGATGCGTCTGCCGAACACCGCCAGCACTTTGCAACTGGAAAAACTGGTGGTCGCCGATTACGGCACTTTGCTGATTCCTTCGAACGTGACCGAGCTGAGTGTCGGCGAATTGCAGCTGGGTCATGAAGCGCGCATTGCCATCGTGCCGAGCGAGCAGGCGCTGGATATGAAAGTCATCCGCGCCGAACTCGCCGAAGGCAGCCAGATCACCGCCCGTGGCGCACCGGGCACGTACGAAAAAGCCGCCCGCGCCGGGCGCAATCTGAATCTGCAATTCAAGGCGTTGAATGCGCCGAAACTGGTGGTCGATGCCCGTGGCGGCACCGGTGCGCCGGGTTTTGTCGGGCTCGATGGCGCCAACGGTCAGGAGCCGGGTTGCACCTGGGGTCAGGCAGGGCACGGTTTTGATGGCAGCAACGGCAGCGATGGCCAGCCGGGTGCACCGGGCGCGCTGGTGCGTCTTGAAGTGCCGCGCGAGTTTCCGGCCGAGCTGATCAAGGTCGAAGTGGCCGGCGGTGCCGGTGGCCCGCCCGGTCCTGGCGGCAAGCCGGGGGCGGGTGGCAAATCCAAGGGCTGCCTGGTCTATCGCGCCGATGGTGGCAAAAGCGGCAAGCCAGGGGCCGACGGGCAGCCGGGGCCTGCGGGGGCGGCGGGAGCTGTCACCGTACAGCGCTTGTAACCTGTCACCTTTTTGATCGTTCCCACGCTCCGCGTGGGAACGATCAGGTAAAACGCGCTTGTCAGAACGAGGGGCGCGCAGCTGCCACCGCCACCAGCACCACTCCGACCAGCAGATTGAACCCCACCACCTTGCGAATCCGCCCCAGCACCGCCGCACCCGCCGGCCAGTCCTTCGCCTGCACCGCCGTGCGCAGTTCCGGCAGCATCAACGCCTGAATCCGGATGAACAGCGCGGTCATCACCACATACAGCCCCATCATCACCTGCACATAACGCGGCGCGCTATCGAAGGCGATGTGTTGCAGATGCAACATGCCTACCCCGGTCACCGGCAGCAGAATCACCGCCCCCCACACCCAGCGAAAAAAACCTTGAAACACTTCCACCCAGAGCGTCAGGCGCCCGGGACCGTCCAGCGCCTTCATCGCCGCGGGGCGCAGGACCATCCAGGCGAAAAACATACCGCCGACCCACACCAGCGCGGCCAGTACATGGATGGGGTAAACGAGGCTAAAAGGTGTCATTGGGGTACTCCGATCTGCGCAGGATTGATTAGCGGGGTATGATAGCGGCCGATCCGAACCACTGAAAATTTATCCAGCGTTTTTTGCGCCCGACACTCAATGATCAGCACTGAACTCAAAACCACGATCCAGGGCGCCTACTCGCGTTTTCTAGAGGCCAAGAGCCTCAAACCGCGTTACGGCCAGCGCCTGATGATCGCTGAAGTCGCCAAAGTCCTCGGGGATATCGACACCGACGACGAAGGCCGGCGCAGTGGCGACCCCGCGATTGTCGCGGTGGAAGCCGGCACCGGTACCGGCAAGACCGTGGCCTACAGCCTGGCGGCGATCCCGACGGCGAAACTGGCCGGCAAGCGGCTGGTGATCGCCACCGCGACCGTCGCCCTGCAAGAGCAGATCGTCTACAAGGATTTGCCCGACCTGATGCGCAACAGCGGGCTGAACTTCAGCTTCGCCCTGGCCAAGGGCCGTGGCCGCTACATGTGCCTGTCCAAGCTCGACATGCTGTTGCAGGAAGGCCACGCACAGACCGCCACCGCGCAGCTGTTCGAAGAAGAAGGCTTCAAGATCGAGGTAGACGAGGCCAGCCAGAAGCTGTTCACCAGCATGATCGAAAAGCTCGCCGGCAATAAATGGGACGGCGACCGCGACAGCTGGCCCAACGCACTGGAAGACGCCGACTGGGCGCGCCTGACCACCGATCACAGCCAGTGCACCAACCGTCATTGCCCGAACTTCGGCCAGTGCGCCTTCTACAAGGCCCGCGAAGGCATGGGCAAGGTCGACGTGATCGTCACCAACCACGACATGGTGCTGGCCGACCTGGCGCTGGGCGGCGGGGCAGTCCTGCCCGATCCGCGCGACACCATTTACGTGTTCGACGAAGGCCACCACCTGCCGGACAAGGCCATCGGCCACTTCGCCCACTACACGCGCCTGCGCTCCACCGCCGACTGGCTGGAAACCACCGCCAAGAACCTCACCAAGCTGCTGGCCCAGCACCCGTTGCCGGGCGATCTCGGCAAGCTGATCGAGCAGGTGCCGGAGCTGGCGCGGGAGATCAAGACCCAGCAGCAATTCATGTTCACCGCCTGCGAACAGATCGCCGACTTCAAACCCGGCGAAGACGTCGAAGGCCGCGAGCGTCCGCGTCATCGCTTCATCGGCGGGGTGATTCCGGAACACATGCGCGAGATGGGCATCGAGCTGAAAAAAGGCTTCGCCCGCCTCAACGACCTGTTCACCCGCCTGACGGATCTGCTCAAGGAAGGCATGGACGGCGAGGTCAACATCGGCATCGCCAGCAATCAGGCCGAAGAATGGTATCCGCTGTTCGGCAGCCTGTTGTCCCGTGCCTCCGGCAACTGGGAGCTGTGGACCGCGTTCACCGCCGAGGACCCGGAAGACAACCCGCCGATGGCCCGCTGGCTGACCCTGGCGGAAAGCGGTTCGCTGTTCGACATCGAGGTCAACGCCAGCCCGATCCTTGCCGCCGAAACCCTGCGCCGCAGCCTGTGGAACGTGGCTTACGGCTGTCTGGTGACTTCGGCGACCTTGACCGCCCTCGGCACGTTCGATCGTTTCCGCATGCGCGCCGGCCTGCCGAAAAAAGCTGTCACCGCCGTGGTGCCGAGCCCGTTCCATCACGCCGACGCCGGTGTGTTGCGGGTGCCGGACCTGAAGGCCGACCCGCGCGATGCCGCCGCGCACACCGCCGCGATCATCCGCGATCTGCCGGAACTGGTCGAAGGCTCGCGCGGCAGTCTGGTGCTGTTCTCATCGCGCAAGCAGATGCAGGACGTGTTCGACGGCCTCGACCGCGACTGGCGCAAGCAAGTGTTCATTCAAGGCAACCTGTCGAAACAGGAAACCCTGAACAAGCACAAGGCGCGGGTCGATGGCGGTGATTCCAGCGTGCTGTTCGGTCTCGCCAGTTTCGCCGAGGGCGTGGACTTGCCGGGCGCCTACTGCGAGCACGTGGTGATCGCCAAGATCCCGTTCTCGGTGCCGGACGATCCGGTCGAAGCCGCGTTGTCGGAATGGATCGAAGCCCGGGGCGGCAATCCGTTCATGGAAATCTCGGTGCCCGATGCCTCGCTGAAGCTGGTCCAGGCCTGCGGTCGTCTGCTGCGCACCGAAGAAGACCGCGGCACCATCACCTTGCTGGATCGGCGGCTGGTCACTCAGCGCTACGGCAAGGCGATCCTCAATGCGTTGCCTCCTTTCCGTCGTGAAATATCCTGAGACATCGGTGGGCAGTTTTGCCCGCCGCGCTGTCTATCTCTCTGTCACTGCTTTTCCATTGGCCCTTGCGGGTCGTTAGGGAGAATTCCGTTCTCATGATTCGTCGTTCGTTGCCTGCCATTTTTGCCCTGGTTTTCGCTGGCCCCTTGCTGGCGGCGCCTGCCGGCCAGCAGACCCTGTTCAACTTTGTCCGCCCCGCCGATGTGGTGAAAGTGGCGACCGAAAACGCCGACCTGCCGCAAGCCAACGCCGAGCAGACCCCGGAAGGTGAAGTGCTGCGCCGGGTGACATTCAATCCGACGGCCCGTCCTACCTTGCGTTTGTCCCCGCAGACCGGTGCCTGGGACTGGTCGCAGTCCGGCATGATGAGCCTGCGCATCCAGAGCGCGATGAACTGGGCGGTGACCGTCTACGTACAAATCCAGAGCAATGACGGCAAGACCCTGGTCAGCCGCGTCGATCTGCCGGCCGGCCCGGCGCAGACCTTGCTGGTGCCGTTGAGCGCGACTTCGCCACTGAGTCAGGGCATGAAGGCCGGCCCGGTGATGCCGATGACCATCGACGGGCAGCGCATCCTGCTGGCGAGCAGCAGCGGTGAGCTGGATCGCCGCCAGGTGGTGTCGGTCAGCCTGTCGATGGATCAGCCGAAAGCCGCGCAAAGTCTGTTGCTTGAGCGCTTTGGCGTGCAGGACGAAGGCGAAGTGATCAAATCCGCCTACGGCAATCTGGTGGATGCCTATGGCCAGTCGACCCGTAGCAAATGGCCGGAGAAAGTCGTCAATGACGAACAACTGAAATCCGCCGCCGCCAAAGAACAGCAACAACTGAACACCTGGCTTGCCGAGCGCGAAAAGTCGTCGCTGGACAAGTTCGGTGGCTGGAATAAAGGCCCGGCGTTCAAGGCCAGCGGTTTCTTCCGCACCGAAAAGCGTGACGGCCGCTGGTATCTGGTGACGCCCGAGGGCCATCCGTTCTATTCCCTGGGCGTGAACACCGTCAGCCCGGAGGTCAACCAGACCTACGTGGCCGGTCGCGAATACATGTTCGAATCCCTGCCAAAACCGGGAGAGCCGCTGGCCAGCCACTTCGGCGAAGGCGACAACCGTGGCGGCAACGGTGTCGATCAGGGCCGGGGCTACAACTTCGGGCGCTGGTACGACTTCTACGGCGCCAACCTTCAGCGACTGTATGGCGAGCCGTGCATCCCGGATAGCGGCAACAAGGCCGGTGTCGCCGAAGCCGCCAAGGCTGGCGCCGCCGAAGAGGCGGCAACCAACGCCAATGCACCGGTAGCTGCCTCCGAACAACCGAAAGCCGGGGTCGCCGAGTCGGCAGCCACCAGCGGGCAAAGCGTTGCGGCACCGTGCAAAAACACGGTCGACGAGCAAAAGTGGGCCAGCCACACCCTTGATCGCCTGCAAGCCTGGGGCTTCAACACGGTCGGTAACTGGAGCGCGCCTGCTTTAGGTGACGCCGAGCGCATGCCGTACACCTTGCCGCTGTCGATTGTCGGCGATTACACCAGCATCAGCACCGGTACCGACTGGTGGGGCGGCATGCCTGACCCGTTCGATCCGCGCTTCGCCATGGCCACCGAACGTGCCGTGGCGATTGCCGCCCGCGATCATCGCGATGATCCATGGCTGATCGGCTACTTCGCCGACAACGAGCTGGCCTGGGCCGGCCCCGGTGATGATCCGAAATCTCGCTACGCGCTGGCCTACGGCACCTTGAAAATGACTACAGACGTTCCGGCCAAGCGTGCGTTCCTCAAGCAATTGCGCGACAAGTACCGCAATCAGGCGGGACTGTCGAAGGCCTGGGGGATTGATCTGCCGGCGTGGGAATTGATGGAAGACCCGGGTTTCGAGGCGCCGCTGCCGAATCCGGAGCATCCGGAAATCGAGGCCGACTTCAAATACTTCCAGAAGGTTTTTGCCGACACCTACTTCAAGACCATTTCCGACTCGCTGAAATGGCACGCGCCGAACCAGCTGCTGCTCGGCGGCCGTTTCGCCACCAGCACCCCGGAAGCCGTGGCGTCCTGCGCCCAGTATTGCGACGTGCTGAGCTTCAACATGTACACCCTGCAACCGCAGGACGGTTATGACTTCGCCGCGCTGCGCAGCCTCGACAAACCGGTGCTGATCACCGAATTCAACTTCGGCTCCACCGACCGTGGCCCGTTCTGGGGCGGCGTGACCCCGTTGAGCAAGGAAGAAGACCGCGGCCCGGCCTACGCCAACTTCCTCAAGCAGGCGCTGAGCGAGCCGTCGATTGTCGGCGTGCACTGGTTCCAGTATCTGGATCAACCGGTGACCGGACGCCTGCTCGATGGCGAGAACGGTCACTTTGGTCTGGTTGGCGTCACCGATCTGCCGTTCCAGGGTTTTGTCGAAGCCGTGCGCAAGAGCAACCTGGCGACCGTCGATCAGTTGAACAAAGAGGCGCAGAAAGCGGCTGCCACAGCGAACAAGGCCGGCCACGAAGCCGAAGGCGGCCGCAACGCTGACGCCGGCAAAGGCCCGGGGCAAGGGGCTGGCCACACCGGCGGGCATTCGGGCAACGGTCACTGATCGTTACGAAGCCTGAAGACCGCCCGGCCCGCAGCGGTTCCCAAAACCCTCACGGGCTGGAACAATGCGGGCCACTTTGTAGAGCGTTTTCGCGGGGGAGTTGCGGGTGCAGATTCAGGGACATTACGAGCTTCAATTCGAAGCGGTGCGCGAAGCCTTCGCCGCACTGTTCGACGATCCCCAGGAACGCGGCGCCGCGTTGTGCATCCGGGTCGGCGGCGAAACCGTCCTCGACCTCTGGTCCGGTACCGCCGACAAGGACGGCGCCGAAGCCTGGCACAGCGACACCATCGCCAACCTGTTCTCCTGCACCAAGACCTTCACCGCCGTCACCGCACTGCAACTGGTTGCCGAAGGCAAGTTGCAGCTCGATGCGCCGGTCGCCCGTTACTGGCCGGAATTCGCCGCCGCCGGCAAGGAATCCGTAACCCTGCGCCAACTGCTTTGCCATCAGGCCGGTCTGCCGGCCCTGCACGAGTTGCTGGCGCCGGAAGCGCTGTACGACTGGCAAACCATGGTCGATGCCCTCGCGGCCGAAGCACCGTGGTGGACGCCGGGCACCGGTCACGGCTATGCCGCGATTACTTACGGCTGGCTGATCGGCGAATTGCTGCGGCGCGCCGATGGTCGCGGGCCGGGGGAATCGATCGTCGCGCGGGTCGCCAAACCGCTGGGGCTGGATTTCCATGTCGGTCTGGCCGACGAAGAATTCCATCGCGTGGCGCACATCGCCCGGGGCAAGGGCAACACTGGCGACGCCGCCGCCCAGCGCCTGCTGCAAGTGACCATGCGCGAACCGACCGCCATGACCACCCGGGCCTTCACCAATCCGCCGTCGGTGCTCACCAGCACCAACAAGCCGGAATGGCGCCGCATGCAGCAACCGGCGGCCAACGGCCACGGCAATGCGCGCAGTCTGGCCGGGTTCTACGCCGGTCTGCTCGACGGCAGCCTGCTGGAAAGCGAAATGCTCGATGAACTGACCCGTGAACACAGCCTCGGCGAGGACAAGACCTTGCTGACCCGCACCCGTTTCGGTCTCGGCTGCATGCTCGATCAACCTGACGTGCCGAACGCCACTTACGGCCTCGGCCCGCGTGCATTCGGCCATCCGGGTGCAGGCGGCTCCATCGGTTTTGCTGATCCGGAGCACGATGTGGCCTTCGGATTTGTGACAAATACCCTGGGGCCGTACGTCTTGATGGATCCGCGCGCGCAGAAGCTGGCGCGGGTACTTGCCACTTGTCTGTAAAGCCTCGTCCGAGGTTCCAGGGCCGGAACCTCATGGCGATTTTCGTTTCAAAGCGTCTGTTTATCCGGGCGAAAGTCCTCTGATTGTTCACTAATTCTTTTTGTGGGTTTCCAATGTCGTCCAAACAAACTCTCGCCCTGGCCCTGTGTTTCGCAATCACTGGTTGTGCACAGACTCCGAAGAACGACGCCGATGGCGGCAACTGGTGGCCGTTCGGTTCTTCCGACAAAGTCGCAGCCAAGGAGCCGGCACCGGCACCTGCGCCGTTGAAACCTGCTGCCACCGCGCCGGTGGCCAAGGCCGAGAGCAGCAGCCCCTGGTACTGGCCATTTGGCTCGGACGACTCGGCGGACAAGGCTGAAGTGAAAGCTGAAGCCAAGCCCGAGGCAAAACCGGTCGAAGTCGCCAAGGCTGAAGCCGACAAGGGCGGCAAATGGTGGTGGCCGTTTGGCGGCAAGGAGCAGGACACGGCCAAAGTCGTGCCGATGCCCGATCCGAAAGTGACTCAGGCCTGGCTGGATGACTACGAGCCGCGCCTGCGCACCGCGATCAAGGACAGCAACCTGCAACTCGAGCGCCGTGAAAACGTGCTGGTCGTGACGGCGCCGGTGGAAGGCTCGTTCAACCCGGATCGCCCGGCCATGCTGCTGCCAGTGACCCTCGGCCCGTTCACCCGCGTGGCGAAAATCCTTGAAGCCGACCCGAAAACCGCCGTACTGGTGCTCGGTCACAGTGACACCACCGGTGCCGCTCCGGCCAACATCAAGCTGAGCCAGGAACGCGCCCAGGCTGTGGCGGCGATCTTCCGTCTCAGCGGTCTTCAACGTGATCGCCTGATGCTGCGCGGCATGGGGTCCGAAGCACCGCGTGCCGCCAACGACAGCGTTGAGGGCCGTGCCCTGAACCGTCGAGTCGAACTGCTGGTGACCCCGCAGAACACCATGGTTGCGCTGCTGAGCAAATACAACATGCCAGCACCGAAGCCAGTGACCATGGTTGCCTCTCAGGACGTCAAGCCTGCCGCCAAACCGGTGACCCCGGCGCCGGCTGCGAAGAAAGCAGCCGTACCGGCCACCAAAAAGGCCCCGGCCAAGAAAGCCGCTGCCAAGGCTCCAGCCAAGAAGGCCCCGGCCAAGGCACCGGCGAAAAAGACCGCGCCCGCCAAAGCTGCTGCAACCGACAAGAAAGTCGCTGCGACCGATACCACCAAAAAGTGATCCGCTAACGAAAAGGAATGCGCCGTGACCCAGTCTCTGGCAGATATGCGTCGTGATTACACCCGGGACGGCCTGACCGAGGCGCAAGCCCCGGCCGAGCCTTTTGCGTTGTTTCACCAGTGGTTTGCCGAAGCGGTGAAAACCGAACAGGCGCCAGTGGAAGCGAACGCGATGACCCTGGCCACGGTGGATGCGGACGGCCGTCCGCATTGCCGCATTCTGCTGCTCAAGGGGCTGGACGAGCAGGGCTTCACCTTCTTCACCAACTACGAGAGTGCCAAGGGCCAGCATCTGGCGGCGAACCCGTTTGCGGCCATGACGTTCTTCTGGCCGACCCTGGAGCGCCAGGTGCGGATCGAAGGACGGGTGGTGAAGGTCTCGCCTGAAGAGTCCGACGCCTATTATCAGGTGCGACCGCTGGGCAGCCGACTGGGCGCCTGGGCCTCACCGCAGAGCCGGGTGATCAACGGTCGGGGTGAACTGGAAGACTTGCTCAAGGCGACCGAACAGCGCTTCACCGACACTCAGCCCGATTGCCCGGAACACTGGGGAGGCTACCGCTTGCTCCCCGAACGCATCGAATTCTGGCAGGGCCGCGCGAGCCGTCTGCACGATCGCCTCAACTACCGTGTGCAGGGCGGCGACTGGATTCTTGAACGTCTGGCACCTTGAACAGTCTACCGAGCGGGATAGCCTGCCGCAGCGGCCTCAAGCCACTTCGGCAGGTCCCGGCGCTTGATCTTCTGCGCCTGAGCCTGCTTCAGCCGTTCCAGCATGAAGGCGCGTTTGCCTTCATCCTTGCCGGCCAGTGACAAGGCCAGGTCGCGATCCATCCAGCGTTTGATCCGCACATACAGCCACCAGTGGAAGTACAGACCGGCGGCGGTGGTGATGACAATGATGAAGTAATCCATGGAAATCCTTGGGTCGGCGGCGCAGGAAACGGAATTTGGCGCTACTGTTGGGTGAGTTCGCGGGTGCCTGTACCGGGCCTGAATGAAAGCAACTTTATCCGGGCGACGCCGTGACAGGCGTCAAGCTGCGGAGTTTAATGAATACCTGTCCTTTGGAGTTGATGCTATGCGTAAGTCTGTTCTGCTGGTTGCTTCCTTTTCCACGATGGCGATGTTGCTGACCGGCTGCCAGTCGAGCCTGACCGGTGACTCCTACTCCCGTGACGAAGCGCGTCGCGTGCAGACGATTCGCATGGGCACCATCGAATCCCTGCGTCCGGTGAAAATCGAAGGCACCAAGACCCCGATCGGCGGCGCAGCCGGTGCAGTGGTCGGCGGTGTTGGCGGCAGCGCCATCGGCGGCGGCCGTGGCAGCATCGTTGCAGCCGTTATCGGTGCCGTGGCCGGCGGGCTGATCGGTTCGGCCACTGAAGAAGGCCTGACCCGCACCCAAGGCGTTGAAATCACCGTGCGCGAAGACGACGGCAGCATGCGCGCCTACGTGCAGCAGGTTCAGGAGAATGAAGTGTTCCGCGTGGGTGAGCGGGTACGGATTTCAACTGTCGGCGGGACCAGCCGCGTTTCGCACTAAGCGCAAACGAGCGGTAAAAGAAAACCCCGATCAGGTAACTGATCGGGGTTTTTTGTTGGTTTCCGGCATCAACGAAGCAGGAAAACCTTGGCTGTAGGACGTATCTCTAAAGAGATGGGGATTGTTCGCTACGGCGATCCGGGAATATCAGGAAGGCAGCGCAGTGTTCTTTCTGCTCGCCGCCAATGTCACCGCATAACCGATCAACGCCGCAAACACCGACCCTGTGAGAATGCCCATCCGGTCCATCCCGGCGTATTCGCTGGCGCCCGGCACGAAGGCGAGGGAGCCGACAAACAGGCTCATGGTGAAGCCGATCCCGCAGAGGATCGCCACGCCCAGCACCTGGCCCCAGTTGGCGCCTTGGGGCAGGGCGGCGATGCCGATTTTGACGGCGAGCCAGGTCAGGCCGAATACGCCGACGGTCTTGCCCAGCAGCAGGCCGACGGCGATGCCCATCGGGACGTGGTGGGTGAAGCTTTCGGCGGTCACGCCGGTCAGCGACAGGCCGGCGTTGGCAAAGGCGAACAGCGGCAGAATGCCGTAGGCGACCCACGGGTGCAGCGCGTGTTCGAGGGTCAGCAGCGGCGAAGGCTCGGCGTTTTTCGTGCGCAGCGGGATGCAGAACGCCAGGGTCACAC
This sequence comes from Pseudomonas fluorescens, assembly GCF_030344995.1. Taxonomy (GTDB): domain Bacteria; phylum Pseudomonadota; class Gammaproteobacteria; order Pseudomonadales; family Pseudomonadaceae; genus Aquipseudomonas; species Aquipseudomonas fluorescens_BF. The sequence continues at coordinate 1,693,475 of NZ_CP128260.1, forward strand.
CGGCCAGCGTTGCGTGGACACCGCTCTTGAGCACGCACACCCACAGAATCAAACCGATGATCATGTACGGCCCGAGCTTGACCACACCGAGCCGGTTCATCGCCACCAGCGCCGCAATGCACGCTGCTGCCAGGCCCAGCGACAGGGTCGAGAGTTCACCGGAGTAGAAGATCGCAATGATCACGATGGCGCCGAGGTCATCGATGATCGCCAATGTCATCAGGAACAGCTTCAGCGACACCGGCACGCGCTTGCCGAGCAAGGCCAGCACGCCGAGGGCGAAGGCGATGTCGGTAGCGGTCGGAATGGCCCAGCCGTCGAGGGCGGCCGGGTTGTCGCGGTTGAGGAACCAGTAGATCAGCGCCGGTACCAGCATGCCGCCGATGGCCGCCGCGCCGGGCAGGACGATCTGCGACGGTTTCGACAACTGGCCGTCGAGCACTTCGCGCTTCACTTCCAGGCCGATCAGCAGGAAGAACAGCGCCATCAGACCGTCGTTGATCCACAACAGCAGGGGCTTGGCGATTTTCAACGCGCCGATCTGCGCCACCACCGGGGTGTCGAGCAGGCCGCTGTACAACCACGACAGCGGCGAGTTGTTGATGATTAGAGCCAGGATGGCCGCGGCGATCAGTAACAGACCGCTGGCAGCTTCCAACTGAAAGAAACGCGTGAAAGTGCTACGCAGAGGCAAGGTCGCTCTCCATCGATAAAGTCAAAAGGTGGCACACCCTAACCCGTACAGTTAGTTGTTAAAACAAAAGTTATATTCTTTTTTGTTATATATGGTTACAAGGCGCATGCCAGAACTGCAGCAGAGCCTAGCAGTTGCCAAAGGTATTGAAGCTCAGCTGTATCTGTCGGTGCTGTAGGTTTTTTCCTAAGCTTTGGGGCTGAGCCTGTGAAGGCACTTCTGCCCGATTCAACGAGAACGACAGCCATGAGCGACAACCGACAGTGGGCCCGCGAAGCCATCCGGATCATCGAAGCGGACTTCCAGCGCAGCGCCGACACCCACCTGATCCCCTTGCCGCTGCCGGGGTTCCCGGGCATCGAGTTGTACTTCAAGGACGAGTCCAGCCATCCCACCGGCAGCCTCAAGCATCGGCTGGCCCGTTCGCTGTTTCTCTACGCCTTGTGTAACGGCTGGCTGAAACCCGGCGCGCCGGTGATCGAGGCGTCCAGCGGGTCGACGGCGATATCCGAAGCGTATTTTGCGCGGATGCTAGGCCTGCCGTTCATTGCGGTGATGCCGGCGACCACGTCCAAGGAGAAGATCGCGCAGATCGCGTTCTACGGTGGCCAGAGTCATCTGGTGGACGATCCGACCCAGATCTACGCCGAATCCGAACGCCTGGCCCGCGAGCACGACGGTCACTTCATCGACCAGTTCACCTACGCCGAGCGCGCTACCGACTGGCGGGCGAACAACAACATCGCCGAGTCGATCTTCCAGCAGATGCGCTACGAGCAGCACCCGTGCCCGGCCTGGCTGATTTCCAGCCCCGGCACCGGCGGCACCACCGCCACCCTCGGCCGTTACGTGCGTTATCGCCAGCATTGCACTCGCGTGCTGTGCGCCGATGCCGAGCGTTCGGTGTTCTTCGACTTCTACCAGACCGGTGACGCCAGTTTGCGTCTGGACCACGGTTCGCGGATCGAAGGCATCGGCCGGCCTCGGGTGGAAGCGTCGTTCCTGCCCAAGGTAATCGATGCGATGGTCAAGGTGCCGGATGCCTTGTCGCTGGCGGCCATGCATTACCTGGCGCAGCGTCTGGGCCGGCATGTGGGCGGGTCGAGCGGACCAATCTGATTGGCGCGCTGATGGCGGCGCAGCAGATGAAAGCGGCGGGGGAATCGGGGTCGATCGTGGCGATCCTGTGCGATGGCGGCGAGCGCTACGCGGACACCTATTACGATCAGGCGTGGCTCAAGGCGCAGGGCTATGAACTGGAGGGATTGATAGCGGCTGTGGCGGCGAGTGCCGAACGGGGTGAGGCGCTGCCGACCTCGGTTCTGCGCGCCAATATTTGATACGCCCGGAACCTAATGTGGGAGCAAGCCCGCTCCCACAATTTTCCGGTGTCAGGCCTCGAGGCCCAGGATATCGCGCGCCACGGCTTCCGCAATCCGAATCCCGTCAACACCCGCCGACAGAATCCCGCCCGCATAACCCGCGCCTTCACCGGCCGGGAACAGACCTTTGACGTTCATGCTCTGCAGCGTCTCGTTACGCGTGATGCGCAGCGGCGACGAGGTGCGGGTCTCGATCCCGGTCAGCACCGCATCGTGCAGCGAATAACCGCGAATCTGCTTCTCGAACGCCGGCAAGGCTTCCCGAATGGCTTCGATGGCAAAGTCCGGCAAGGCCAGGGCCAGATCGCCCAGTGCTACACCCGGCTTGTACGAAGGCTCAACCTCGCCCAGCTCGGTGGACGGCGTGCCGTTGATGAAGTCGCCGACCAGTTGCGCCGGCGCCTTGTAGTCGCTGCCGCCGAGGATGAAGGCGTGGGACTCCAGACGTTCCTGCAACTCGATCCCGGCCAACGGGCCGCCCGGATAATCGACTTCGGGGGTGATGCCGACGACGATGCCGGAGTTGGCGTTGCGCTCGTTACGCGAGTACTGGCTCATGCCGTTGGTGACCACGCGGTTCGGCTCGGAAGTCGCCGCCACCACGGTACCGCCCGGGCACATGCAGAAGCTGTAGACCGAACGGCCGTTCTTGGCGTGGTGCACCAGTTTGTAGTCGGCGGCTCCCAACTTGGGGTGACCGGCGTACTTGCCCAGACGCGCGCGGTCGATCAGCGATTGCGGGTGCTCGATCCGGAAACCCACCGAGAACGGCTTGGCTTCCATGAACACGCCACGGCTGTGGAGCATGCGGAAGGTGTCGCGGGCACTGTGGCCCAGCGCCAGAATCACGTGTTTCGAATGCAGGGTTTCGCCGCTGGCCAGTTCGACGCCGACCAGTTGGCCGTCTTCGATCAGCACGTCGGTGACGCGCTCCTGGAAGCGTACTTCGCCGCCCAGGGCGCGGATCTCTTCGCGCATGGTCTCGACCATACCGGTCAGACGGAACGTACCGATGTGCGGCTTGCTGACGTAGAGGATTTCTTCCGGCGCACCGGCCTTGACGAACTCGTGCAGAACCTTGCGGCCGAGGAATTTCGGATCCTTGATCTGGCTGTACAGCTTGCCGTCAGAGAACGTACCGGCACCGCCTTCGCCGAACTGCACGTTGGACTCGGGGTTGAGCACGCTTTTGCGCCACAGGCCCCAGGTGTCCTTGGTGCGCTGGCGCACTTCGGTGCCGCGTTCGAGGATGATCGGCTTGAAGCCCATCTGTGCCAGCAACAGGCCGGCGAAGATCCCGCACGGGCCGAAACCGACCACGATCGGGCGCTGGCTCAGGTCGCTTGGCGCCTGGCCGACGAATTTGTAGCTGACATCCGGCGCCACGTTGACGTTACGGTCGTCGGCGAACTTGCCCAGCACTTTGGCCTCGTCGCGCACTTCGAGGTCGATGGTGTAGATGAAGCACAGTTCGGAGGACTTTTTGCGCGCATCGTAGCTGCGCTTGAACAAGGTGAAATCGAGCAGGTCATCGCTGGCAATGCCCAGGCGTTGCACGATGGCAGCGCGCAGGTCTTCGTCAGGATGGTCGATCGGCAGCTTGAGTTCGGTGATTCGTAACATGACAGGATCCGGTTCGCGGGGCGCACAACTGCGCCAGGGCGTTTGAAGGCGGCGATTATAAGCCGCATCGGCCGGATCCCGTGAGGGTAAAACGATCAGTCGTTGCGCGATCCGCCGAAATACCCGCAACCACGCTGTACCTTGCCGTCGATACGCAGCTCGGCGCTCATGTGCTGCACGCTGCCGGTGCTGCTGTCGACGCAGCGCTGTGGCGCTACCCACAACTCGATGCGCTGGTTGTTGGCTTCGCTGCTGAGATTGAAACGACCGTCGCCCAGCTGCTCTTCGACGTAGGGCACGGCGAGCGGTGGCTGGCCTTCGCGGTCGATGACCAGGCCCTTGCCGCTGACCTTGACGTTCCATTCCGGGCCATGGCCGGCGGCGCGCAGGATCAGCTGTTTGAAATTGGGGTCGTCACAGGCAGTGCCGGAACGTTCGACACGATAGAGCTGGGTCAGGTCGAGGCGGTCGCCGGCGATCTTTCCGCGAACGTCGGCGAACAGCTTGCCCTGTTGATCGGCCAGGGTGGCGGCCTCTTGCAGAATGCTGGTGCCGCCAATGTCGTTGACCACGTACTGGCGCTGCTCGCCGCAGGCCTGGAACACCAGTTTGCCGTCGGCAGCGGTCAGTTGCCCCTGCATCCGCGTCTGGCCAACATGGGAGGCACTTTCCCGCGCGCCATCGAACAACTGGCACGCGGCAAACAACGGGAGCAGGGCAACAACGATCAGGGAACGGGCAACACGCATCTTCGGCTCTCCAGACAAGTGCCGTCACGTTACGCAGGCTGACCGTTCATCACAAGGGTTTAGCCCACGTGAAATGTCTGACCTGTCTGCAAGCCTTCGACACTTTTGGCGTAGGCCAATGCCACATCCGCCGCAGGAACCGGCTTGTAGCCACGGAAGTACGGGGCGTAGCTGCCCATGGCCTCGACCAGCACGGTCGGGCTGATCGAGTTCACGCGCAGACCGCGTGGCAGCTCAATGGCCGCTGCGCGGACGAAACTGTCCAGCGCGCCGTTGACCAGTGCAGCCGATGCGCCGCTGCGGATCGGATCGTGGCTGAGCACGCCGGTGGTAAAGGTGAACGATGCGCCGTCGTTGGCGAATTCGCGGCCGATCAGCAGCAGATTGACCTGGCCCATCAACTTGTCTTTCAGGCCGAGGGCGAAGCTGTCTTCGGTCATTTCACCCAGTGGGGCGAAGGTCACGTTGCCGGCGGCGCAGACCAGCGCGTCGAACTTGCCGGTCTGGTCGAACAGCTTGCGGATCGATGCGCTGTCGCTGATATCCACCTGGAAATCGCCGCTGCTGCGACCGATACGAATGACTTCATGACGCTGCGACAGCTCTTTGTCCACCGCCGAACCGATGGTGCCGCCTGCGCCGATCAACAGAATTTTCATCGTGCTTGCCTCAAGTGATTGAACGAGGTTTCAGTCTAGAGTGGTTTTTTCTGTGGATAAGCGCGCTAATGGGCAACCTTTGGTTTTCAAATGGAAACAATCCATGAGCGAAATGGATGATCTGGCGGCGTTCGCGGTGTTGATCGAGGCCGGCAGTTTTACCTTGGCAGCGCAGCAATTGGGGTGCAGCAAGGGGCAGTTGTCCAAGCGCATCAGTCAGCTGGAAGCGCGGTTTTCCGTGGTGTTATTGCAGCGCACCACGCGTCGGCTGAGCCTGACGGCGGCCGGTGCGGCGTTGTTGCCACAGGCTCAGGCGCTTGTAGTCCAGGTGGAGCGAGCGCGTCAGGCATTGGCGCGATTGAAGGACGACATGGCAGGTCCCGTGCGTATGACGGTTCCGGTGTCGCTGGGGGAAACCTTCTTCGACGGTCTGCTGCTGGACTTCTCGCAGAAATACCCCGAAGTGCAGATCGAGCTGGAGCTGAATAACAGCTACCGCGAGCTGTCCCGCGACGGCTTCGATCTGGCGATCCGCACTGAAGTGGCCAATGACGAGCGACTGGTGGCCAAGCCCTTGCTGGCCTGGCAGGAAATGACCTGCGCCAGCCCGGCTTACCTTGAACGCTTTGGCGAACCGCTCACGCCGCAGGCGCTGGCCGAACACCGTTGCCTGCTCAACAGTCATTACAGCGGTCGCGAGGAATGGCTCTATCACCAGCAGCACGAACTGCTGCGGGTGCGGGTGTCGGGACCGTTCGCCAGCAATCACTACAACCTGTTGAAGAAAGCCGCACTGGCCGGCGCCGGGATCGCTCGCCTGCCGTCCTACCTGTTGCAGGCGGAATTGGCTGACGGCCGATTGCGCTGGCTCCTTCGCGATTTTCAGACCCGGCGCATGCCAATGTACCTGGTGCATCCGTATCAGGGCGGCTTACCGAAACGCACCCAGGTGCTGGCGGATTACCTGATCGGCTGGTTCAAGCTCAGCGGCGAGGCGCTGGACCGGTTGTAGTGCCGGGCGATCAGGTGATCGATCGAGATTTTGCCCGGCCCGGTCGCCATCAGGTACAGCAGCACCGCTGCCCAAGTGCCGTGAGTCGGGTAGGCGTCGGGGTAGACGAATAGCTCGATGACCAGCGTCATGCCCAGCAAGGCCAGCGCCGAAAAACGAGTGGCGAGACCAATCAGGATCAGAATCGGGAAGAAGTGCTCGGCAAACGCAGCCAGATGCGCAGCGATTTCCGGCGACAGTAGCGGCACGTGGTATTCGCTCTGGAACAGCGGAATCGTCGAGTCCGCCAAATGTGGCCAGCCAATCTGGAATGTTCCGTCGATCAAGTCGATGGCCAGGCCCTCGACCTTGGTCTGCCCGGATTTCCAGAACACCGCCGCAATGGAAAAACGTGCGATGAAAGCGATCAGGCTGTGTGGGATTTTTTCCAGCAGCGCGATGGCGCGCGCAACGAGACTGTTCATGACGACACCTTTGGATGGAAATGAGTGATGACTTGGCGGTTGATCAGCAGGGCGAGGGTCTGGCTGAGGTCGAAGGCCTCGGCGGATTCCAGAGCCTGCGTGAGTGACTGGCCGGCCTTGAGCTGGCGAATGAACTGGCTGGCGCCGCGATCCACGGCGAACACCTCGACTTCCAGTCCGTTGCGCAGAATCAACGCGTGTTGGGCGTGAAGAGGATCGATCCTGGCCAGCGTCGTGTCGCGCTGATGCGCGGCCCAGATGTCCACAACGGCGAAGCTTGAATCGAGCAGATGCAGCGAAGGGTGCAGGCCGATGCGCAATTCATTCAGCGCATCGGCATCTGCAAACACAGCAGCGATCCGCTCCTGACTCAGAGGCAACGCATCGGCAGCGTGATAGGCCAGCGTGCGCAAGCGTTCCAGCCGCGCGACATCAGCCAGATAGGGGACGCTCGCGGCAGGTTCGAAACCGCTGATGAAGTCCGCCAGCTCACTGCCGTAGTCGCTCATCAACGGACTGTGTGGCGGATGGTTTTGCACAAAAACTCCAGCCATGGCCCGGAAGAATTCGTCCCCCACCAACTGCATCACCACGGGATAACTGTCGGCCAATCCATTGATCAGCGAACCCTGCACGTTGTTGCGGTACACCGCGAAACGGCTGGCCGGATCGGCACCGTTGGCGCTGCACAAGCCGTCGGGGCAGGGCAGGTCGATATCGAGCAACGCGGCGCTGAATGCGGCTTGAATGCTCATGACCGACCTCCCTCGCACAGCAACAGCGCATCGGCCTGCTGCGCTTCCGCCAACAGCACGTTGAAGGCCGGCACCTGATTGTCCCGTTCGATCAACGTTGCCACCGGGCCGACGCATTCCAGCGCTTGCCGGTACAACGACCAGACCGCTTGATCGATCGGCGCGCCGTGATCGTCGATCAGCAGGCGATCACCGAGGCTGTCGGTATCTTCGGCGAACCCCGCCAGATGAATCTCGCCCACTGCGTGCAGCGGCAGTGCGTCGAGATAGGCCAGGGGATCGCGCTGATGGTTGATGCACGAGACGTAGACATTGTTCACGTCCAGCAACAGACCGCAGCCACTGCGCCGGATGACTTCACGGATGAACTCCGCTTCGTCGATGGTCGAGCGCTCGAACGCCAGATAGGTCGCCGGGTTTTCCAGCAGCATCGGACGCTTGAGGGAGTTCTGTACCTGGTCGATGTGATCGCAGACGCGATTCAGCGTTGGTGTGTCGTACGCCAGAGGCAGCAAATCATTGAGGAACACCGGGCCGTGGCTCGACCAGGCCAGGTGTTCGGAAAAGGAGTGGGGTTGATAGCGTTCGATCAGCGCCGCCAGGCGTTTGAGGTGCTGGACATCCAGCGGGCCTTCGGCACCGATGGACAGCCCGACGCCGTGTAGCGACAGCGGATACGCCTCGCGAATCAAACCCAGAAAATGATGAAACGGGCCGCCGGCCACCATGTAGTTTTCGGCGTGGACTTCGAAGAAACCGATGTCCGGAAGAGCACCGAGCACTTCACGAAAGTGCCCGGTCTTGAGCCCCAGCCCGGCACGGGGCGGGAGCCCGGTGAGGGCTGCCCGAGTGCGGGGGGAGGCATGGTCGCAGGAGGTGATCATGTTCGTCACTCGGGCAGGCCGTGGATCAGGACTTGGCCTTGAAGGCTTCCATCTGACCGAAACCGGTCGGCGAGGTCTTGCTTTCGGTGGTGGTGCAGGTGCCTTTCGGTACGAATTTCCAGGAGTTGGCCTGGTAATCCATTTTCGCCGTGCCTGCGCAGGTGGTGCCGGCACCGGCGGCACAATCGTTATGACCTTTCATGGCCACGCCGAAGCATTTTTCCATGTTGCTGTTGTCGGCGGCCTGAGCGGTCGAAACGGCGGCCATGCTCAGGGCAGAACCGAGGGCCAGAACCAGGGCGGTGGCGGACAGGGTGCGGGTGGTAGCAGTCATGATGTTTCTCCGGTCTTTTACTTGGATTGAACAAGCGAATGCGCTTGCTTGCTCCACTAGAGAAACGACTCGGCGATGCGTTACAGCGATCGATAAAGTTTTTTTTGCCGGACACAAAAAAACGGCCCGAAGGCCGTTTTTTGATTGGAGCGATCCATCAACCGCCGAGGTACGCCTCGCGCACTTTCGGGTCGGTCAGCAGTGCTTCACCGGTGCCTTGCATCACCACCCGACCGTTCTCCAGAACGTACGCACGGTCGGCGATTTTCAGCGCCTGGTTGGCGTTCTGTTCGACCAGGAACACCGTTACACCGTCCTTGCGCAGCTGTTCGATGATGTCGAAGATCTGCTGGATGATGATCGGTGCCAGGCCCAGCGACGGCTCGTCGAGCAACAGCAGTTTCGGCTTGCTCATCAGCGCACGGCCGATGGCGAGCATTTGCTGTTCGCCGCCGGACATGGTGCCGCCGCGCTGGTTGAAGCGTTCTTTCAGGCGCGGGAAAAGGCCGAGAACCTTGTCCATCTGTTCCTGATAGTCGCCCTTGTCGGTGAAGAACCCGCCCATGGACAGGTTTTCTTCGACGGTCAGACGGGCAAACACCCGACGACCTTCCGGCACCACGGCAATGCTCTTGCGCATGATCTGCGACGAGTCCTGGCCGACCAGTTCCTCACCCATGTAGCGGATGCTGCCGCTGTGGGCCTGCGGCGAACCGCACAGCGTCATCAGCAGCGTGGACTTGCCGGCACCGTTGGCGCCGATCAGGGTCACGATCTCGCCCTGGCGGACTTCGACGTTGACGCTGTGCAGTGCCTGGATCTTGCCGTAGAAGGTGGAAACGTTTTCGAACTGCAGCATTTACGCTTCCCCCAGGTAGGCTTTGATCACTTCAGGATTGTCGCGGATCTGGTCCGGCGTGCCGTCGGCCAGGGGCGTGCCCTGGTTGATCACGACGATGTGGTCGGAAATGCTCATGACCAGTTTCATGTCGTGTTCGATCAGCAGCACGGTCACGTTGTGCTCTTCACGCAGCACGCTGATCAGCGCCTTGAGGTCTTCGGTTTCCTTCGGGTTCAGGCCGGCGGCCGGTTCGTCGAGCATGAGGATCCGCGGACGGGTCATCATGCAGCGGGCGATTTCCAGACGACGCTGCTGACCGTAGGCCAGGGTGCCGGCGGGGCGGTTGGCGAACTCTTTCAGGTTGACCTTTTCCAGCCAGTATTCGGCGAACTCCATGGCCTCGCGCTCGCTCTTGCGAAACGCCGGGGTCTTGAACAGGCCGGACAGGAAGTTGGTGTTCAGGTGACGGTGCTGGGCGATCAACAGGTTCTCGACCGCCGTCATGTCCTTGAACAAACGCACGTTCTGGAAGGTGCGCACCACGCCTTTGAGGGCGATCTTGTGGCCCGGCAGGCCGTGGATCGGCTCGCCGTCCAGCAGGATGCTACCGCCCGATGGCTGGTAGAAACCGGTCAGGCAGTTGAACACGGTGGTCTTGCCGGCGCCGTTCGGCCCGATCAGTGCAACCACCTGTTTTTCCTTCACGGTCAGGGCCACGCCGTTGACCGCCAGCAGGCCGCCGAAGCGCATGCTCAAGTTTTCGACTTTAAGGATCTCGCGGCTCATTTTCGCAACTCCATGTGTGGGCGTTGCATCGGCAGCAGACCTTGTGGACGCCAGATCATCATCAACACCATCAGGGCACCGAACATCAACATGCGGTACTCACTGAACTCACGCATCATTTCCGGCAGCAGGATCATCACCACGGCCGCGAGAATCACGCCCAGCTGCGAGCCCATGCCACCCAGCACCACGATGGCGAGGATGATTGCCGACTCGATGAAGGTGAACGATTCCGGCGTCACCAGACCCTGACGGGCAGCGAAGAAGCTGCCGGCGAAACCGGCGAAGCTTGCGCCCAGGGTGAATGCAGAGAGCTTGATCACGGTCGGGTTGAGACCCAGCGCGCGGCAGGCGATTTCATCTTCACGCAGCGCTTCCCACGCACGGCCGATCGGCATGCGCAGCAGGCGGTTGATGATGAACAGTGCGGCCAGCGCCAGCAGCAGGGCAACCAAGTAGAGGAAGATCACCTTGTTGATCGAGTTGTACTGCAGGCCGAAATACTCGTGGAAGGTTTGCAGGCCTTCCGCAGCCTTGCGTTCGAAGGTCAGGCCGAAGAACGTCGGTTTCTCGATGTTGCTGATGCCGTTCGGACCACCGGTGATGTCGGTCAGGTTACGCAGGAACAGGCGGATGATTTCCCCGAAACCGAGGGTCACGATCGCCAGGTAGTCACCGCGCAGACGCAACACAGGGAAGCCCAGCAGGAAGCCGAACGTCGCCGCCATCAAGCCGGCAATCGGCAGACAGATCCAGAAGCTCAGGCCGTAGTAGTGCGACAGCAGCGCGTAGCTGTAGGCGCCGACGGCGTAGAAGCCGACGTAACCCAGGTCGAGCAGACCGGCCAGACCGACCACGATGTTCAGACCGAGGCCGAGCATCACGTAGATCAGGATCAGCGTCGCGATGTCCACCGCACCACGGGAGCCGAAGAACGGCCACACCAGCGCACCGATGATCAGCGCGATGATGAAGTAGCGTTGAGTGGTCGGCAGGGTCAGGAAGTTGCTGGCCTTGGCCGGGATCAGCGGCATGCCCGGCGACGAACGCCACGCCTTGCTGATCTGCTGGTTGAACAGCACCCGCAGGAACATCAGCACCGAGCAGATGGCGATGGTCGCCAGAATGGCCGGGCTGGTGTTGTGCACTTCCAGGTTGATGCCGACGATGGTCAGTTTCAGACCCAGTACCGGATAGGCCACGGCCCAGACCAGCAAGGCGCTAAACAGCGCCTGTTTAAGATTCCTAGTCATACTTTCTCAACCTCCGGACGGCCCAGAATGCCGGTCGGACGGAACAACAGCACCAGAACCAACAAGCCGAAAGCCACGACGTCCTTGTACTGGTCGCCGAAGATATCGGCGCCAAAGGCTTCCGCCACCCCGAGCACCAGCCCGCCGAGCATGGCGCCGGGGATGCTGCCGATCCCGCCCAGTACCGCAGCGGTGAAGGCCTTGAGGCCGACGAGGAAACCGGCGTTCGGGTTGATCACGCCGTATTGCATGCTAAGCAGCACGGCCGCGACGGCCGCCAGCGCAGCACCGATGACGAAGGTCAGGGCGATGATGTTGTTGGTGTTGATGCCCAGCAGGTTGGCCATCTTGATGTCTTCGGCGCAGGCGCGGCAGGCGCGGCCCAGGCGAGAGCGGGAGATGAACAGCGTGAGGCCGAGCATGGCGATCAGGGTCACCACGAACACCACGATTTGCATGTAGGAAATCAGCACTTCATGTGCGCCACCTGGACCGAAGGCGAAGTTGCCCGGAATCAGGTTGGGGATAGCTTTGTCCTTGGAGTCTTGCGCCAGCAGAACCGTGTTCTGCAGGAAGATCGACATACCGATCGCGGAAATCAGCGGGATCAGACGGTTGCTGCCGCGCAACGGGCGGTAGGCAATGCGTTCGATGCTGTATCCGTAGGAGCTGGTGACGACGATGCTGGCGATGAACGCCACAGTCATCAGCAGCGGGACGCTTTCGAGTCCCATCATGGTCAGCCCGGCGATGGCGATGAACGCCACGTAGGAACCGATCATGTACACCTCGCCGTGGGCGAAGTTGATCATTCCAATGATGCCGTAGACCATCGTGTAGCCGATGGCGATCAGGGCATACATGCTGCCAACGTTCAAGCCGTTAACCAGCTGTTGGAAGAAGTGATAGATGTCAGGCATTACAGCGCTCCTAAAAACCTGATACGCATTTCACTGGTGGAGTCATTTTCCCGCCCGGTCCCGTGGATCTTTATCCACTTCGAATCCGGGTTTTGCCAGCGAACCGCTGATGACGGTTTTGAGATTTTCAGGTGGGGAGACTGGCGGATCACGCCAGCGCGGCCCAATACATTCGTAAAACAAAGCCCACGGCACGCCGTGGGCTTTATTGGCAGTCAGTCAGGCAGGGCCTTACTGAGGCGACACTTCGGTTTTAGGTTTGCCGTTGTGCCACTCGTAAACCACGAATTTGAAGTCCTTCAGGTCGCCCTTGTCGTCGAAGCTCAGGTCGCCGGTAGGTGTCTTGAAGGTGCCTTTGTGGATGGCTTCAGCCACTTTGGCAGCATCTTCGGACTTGGCAGCCTTGATACCTTCGGCAATCACTTCAACGGCCGAGTAGGACGGGAACACGAACGGACCGCTCGGGTCTTCTTTCTTGGCCTTGAATGCATCGGCCAGGGCCACGTTGGCCGGATCCTGGTCGAAGGACTTCGGCAGGGTCACCAGCAGGCCTTCGGACGCGTCCTTGGCGATCTGGGTGATCGAGTCGTTACCCACGCCTTCCGGACCCATGAACTTGGCTTTCAGGCCTTTTTCCTGGGCTTGACGCAGGATCAGGCCCAGCTCCGGGTGGTAGCCGCCGTAGTAGACGAAGTCGACGTTGGCTTGCTTGAGTTTGGCGATGATCGCGGAGAAGTCCTTGTCGCCGGCGTTGACGCCTTCGAACACGGCAACTTTGGTGCCTTTCTTCTCGAGAGTGGATTTGACGGCGGTGGCGATGCCTTCACCGTACTGCTGCTTGTCGTGCAGCACGCCGACGATTTTCGGCTTCACGTGATCGGCGATGTAGTTACCGGCGGCAGGGCCCTGGGCGCTGTCCAGACCGATGGTGCGGAAGACCATTTTGTAACCACGGTTGGTGATGTCCGGGCTGGTGGCAGCCGGGGTGATCATGATCACGCCTTCGTCTTCGTAGATGTCCGAAGCAGGCTGGGTGGAGCTGGAGCACAGGTGACCGACCACGAACTTGACGCCGTCGTTGACGACCTTGTTCGCAACCGCTACTGCTTGTTTAGGATCGCAAGCGTCATCGTATTCAACGGCTTCGAGCTTCTTGCCGTCGACGCCGCCTTTGGCGTTGATTTGTTCGATGGCCATTTTCGCGCCACTGAACTGCATGTCGCCGTACTGGGCTACTGGACCGGTTTTAGGGCCGGCGATACCGATCTTGATGGTGTCAGCTGCGAACGAATGGCTGGCAACCCCTGCCAGAACCATAGCGGCAAACAGTTTGGAAATCTGCTTAGTAGCCTTAGTCATAGTGCTCCACTCTTACTGTTGTATTTTTTTAGAGTCCTGACGCCGTAGCAGCAGAACCGGGACAGATATCTAGCGATACCCTCCGGAAAAGCCCCCGGCAACTGTACCGGTACAGTGTAGAGCGCCGGTTGTTGGCCTGGGAAGCTGGCGCCAGGGGGCAAAACCTGAGGGTGTCGCTTAAATGAAAGAAAAAGACAGAATTGCGGCGGGACGTTCAGAGGGCTTATGCCCCAATCATCAGCATTCCTTGGCGTTCCTGCTCTTTTCGTTCGGTACGGCCTTTTGCAACCGGGTTTTTCTGCCGGACCACCGACGTTATTATTCGCGCCGATTTCTTTTCCGGACAGTCCCATGAATCAAGAACCTAGCACCCTCTATGCCAAGCTGCTTGGTGAAACCGCATCTATTACCTGGAAAGAGCTGGAGCGTTTCTACGCCCAGGGTGCCCTATTGTGGGTCGACGCCAGCCTGGATTTGATCGCGGTCGCCGAGGCCGTGGCGTCGGATCAGGGCGAGAAAGTCGCTGCCTGGCTGGCCGAAGACAAGGTCGCCAAGCTGTCTGAAACGCGGGCGCTGGATATTTTCGAGCGCGATCCCGAGATGTGGGCAGTGGTGGTCCGGCCATGGATCCTGGTCCAGGAAAGGGCAGCGGCCTGACGGGTTGCACCTTGGTGGTGCGAGTGCTGGCCGGCAAAAAGTGTGTAGCGGAGTAGCGTGATGGCCGATTGCCGTAGAGAAATGCCACAAGCGGGGGTGGCATAACGGTGACGTAAACGTAACGGGCACAGTTTATTGAGCAGCCTTCGGGCTGCTTAATTGTTTCTGGATGTTGGAAGGGCTGAAATTTTCATCGAGCGTGAGGGCCTCTTCGCGAGCAAGCCCGCTCCCACATTCAACCGCGTTGTGTCAGAAGACATACGGTCAAATGTGGGAGCGGGCTTGCTCGCGAATGGAGGCTACTCGGTCTTCGATCAGACCGAGTAGGTCTTGCCAGTATGGTTATTGAGGGAAATAACCTTGGTCTTGCCGATCCGGTGACGGTAGATCTCGCGCAGGTACTTGATCGACTTCTTCACGCAATCGCGCGACAGGCGAATGTCGTTGATCGAGACAAACTTCTCTTTGTCGTTGATCAGCTCGCGGTACTTCTTCTCGTACATCGGCTTGATCGCGTACCAGTTGGTATCGAGGATCTTCGCCGGGTTCTCGAATTCGTTGAGCAGGTCGTCGATACGGTCTTCGTCGAATTCTTCGTTGATGATGAAGTCGAGGATCGAGTTGTCCAGGGTGTCGTCGAAACGGTACGGGGTCTTGGCGAAGCAACGCTTGATGAACGCCACGATCAGCGTCAGGAAGTCGTCCGACAGGCACGGGCTCTTGGCGATCAGGGTGGTCAGCGACAGGTTGGCCGAGGCGCCGATCACCAGCGCGTAGCGCTTGAGCGTGGTGTTGGGGAACAGGCTGTTGAGGTGGGTCTTCAACCGGTTCAGGTCCATGTACGACAGCTTGTAGTCTTTTGGCAGCGAAACGATCGAGACCACCGACGAGCAGTTCTTGAAGAAGTGCAGGTCATGCAGCGCGGCCGCGTCGTAGCCAGAGTTTTTGTATTGCTCCAGAGACGCGCGATAACGCTTGGATTCGATCGGCAGCAGGCTGATGCCTTCGATCGCCTGGGTCACCTTGTTGAAGTGCGGCAGGTCGATCGAGCGGAAGAACAGGTCGTCGATGTTCAGGCGCTGCGGCTCTTTGTCGAACACCTTGAACTTGTCGCTGCTCGGCGGCGGCGTTTCCGGCACCACGGATTCGGCGTAGGCAATCGCCACCGGGCCGGCCAGACTCATGAACAGGTCGTTGGCATCCAGGCGAATGGTCTCGCCGATGTCGATGCCGGCGCGACGGAAATAGTTCTGGTCGTAGTCGGTCGTGACCGCCTGGGCCGTCAGAATGTTGAAGATCTGTTGTGAGATGTACTGGTTGGCGTGCTTCTCCATCGCATTGACATCAATGTTCTGGATGTTGCCGTCATCGCTCTCTTCGGCGTAACGCATGATGTCGTTGGAGATCAGCATCATCGCGTTCCATGGGCGGATTCGGCCCATGACGCTGGCTTCGCTGCTGTCTTCGTTGGCGAAGTTGTACGAGAAATCCCATTCTTCCGACAGGTATTTGCACAGCAGGCGTCCGGCGTTGATGTGCAGCGCCTCGGACATTTCGCTGCGGTGGTCGGAAATGTTCGGCAGCACGCAGATGCCGCTGGTGAAGATCGGCTCGAACACGAACGAATGACCGCTCTTGCCGTCATGCTCGTCCATCGGCTTGGTGTCGAACGTCTTGTTCATGTACGAATGCTGCTGGGCCAGACCGAACTCCGAAGCCATGCCCGAACCGGTACCGCCGCCGGCACTGAAGATCGAGAAATACAGGCGCGACTGGTTGGCCTTGATGCCGCAGCTGTCGATCAGGTACGAGTGGATCATTTTCCAGTCAGGGCTGGAGAAGCGCTGGGTGTCCTTGTTGAGGATGATCTTCGCCAGGTACTGGCCGAGGATCGGCGCGTTACCGGCGCCACCGGCGTGGACTTCGGACAAGTCCATGATCTTCATCTTGCTGTAGTCGCGCAGGAAACCGCTTTTTTCGCCCTTGCGCGAGAAACGGATGCGCCCGGCGATGTCCTTGTCGAGGTCGCCGAGCATCACCAGCGGTTCCACCAGGAACACCGGTTTGCTGCCCTTGTTCGGGCCGATCCGCAGGTTGGTCTTGATCCACTGCGCCGGGCTGTAGCCCTTGTCGGCCAGGCGACGATCGCTCGAAGGGCGATCTTCGTTGTTGAATTCGTTGAGGTAGAACTTGCGCGCGTTGTACACCAGCTCCGCCACGTCTAGGGCAATGTTGGAGCCGCAACGACCGAGGCCGATCAGGCACACCGACGGGAATTCCTGATCATTGTGCTGCTCGTTGTCGCCTTCCAGGTGCGGCGGGCGCGGGAACACCAGGTCACGCAGGCCATCGAGGTTGTCGAGGATGCGGTCGGTGTTGGTTTCAGTGAAGTACAGGTATTGCTGGGTGCCCAGCGGGCGCGAGGGTGGCAATGGCTTCATCGGGGCAGGGCTGTTCGCCGCAGGGCTCAGAGTCAGATCGGATACCGCAGTGGCCGGATTGTTTTTAGAAGTCATTGTGCGCCATATACCTGGACTGGTTGGATCAACGACCGCTGTCGTCGAGCCTCACGGAATGGGAATCTCGCGTCTTTTTTCTGCGCGTGTTTGGCCCGTGCGTCAGGGTGATGGCCTGAGTGCCGCGCGGGGGAATCCTTTCCTGATTGATGATGGATCGGCCATTATTCGGCGATCTTTAATCAAAAGGAGGCTAAATGATGTCAACGCGACCTTCGTTGGGTTTTGCCGGAATCGGCCTGATGGGCCTGCCAATGTGCCGTCGCTTGCTGGCCGCCGGTTATCCGCTGACCGTGTGGAACCGCAACCCGGCCAAGTGCGCGCCGCTGGTCGAGGCCGGCGCCCGGCAGGTGGCGACCGCCGCTGAACTCTGTGAACAGGCCGATGTGGTGATGCTGTGCCTGGCGGACACGGCGGTGGTGCGCGAGGTGGTGTTCGGCCCGGCCGGTGTGGCCGAAGGGGCGAAACCCGGTCAGTTGCTGGTGGATTTTTCCAGCCTCGAACCGACGGCGACCCGTGAAATGGCGGCTGAGCTGGCCGGCAAGACGGGCATGGCCTGGCTCGATTCGCCGGTGTCCGGCGGAGTGGTCGGGGCTGAGGCGGGTAGTCTGGCGATCATGGTCGGCGGTGATGCAGCGGACCTTGATCGCGTACGCCCGGTGCTGCTCGAACTCGGCCAGCGGGTCACGCACATGGGCGGCGTCGGCGCCGGTCAGGTGACCAAAGCCTGCAATCAGATGATCGTCGCCTGCAATGCCTTGGTGATCGCCGAAGTGGTGGCGCTGGCCGAACAGGCCGGGGTCGATGCCAGCCTGATCGCCGAGGCGCTGGCCGGTGGTTTTGCTGATTCGAAACCGTTGCAGATCCTCGCGCCGCAAATGGCAGAAAGCCGTTTCGAACCGGTGAAGTGGCACGTGCGCACGCTGCTGAAAGATCTGGATACCGCAGTGAAGTTTTCCCGGGAAACCGGCTCGGCGACGCCGATCAGCGGATTGGCCGCACAACTGATGCGCCTGCATGGGGCGCAGGGCTTTTTACAGAAGGATCCAGCGACACTGGTGCAAATGTACCGCGCGCCAGACTCAGCGGATTGACCGTGTGTGCGTGTTTGCGCTGGTTGATTTCCTCCAGTACCGGGCGCAGTTCGGTCAGGGGCACCGGGCGGCTGAGCAGGTAACCCTGAATGAAGTCGCAGCCCGAGCGCTCGAGAAATTCGTATTGCTCCAGGCTTTCGACGCCTTCGGTGACCACCTGCAAGTGCAGGGTGTGCGCCATGACGATGATCGCCTGGACGATCTCCATATCGGCGGTGGCCTTGGGAATGTCGAGGATGAACGAGCGGTCGACCTTCAGGGTGTTGAGCGGCAGGCGCTTGAGATAGGCCAGCGACGAATAACCGGTGCCGAAGTCATCGATCGACAGTGACACGCCGAGGGCGCGGATCTGCCGCAGCAGCACCAGGGTGTTGGCGATGTTGCCCATCAAGGCGTTTTCGGTGACTTCCAGTTCCAGCCGCTCCGGCGCGACGCCGGCACTGCGCAAGGCATGCTCGATTTCATTGGCCAGTTCTTCCCGGGCCAGATTCAGCGGTGAGCAGTTCCAGGCAATCTTCAGTTCCTCACAGCCATGGCGCGACAGCTCGCCGAGGTCTTCACAGGCTTTGCGCAGGACCCAGTTGTCGAG